>NZ_BAAGYZ010000092.1:0-943 GCF_054778995.1 Streptomonospora sediminis
CGGGTGAGTCCTTGGACGAGACCGGCTACACCCAGCCGGCGTTGTTCGCCTACGAGGTCGGGCTGTTCCGGTTGCTGGAGTCCTGGGGGATTACGCCGGATTACGTGATGGGCCATTCGGTGGGTGAGTTCGCGGCCGCCTATGTGGCGGGGGTGTGGTCGCTGTCCGATGCCTGCAGTGTGGTGGCGGCGCGGGGCCGGTTGATGCAGGCGTTGCCTGCGGGTGGGGCGATGGTGTCGCTGCAGGCCACCGAAGCCGAGATCCTCCCCCTTCTTGACGGGTTGGCTGATCGGGTGGGTGTGGCGGCGGTCAACGGTCCGGGCTCGGTGGTGGTTTCGGGCGATGTGGACCCGGTGGGCGATATCGAAGGCACGGTCGCGGGGTGGGGGCGCAAGACGCGGTGGTTGCGGGTGAGCCATGCGTTCCACTCCCACCACATGGACCCGATGCTGGCCGAGTTCGCCCGGTGCCTGGAGCAGGTGGAGTTCCACCGCCCCGAACTGCCGGTGGTGTCGAATCTGACGGGCGAACTGGCGGATCCGGATCTGCTGTGCTCGGTGGAGTACTGGGTTTCGCACGTGCGCCGCCCGGTCCGGTTCGGCGCGGGCATCGCCGACTTGGTCGAACGCGGCGTTTCCCGGTTCGTGGAGGTGGGTCCGGATGCGGTTTTGGTGCCGGCGGTGGGCGAGGTCGCGCCGGAGGCGGTGGTGGTCGGTGCTCAGCGCCGCGACCGGCCCGAGGCCGACACCCTGCTGACTGCGGTGGCCCGCTTGTATGTGGAAGGAGCGGCCGTCGACTGGCCCGCGGTGATCACGGCCGGTACCGGCGACGGCCCGGCGCCGGCCGCGGTCGGTTTGCCGTTGTATGCGTTTCAGCGGGAGCGGTTTTGGCCGGTGGTGGGTGGGGTTGGTGGGGGTGTGGTGGGTGGTGCGGGGGTTGAGGT
>NZ_BAAGYZ010000093.1:0-33357 GCF_054778995.1 Streptomonospora sediminis
GGTGGCCGGTGTTGCGGTTTGTGCCGGTCCGCTCAGCCGGGCGGGGACGGGTATCCGGTGCCGCCGCCCGCGCCCGGGCGGCGGTCGTTCCAGCCCGCGGCCCGCGGCCCGCTGCCCGGGGGCTCGGGTACGTGGTAGCGCGGCGGCATGCCGTCGGCGTCCCAGGTGGTCGCCGGGGTGCCCTGGGGCGGAGTAGCGGGGGAGGCGGCGGGGGCACCGGCCTGCTCGTAACCGCCGCGGTCGCCTCCGTAGGAGCCCTGGTAGGCGATGGCGGCCTCGTCCCCGCGGTCGCGGCCCCGCCAGCGCGACGGCGGTAGCGCCGAGCAGAACAGGGCGGTGCCGACCACGGTGAACAGCGGCCCCCACTCGAACCAGGGGGTGCCGCCGCCCGAACCGGGGCGCAGCGCCAGCACCGTGGCGATGTCCGGCATGGGCAGCGCCGCGGTTTCCAGGACACCCGCCGCGCCCAGGGCCAGCCCGGACAGCAGCGCCGCCACCGGCGAGACCCGCGAGCCGGCGACCAGCCCCAGCAGCAGGCCCAGTACGGCCAGTACGGCCACGAGCGGCACCCACGGAGGCACACCGGGTACGGCGGTCGGGTCGTAGCCCGAACCGGCGCGCTGCGCCCAGTGCGGCGCCCAGGCCAGCCCCGCCGCGAAAACGGGGGTGACCACGACCGCGATGGGCAGCCCGAGGAAATGACGCAGACCGTTGGACATGGCACCGGCTCCTCACCGCAGGACGCGCTGGAAGCCAACGCTAGCCCGGAACGGCGGGCATGTGCCAGGGGTCGGTGCGGACCGCGGCAACGCCGCGGGCCGGGCGCTCACCCGGCGGGCGCAGCGGCGAGCGGGTCCGCTCGGGCGCCGGTGCCCGCGGCCTCAGCGGGGCTCGTCGCGCTCGAACTCCAAGGTGTCGCTCGCGGGCTCGGGGGAGGTCGCCTTCCAACGGGGCCGGCCCATCCGGCGCCGTGTCATCCGCTCCCGGGTCATGGGTGTGGTCGTCTTGTCCGGGTCGCCCAGCGGCGGCTCGGCGGGTTCGGGCCCGCGTGGTTCGGCGGCGACCGCATCGGCCGGAGGCGGCGCGATCGGCTGCGGGTATGGGTCGGGTTCGCGCCGGGACCGCCACCGCGACGGCACAACCCCGGAGATGAACAGCAGCGTGCCCAGCGGCAGCGCCAGCACCAGACCGGGACCCCGCGGGTGGAAGAGCGAGTCGGTGGGCACCCACCCCGGCAGCGCGTTCGCCAGGCTGCCCGGCGCCATGATCGGCCACAGCGCATAACCCAGCACCAGGCCGCCGCAGATCAGCGCGGCCAGCGGCGAAATGCGGGCGCTCGCCATGAACCCGCAGGCCAACCCGGCGATCATCAGGACCGCGACAGCGGTAAGGGCCGGCGGAGTGCCGGAGCCGCCGCCGTCCAGGGCGGGCGACACCTGCCCGCCGGACCAGCCCAGCGCCAGCCACAGGGCCGGGGCAAGGACCGCACCGGCCAAGAGACCGATCACGTGGTGCAGCATCGTGGCTCCTCAGGGGGTCGCCGTACGTCCCCGGCAGCGGACCCGGGTATCCCACGGTATCGCCCGCAGGGCGGGCATCCCAGCGCTCGCCGCAGGCCCCGCCCGCGCAGGACCGCACCGGCCGGCCCAGCCCCGCGCAGCGGGACCGCGGGGACACCGCTCCCACTCCTGCGGGCGTCAGTCGGCGCAGACGTTCTCGCGGGCGGTCGAGGCGTTCGACGTACCGGCCCCGGTGGCCTGCTGCTGTTCCTGCTCTTGTTCCTGCGGCTGCGGTGCGGCGGCGGGTTCACCAGCGCCGGGCGGCTGCACCTCGCGGTAGTTGAAGCCCACAACGACCTGGATCTGCTCGCCGAGCCCGGCGTCCTCCTGCAGCACGGCCCCCGGCACGGCCCCGGCCACCAGTTCGGCGGCGGCCTTGTGCTGCGGGCCGTGGCGCACCAGGGTCTCGGCCACGTCGGTCTCCGACCAGTTGCGCGCGGGCGTGGCGACCTGGAAACCGGCGTCGCTGAAGGCCCTGCTGACCTGCGCGCCCAGCCCGGATTGCCCGGTGCCGTTGAAGACCTGCAGGTTCACCTCGCCCGGCCCGGAGGGCTCGCCCCCACCCGTTCCCCCGCCGCCGGATCCGCCGCCCGATCCGCCGTCCTGGGGGCCGTTGAGCGGTTTGTCGGCGTTGATCTTGGCGAACATGTCGGCCGCGGCTTCGCGGTCCCAGGTGACGGCGACGTCACCGTGCGGGGTTTCGTAATCCGCCTGGTCGACGGGGACGGTGGTGAGGGCGACATCGCCCAGCCCGATACCGCGGAGCCGGCCGGCGAGCTCGTTGATCCGCGACGTGTCCAGGCCCTGGTCCACGGTGATCGAGTTCAGCGCGGTGTCGGCGAACTCGCCGAAGCGCTGCGGGTCGGACAGGGTGTCGGTGCTCAGCGCGGTCTCCAGCATCGCCGAGATGACCTGCTGCTGGCGGTCGATGCGGTCGAGGTCGCCGCCGGCGGTCTGGCGGGTGCGGGCGAAGGCCAGTGCCCGGGTGCCGCCGACGCTGTGCGTGCCCGCCTCCATCTGCAGGTGGGCTTTGGGGTCGTTGATGGGCTCGGGCAGGCAGACCTTGATGCCGCCCAGCGCGTCGACCATCTTGACGAACCCGCCGAAGTCGACCTCGACGTAGTGGTCGATGCGCACATGGGTCGCCGACTCCACGGTCTGCACGGCCAGGGCCGGGCCGCCGAAGGAGTAGGCGGCGTTGATCTTGTTCTTGCCGTGGCCGGGAACGTCGACCCACGAGTCGCGGGGGATGCCCACCACGGTGATGTGGTCGCGCTCGTGGTTGAGGTGCACGAGCATCATCGTGTCCGAGCGCTTGCCGTCGGCGTCGCCCACGCCCAGTTCGTTCTGTTCGCCGCGGTCCATACCGTCGCGGGTATCGGAGCCGATGACCAGGAAGTTCAGCGCACCGGTGGCACCGACCTCCGGGCGCCCGCCGTCGGCGAGCGCACCGAAGACGTCGAATCGGTTCAGCTGTCCCGAAACCCACCCGGTCAGCGACCACGCGGTACCCGATGCCAGCAGCACCAGCACGGACATGGTCCCGGCCAGCAGCAGCAGCGCCCGCTGGCGGCGGATCCGGGCGCTGGGCGGCGAGAACGCCCGCGCCGAGCCTTGCGGCGGGGTTGGTGCGGAACGCATCCGCCGGAACTCGCCGCCGGGATCGCCCTTTCCGCTGCGCCGGTCGTCACCGGTGCGGTCGCTCACAGCACCCTCCGTCCGCTCGCCGCTCCGCGGCGCTGCGCGGGGCGGAACGGGTCGGCGGAGCGGCTGGAAGCGCGCTGCGCTGCCGGTTCCGCGAGTCCACCGGCCCCCGATTAGCGTTACTAGGTTGTCACCGAATCCACCGATCACTCGCCCGATGTCGCCTCTCGGCGTGTTGCCCTGTTCGGCGGCAGTGCCGGCACCGATGGTGGTCCGGCGCTTCTGCAGTTGAGACGCTGCGGGGGTGCGCGGGGTTCAGCGCCCGGTTCGGCGAGCCCGCCGTCCCGGCGTCCGAAAACACCTGTGCCCGCCGCGGCCGGAGGGCCCGCGGCCATGGCCGGTTGCGGCCGCAAAGTGCAGTACCGTATCGACTGCAGAGCCGCGAAGCGGCCGCGCACCCCGTGCAGCCTGACCGTTGGAATCGCCTGTGATCTGGCCGGCCGTATCCGTCGTCATGCCCGTCGTCAACGAGGAGCGCCACCTGGCCTCGGCAGTGCGCCACGTCCTCGACCAGGACTATCCGGGCGAACTCGAAGTCGTGCTCGCCGTGGGCCCCTCCGCCGACCGCACCCGGGAGGTCGCCGACGGCATCGCGGCCGAGGACGCCCGGGTGCAGGTGGTCGCCAACCCCACCGGCCGCACCCCGGCCGGGCTCAACGCCGCGATCGGAGCGTCCTCGCACACCATCGTGGCGCGCATCGACGGCCACTCGATGATGCCCGCCGACTACCTTGCGGTCGCGGTGCGCACAATCGAGGAGACCGGCGCGGACAACGTGGGCGGCATCATGGCAGCCGAAGGCGAAACCCCGTGGGAGAAAGCGGTGGCCGCCGCTATGACCTCCAAGGTCGGCGTCGGCAACGCCCGCTTCCACACCGGCGGCGCAGGCGGCCCCGCCGACACCGTCTACCTCGGCGTTTTCCGCCGCTCGGCGCTCGAACGCGTGGGCGGCTACGACGAGGCGTTCCTGCGCGCCCAGGACTGGGAGATGAACCACCGCATCCGCACCAGCGGGGGAACGGTCTGGTTCCAGCCGCGGATGCGGGTCTCCTACCGGCCCCGCCCCACCGTGCGGGCGCTGGCCAAGCAGTACTTCAACTACGGGCGCTGGCGCCGCGTGGTCGCCCGCCAGCACAAGGGCACCATCAACCTGCGCTACCTGGCCCCGCCCGCGGCCGTGGCCGCGATCGCACTCGGCCTTGTCGGCGGGTTCGTGTTCTGGCCCGCCTGGCTGGTCCCCGGCACCTACGCCGCGGCGATCCTCGCAGTCTCGGTCCCCTTGGGCGCCGGCCTGCCCGCGAAGGCCCGCCTGAGCATCCCGGTGGCCCTGGCCGCCATGCACATGGCCTGGGGCACGGGTTTCCTCACCAGCCCCCCCGGCCTCGGCTCCGACTCCCGCGTGGCCCGGGCCAACCGCGAGCAGCACGCCTGAGGTCGGTGACGCGGCAGCGATCGGGGTCACCCCCGCGGACGAGTGGCTCCCCTCAGGCCCCCTTGAGGGCCGCCGCCACCCCCGGAACGTCGTCGACGACCACCGCGTCCACGCCCGCATCGGCGAAGCGGGCCGCGTCCACGGGGTCGGGGCACCACGACACCACCTCCAGGCCGGCGCGGTGCGCGAGCCCGACCGTGTAGCCGACCTCGCGGCGGCCCGGGACCGGCGGGTCGCCGGCCAGGCCGAAGGAGCGGGCGTCGATGGCGACGATCGCGCAGCCGAGCCCGGCGGCGCCGGCCACCGCCTGGTCCAAGGGGTTGCGCACGAACGGCATCCACGCCACCGGGATCTCCGGCGCGTGCTCGCGGACCGACAGCAGCGCCGCGGGGTCGAACGAGCACACGAACAGGCGCTCGCGGCCCGCGGCGGTGCGGCGGCGCTCGGCCTCGCGGCGCAGCACCGGCAGCAGCAGGGCCGCGGTGCGCCGCTCCGGCGGGTCGACCGCGTCCTCCATCACCGTCTTGACGTCGATGTCCAGCCCGATGGACGCGGGTACCGCCGCCAGCGCCTCGTCCAGGGCCAGCAGGCCGTGCTCGCGGCACACCTCGCCGGGCAGGTCGATGATCGGCCGCCCGTCGGGCAGGGCGGCGTCGTGGTTGACGACCAGCGCATCGTCGGCGGTGCGCCGCACGTCGATCTCGATCCACTCGGCACCGGCCGCCACCGCCGCCCGGTAGGACTCCGCGGAGTTCTCCGGGCGGCCCGATTCGGAGCCGCGCCCGGCCCCGCGGTGCCCGATCACCTCGGGCGCGCTGAAGACGGTCACCCCCGCGCCTCCTGCCGGTCGGCGGGCCGGCGGTGCTCCTGCGCCCGCCCGGCGTGCCCGGCGGCCGGCCCGGCGCCGCTGCGCACGCGCAGCAGGGTCTCGGCGAGTTCGACATCGCCGGGGTTGGTCACCTTGATGTTGGATTCGTCGCCGGCGATGATGCGGACCTCCTCGCCGGGCAGGTAGCGCAGCACCACACCGCAGTCGTCGGTGGCCGCCAGAGCGGGGTCGGCCAGCGCCAGCCGGTAGGCGCGCCGGACCACCCCCAGTCGGAACCCCTGCGGTGTCTGCATGCGGCGCAGCGACGACCGCGGCGGCACGCTGTGCAGTACCTCGGCGCCGCCGGCGCCGGCGGAGACCTCCACCACCGTGTCGCCGGCCGGGACGGCGACACCCACGGCGCCGGACTCGGCGAGCGCCCCGACGCAGGCGCCGATGACCTCCGGGGTCACCAGCGGGCGCGCGGCGTCGTGCAGCAGCACCAGGTCGCCGTCGCCGCGGTGTTCCAGCGCGCGCAGTGCCGCCGCGGAGGTCTCGGTGCGGCTGGCCCCGCCCGGCAGGACGGCCGAAACCTTCGCCGACCCCTCGACCGCGGCGGCGGCCTGCTCGGCCTCGGGCAGGTACCCGGCGGACATCAGCAGGACGACGTCGTCGATCTCGGGCGCGGCGCAGAACGCGGCAAGGGCGTGTTCGAGCACCGTGCGCCCCGCCAGTGGCAGGAGCTGCTTGGGGCGCTCGCCGCCCATGCGCGCGCCTATGCCGCCCGCCAGCACCGCCGCGGTGACGTGCGGGCGCGCGCCCGGGTCCGGATGTGCGGGCGGGACCGGGTCCACCGCCATCGTGTGTTCCTCCCTGGCCGCGGCCGCGCGGGCGCCGGTCCCGCTCCCGGCGGCCGCGCCCGGGGCCGAAGGCGGCACACGTCGGGCGGGATCGGCGGGAGGCGGCCGCGGTCGGGACCGGACGGCATTTGCACCAACCGAGGTTAGCGGACTCCGGCAGCCGGACCCGGGCGGCGGGAGGATCCGGGCGGCACAGGCCCGGCACAGGCCCGGCACAGGCCCGGCGGCGCGGTCCCGCGCGGGTAGGCTGGTTGCGCCCTCCGCGCCCTTCGGCCGCCGGCTGCGGAGGACATCCCGAGGAGGTGGCGGTGGCCGCACGGGCGCTGTCCGTCTGGCGCAACCGGCAGGTCGTCGGCCTCTTGGTGCGGCGCGATCTGAAGGTCAAGTACCAGAGCTCGGTCCTGGGCTACGCGTGGTCGATGCTGGAACCCCTTGCGATGGCCGCGGTGTACTTCTTCGTTTTCGGCCTGATCTTCGGCACCGGGCGCGGGGTGCCCGGCGGCGGCGACGCCCCCGGCGGCTACCCGCTCTTCCTGATCTCGGGCCTGCTGCCGTGGCTGTGGTTCTCCCAGTCGCTCGGGCAGGCGCCCACGGCTCTCATCACCCACGCCAAACTCATCACCACGATGCAGGTCCCCCGGGAGATCTTCCCGATCCAGGCGGTCGCCGCGAAGTTCGTCGACTACCTGTTCACCTGGCCGGTGCTGCTGGTCTTCGCCGTCGCGCTGGGCGGGCGCACCAGCGCCCAGGGCCTGCTGGTGTGGTTGCCGCTGGCGGTCACCGTGCAGCTCGTGTTCTCGCTGGGTATGACACTGCTGCTGGCGCCGGTGAACGTGCTGGTGCGCGATGTCGAGCGGGTCGTGCGCATCCTGAACCGGGTGCTGTTCTACGCCTCGGCGATCATCATCCCGTCGGCCCTGGTACTGGAGTCGGACCGCTTCCCCGCCTGGTTTGTCACTCTCTTCCAGTTCAATCCGCTACTGGGTATCTTCAAGATGCACCACGCGGTCTGGTACCCGGCCGATGCCCCCAACGCCCTGATTCTGGCCACCAGCATCGGCGGCTCGGTGCTGGTCCTCATCGCGGGGTACCTGGCATTCCGGCGGCTTGAGGCAGCGGTGCTGAAAGAGCTGTGAAGGAGCTGCAATGGCGGAGCCCGTCATCGAGGCCACCGGGCTCGGCATCAGTTTCCCGGCAGGCGGCAGGCACCGGCGCAGCCTGCGCGAGGTGCTCCTGGGCGCCAAGCGGGCCCCCGGCGCCGCGAACGGCCCCTTCTGGCCGGTGCGCGGCGCGTCCTTCTGCATCCGCCGGGGCGAGTGCGTGGGCATCGTCGGCAGGAACGGCACGGGCAAGTCCACCCTCCTCCGGCTGATCGCCGGAGTGCTCATCCCCGACGAGGGCGGCGTCGAGGTCCGCGGCAGGGTCGCGCCGCTGCTGGAGTTGCGCGCCGGATTCAACAGCCGGCTCACCGGGCGCGAGAACATCCACCTCGTCGGCTCTCTGCACGGCATGAGCCGCCAGGCGCTCGACGAGCGGTTCGAAGCGATCGTGGAGTTCGCCGACCTGCGCGCGGCCTACGTCGACATGCCCGTGCGGCACTACTCCAGCGGCATGAAGGTCCGGCTCGGCTTCGCCCTGGTCGCCCAGTTGGAACATCCGATCATGCTGGTCGACGAGGTGCTGGCGGTCGGCGACCGCGAGTTCAAGCAGAAGTGCTACGGCGCCATCGAACGCATGCTGGCCGATGACCGGACGATGGTGCTGGTCTCCCACAGCGAGGACGACCTGCGGCACTTCTGCAGCCGCGGGCTGTACCTCAAGGACGGCGCCCTGGCGCTGGACACCGACATCGACACGGCGCTGGCCGCCTACCGGTCCGATCTGCACGCCGACCACCGTGCCTGAATGGACTCCTCCCGGGTTGCCCGGTGTGCCGGTGGTTGCCTCAAGTACCCCTCTGGGTACACGGTGAAGGCCAGGCCGTGTTGGGTGGGTCCGGCCGCCGGCGACCCGTCCGGCAGGGCCGGGGCGCGTGGGAGGGGCACTGCCGTGTCTGATGTCGATGCGGGCGCCGGGCGCTTCCGCCCGTTCAGCGGCCGGCCGTCCGCGGGCCGGGTCAGCCAGGCCGCCATGTCCCGCATCGGCCTGGTGCTCGCCGTTGCGGCTGCACTGTGGTTCACCGAGGGCGGGCTGCGCGGCGCCGTGTGCGGTTCGCTGCTGCTGGCAGCCGTGTTGGCCACCGACCTGCTGGCCCACCGGATGCGCATCGCCGCCGGGCGCCTGCGCCGCGACCGGCTGGACCTGTGGCTGGCGGTGATGCTGGCGCGGCTGCGCGAGTACGCCGTCTTCGCCGGGCTGGCGATCGGCGGCGCGGTCGCCGGAGTAGCCGACGCCTGGGCCTGGGCGGCGGGGGCGCTCATCGCCGTCGCGCTGCGCGACTCCATCACGGCCGCGCGCGAAGCGCGGCTCGGCGATCCGGAGTGGACCGCCAACGGCGGGGCCGACTGGCCGGTCGGCGCCGCCGACCCCAGCCGCCACGGGGCCGGCCAAGCGCCCGGCGACGACTCCCTGGCCGCCGAACTCCTCGGCGGCGCCGGTGACGGGGGCGACCGCGGTGGCGGCTCCAGCGGCGATACCGCCCCGGAACCGGACCGCCCCGACACCCCGCCCGAGCCGCCGCTGCGCATCCGCACCCTGCCCAAGGGCGCCCCATGGCCGGGCTGGCGGGCCGGACGCGCCGAGACCCTGGGTCCAGGGGCCGGCGCCGAGGACGGCGGCGGGCCCGCCGAACCCGGCGCCGCACCGCAGCCCGGCGCGGCCCGCAGCGCGCCGCACTCCGGCCCGGTCGGCCCCGGCATCCTGCGGCGTGCCAGGCTCCCGTTCCGGCCCGCCATGGACTTCCCGCAGGCCGCGCGGTTCGGCGTAGTGGCCGTTACCATATTGATTTGGGACGTTCGAGTGACTTTCGTCGCATTGATCGTGGGCTGCGCCCTCGCGGTTACCGCAGAGCTCGTCGGCAACCCGACCCGAGACATCCAGAGGTGAACTATGGGCGCACCCCCTCGGCCGCCCGTCCGCGACGATGCGGACCTGCGTTTCCTGCGTGACGACGGCCACCTGAGCACCGGCCTGGGCCGCCTCGCCGCCGGCGGTCTGCCCCCGCTGCTTCCCGCGGTGGCCGGGGCGGTGGTCGCCGGGGTCGTCATCCTGGCGGGCCTGGGCCAGATGCAAGGCATTACCCTGTTCGCACCGGTGGCCGCGCTACTGCTCTCCGGAGTCGCCTCCGGGCACCCGCACGACGGACGCCTGGACCGGCTGGTCCCGCCCCTCCTGCGCGCGACGGAGTACCTTTACCTGTTCGCGCTCGGCTACGGGTCCGGCGTACCCGGTCCGCTGGTTTTCGTACTCTTGACTGCGGTCGCACTGCACCACGCCGACGCCGTGCACCGCACGCGCAGCGGTCTGCGCCCGCCCCCCTGGGCCATGCAGGCGATGCTCGGTTGGGACGGGCGCATGGTGGTCGTTGCCGCCGGCGGGGCGTTAGGTTGGCTGCCGTTCACCTACGGTGTACTGACGGGTTACCTTGCGGTATTGCTCGTTTGGGAAGCCGCGGCGAGCTGGATGGCGGCCCCGATCGCGGATGCGGACGCGCCGCGCAACGAATCGGGAGGCGTCGACGCCTCCACGACTTAAGGAGGAGCACGCCCACATGCTCGGAATGGTTCTTGCCGCTGGAGCGGGCCGCCGCCTGCGCCCCTACACCGACACCCTGCCAAAGGCCCTGGTGCCGGTCGATGGTGAGACGACCATCATGGACATCTCGCTGCGCAATCTCGCCGCTGCGGGCCTGACCGACGTGGTCGTGGTCGTGGGCTACCGCGCTGAGGCGGTCGAACAGCGCAAGGCGCAGCTGGAGCGCCGCCACGGCGTGAACCTGACCTTGGCCTACAACGACAAGGCCGAGGAGTGGAACAACGCGTACTCCCTGTGGACCGCGCGCGAGTACTTCTCCGAAGGCGTCCTCCTCGTCAACGGCGACACCGTCCACCCGGTGAGTGTCGAGAAGACGCTACTCGCCGCGCGCGGGCCGGAACTGCTCCTTGCGGTGGACAATGCCAAAACTCTGGCTGACGAAGAGATGAAGGTGACCCTGGACGGGTCGGGCCACCTCAGCCGCATCACCAAGCTCATGGACCCCGCCGAGGCCGCCGGCGAGTACATCGGCGCGACCCTCATCGAGGGCTCGCTGGGTGCGCGGCTGGCCGACGCGCTGCAGGCGACCTGGGAGCGCGACCCCCAGCTGTACTACGAGGACGGGTTCCAGGAGCTGGTCGACCGGGGCGGCAAGGTCGCCGTTGCGCCGATCGGCGAGGTCGACTGGGTCGAGGTCGACGACCACGACGACCTGAACCTCGCCAGGGAGATCGCATGCCGCTACTAGCCCGCATGATCAACGCGCCGCTGGCCATCGACGTCCGCCAGGGGGCCATCGCCTCACTGGGGACCGTCCTGGCCGACCGGCGCATCGCCAACGAGGGCCGCATCGCCGTGGCCGTGGGGCCGGGGCAGGGCTCCCAGATCGCCGGCGAGCTGGACCTGCCGCACTGCGAGGTGTTCAAGGTCGAAGGCGGCAGTGTCGATGTCGCCACCGAGCTGGGCAAGAAGCTGCGTTCGGGCGCCTACGAGGCGGTCGCCGGCATCGGCGGCGGCAAAACCATCGACGTGACCAAGTTCGCGGCCTCGATGGCCGGCATCCCGATGGTCGCCGTGGCCACCAACCTCTCCCACGACGGCATCGCTTCGCCGGTCAGCTCCCTGGAGCATGAGAGCGGCAAGGGCTCCTACGGCGTCACGATGCCGGTCGCGGTCGTGGTCGACGTCGACTACGTGCGCGCCGCCCCCCAGCGCCTGGTGCGCTCGGGCATCGGCGACGTCGTGAGCAACCTGTCGGCCATCGCCGACTGGGAGCTGGCAGGCCGCGAACAGGGCGAACCCGTCGACGGCATGGCGGTCACCTTTGCCCGCACCGCGGCCGAGGCCATCGTCAACCGCCGCGACACCGTGGACTCCCAGGACTTTCTGACCGCGCTGGCCGAAGCCCTGGTGCTTTCCGGCATGGCGATGTCGGTGGCCGGGTCCAGCCGCCCGGCCAGCGGCGCGTGCCACGAGGTGCTGCACGCCATCGACCAGCTCTACCCGGGAACGAGCAACCACGGGGAACTGGCCGGTATCGGCGCCCTCTACGCCTACTTCCTGCGCAGCCGCTACCAGGGTTTCGGTGAGGCGCGCATGAACGAGCTCCGCGCCTGCCTGCGCCGCCACGGCCTGCCCGCTCTGCCCGGCGACGTCGGCTTGGACGAGGAGCAGTTCGCACGCGCGGTGTCCCATGCTCCGGCCACCCGGCCGGGGCGCTACACCGTGCTGGAGCACCTGGCCCTATCGGACGACGACATCAGGCGGAGCGTGGCGGAGTATGCCAAAACCATCGATCGCTGAGGTGCGCTCGGGCGGACAGCCCGCGGGCATCAAGGAGCGCCTGAACGAGGAGCACTGGGCGGGCCGGCTCTACATGCGCGACCTCTCGCCCTACCTCAGCGTGGTGTTCGTGCGGCTGGGCGTGCCGCCCAACCCCATCACCTACCTGATGATGGCCACGGGGGTGCTCGGCGGCGCGGTTTTGGCCCTGGGCGGGCTGTGGTCGGCCGTGCTGGCGGTGCTCCTGGTGCAGGTCTACCTGCTGCTGGACTGCTCCGACGGCGAGGTCGCCCGGTTCACCGGCCGCACCAGTGTGGCCGGGATCTTCCTGGACCGGATCGGGCACTACCTGGCCGAGGTCGCCCTGCTCATCGGGCTGGGTGTGCGCGCGCAGGGCGGGTTCGACGCCGGCGGCTGGGTGATCGCGGGCATGGCCGCCGCGCTCGGCGCCGCGCTCATCAAGGCCGAAACCGACAACGTCGTGGTGGCCCGGGCCAAGGCCGGCCTGCCCGAGAAGGTCACCGACGCCGCGCTCGCACCCCGTTCGGCGCGGCTGGGCATGGCCCGCAAGGCGGCCGCGGCGCTGCGGTTCCACCGGGTCATCCTCTCGGTCGAGCTGTCGCTGCTGGCGCTGGGCACCGCAGTGATCGACCTGGTGCGCGGCGACCTGATGGCGACCCGGGCGCTGGTCGCGGTGTGTGTGGCGGTCGCCGTGGTGCAGACGTTCCTGCACATGGTGAGCGTGCTGGCCTCGCGCCGCCTGGAGTAGCCGCCTGCCGAACCGCACGGGGCGAATACGGCGCGTGTTTCGCGTCACAGCCGCGGCGGTGGTCGGCAGTACTTATCATTTCGTTAGTCGCGCCATGCGACCGTCATGCTGCGTCAATTGTGCGTCCACGTTATCGAACGGTACCTATGACGAGTCCAGGTCTGCCGACCAGTCCCGAGTCCGCGTCCGCCGAGCCGGCCGCCGCGGCACCCTCCGGGGTGCCCTTCGGCGGCACCATCTCTTCCCGTAGTGTTAACTACGAAGACTCTTCGGCCGGGCACGGAGAGGAGCACCGCTTGAGGATCTCCTGCGTCATCCTGACCATGGGGACCCGGCCGGCTGAGCTGCGCCGCGCGGTCTCCAGCGTCCTGGAGCAGGAAGACGCCGACCTGGAGTTGATCGTCGTCAGCAACGGCGCCGAACTCCCCGCGCTTCCCGAGCAGGTCGTAACCGTCCAGCTGCCCCGCAACATCGGCATTCCCGAGGGCCGCAACCACGGCGTCAAGGCCTGCAGCGGCGATATCGTGCTGTTCCTCGACGACGACGGCTGGTACCGCTCGCGCGACCTCGCCCGCCACGTCAGCCGCAGGTTCGCCGCCGATCCCGGGCTGGGCATCCTCACCTTCCGGATCGTCGACCCTGATGGCGGCCCCGACCAGCGCCGCTACGTGCCGCGGTTGCGGGCCGGCGACCCGCTGCGCTCCAGCCGGGTCACCACGTTTCTGGGCGGGGCGGCGGCCGTGCGGCGCGCCGCCTTTGAAAAGGCGGGCGGGCTGCCCGGCGGCTTCTTCTACGCCCACGAAGAGAGCGACCTTGCCTGGCGCGTCCTCGACTCCGGTTACCACATCGAGTACGACGCCGAAGCGGTCATGTACCACCCCTCCACCCACCCCAGCAGGCACGAGGACTTCTACCGGCTCAACGCCCGCAACCGGGTCTGGCTGGTGCGCCGGAACCTGCCGTGGCCACTGGCGCTTGGACACCTGGGCGTGTGGATCGCCATCACGGTGCTGCGTGTGCGCTCGCTGCCGGCGCTGCGGGCCTGGTTCCGCGGGTTCGCCGAGGGTTGGCGCAGCGACTGCGGCCCCCGCTCGCCCATGCGCTGGTCCACCGCTTGGCGGATGGCCCGCGCCGGTCGGCCGCCGATCATCTGAGCCCGGCCGGTAAACAGCCGCCCCGGTAAGCAGCCGGCTCCCGGCAACCCGCGGCAGCCCCGGCGGCCCGCCGCCGGTCTGCCGCCCTGCGCAGGCCGCCGGCGGGTCGCTTTACAGCGGCAAGTGTTTGGCGGGTTCGGGCTCCGGCATGGACTCGGCGGTGCCGACACCGTCGGCGTTTTCCATGGCTTCAACGGCGTCGGCCGCCGGAGTGGCCGGGCCGCCGAGTTCGACCCGGGCCTGCGCCGGCAGCGGCGTGCTCGGCGCGGTGCCCGCCCATTCCTCCAGCTGCTGCACGAACAGATCGGCCTGGACCGGCCAGTGGAAGGACGTGCGGGCGATGGTGTGCCCGGTGGCCGAGTAGCGCTCGCGCAGTTCGGCGTCCGACTGCAGCCGCAGGACGGCATCGGCCGCCGCGGCGCCGTCGCCGAAGGGTACGACGGTCCCGCACTCGCCTTCATTGCGCCCGGTGACCAGCGAAACGGCGGCCGGGTTGGGCGTGCTGATGACCGGCAGGCCGTGCGCCATGTACTCGACGACCTTGGTCGGCAGCGAGCTGCGGTAGTTCGGGGTGTCCTGCAGCAGGCAGATGCCCGCGAGTGCGCCGCTGACCATGCGCAGCGCCTGGTCGTTGGGTACGAAGCCGTACCACTCGATGGACTCTTCGCGCTGGGCCTCGCGCAGCATCGGCCGGATGCTCGGGTCGGCGGCGCCGATGACCTCGACGCGGATGCCGTGCGGACGCAGCCGGCGGCCCATCTCGACCAGCTCGTTGGCGCCGCGGGCCTCGGAGAGGTGGCCCAGGTAGACGACCCGGTCGGTGCCGGGCCGGCGTTCGAGCTCTGCGGGCACGTTGGTGGTGTTGGGCACGACCGGGTGCGATAGCGCGAACCGGCCGCGGTAGCCCTCCTCGGCCAGCAGCAGGTGCATCTGCTTTTCGGCGCGCCGCTCGAAGCTGCGCACTATGGGGCCCAGCGGACGGCGCAGCGGGCGCGGCATCCACGGCTTGGTCAGCAGCGCCGCGGCCGCGTCCTCGTGGACGTCCCAGATGGTCGCCGGGCGCTTGCGGGGCAGCGCGAGCAGGAGCTCGGGGTCGTGGAAGAGCAGGACGTCGGCCTGCGGAGCCTTGGCGGCCAGGGCCTTGCGTGCCGCCCGAAGCGAGCCCAGGCGCCGCCGGCCGGCCGCGCGCGGGACATCGATCGGGGTGAGGTCCTGCCAAGGTGTGACACCGCGGTCGGCGAAGGGCGCCATGTAAGTGACCTGATGGCCGGCGTCGAGCAGAGCGCGGATCTGGCGGTGCAGGATGCGAGCGTCCTCGGGATGGTGCACCACGGTGGCCACGAGAGCGTGCATATGCGAGTTCACCACTTCCGAACGCCGAATTCCCGGGCGTTTCTTCCCCAGTTCGAGCTGTTTGCCCGATTCTTCAAGCTACGGACGCCGGGAAACAGCAGATGAAAACCGGGGTTACACCCAGAGGTTGAGTCGGTGAAGCCCCCGCGGGCTTCCGGTCGCCACCTCGCTGCAGCGGGACGGTCGGCGATCGTCGCGGGGGCGCCAGGATAGCGAGTGCTCCCGTCAGAGCACGACTACCCCCTCACGAGTGATCGGTGCGGTCGTGTGGCCTTCCTCGTGGAGCGCCGCCGGGTCGAGCCGACGCAGCACACCGCGAGTGTCCAGGAGCAGCCGCGCGTTTTCGGTGAGCAGTTTGGGAGTGTACACACTGTGGTCGGTAAGCAGGATCGTGAGGTCCGCTTCGGCCATCGCCTGCTCCAGGTCGGCCGCGCGGGGCAGGGCCTCGCCGTTGAGGCTCCACTCCTCGACGTGCGGGTCGTGGAAGACCAGCGTGGCGCCCTTCTCGGCCAGCTTGCGGGCGACCGGGCGGGCCGGGGACTCGCGCTGGTCGGCGATGTCGGCCTTGTAGGTGACACCCAGCAGCAGCACGCGCGAACGCGACAGCGCGAGGCCGGCGTCGTTGAGCAGTTCCAGCGACCGCTGCAGCACGTAGCTGGGCATGCGGGCGTTGATCTCCTGGGCCAGCTCGACGAACCGGAACGGGTAACCCAGGGTCTTGACCTTGTAGGAAAGGTAGTTCGGGTCGATCGGGATGCAGTGCCCGCCCACCCCGGGGCCGGGGTAGAACGCCTGGAACCCGAACGGCTTGGTGGCGGCGCAGGCGATGGCGTCCCAGAGGTCGACGTCGAGTTCCTGGCAGAAGATGGCCATCTCGTTCACCAGGGCGATGTTCACGTGCCGGTAGGTGTTCTCGAGCAGCTTGGCCATCTCGGCCTCGCGGGTGCCGCGCGCCTGGACCACGTTGTCGACGAAGCGGTTGTAGAAGGCGCGGGCGGTTTCGCCGCAGCGCTCGGTCATGCCGCCGACGACCTTGGGCGTGTTGGCCACGCCGTAGGTGGCGTTGCCCGGGTCGATGCGCTCGGGCGAGAAGGCGAGGTGGAAGTCGGAACCGGCGACCAGGCCGGACTCTTCCAGCAGCGGCCGCAGGACCTCTTCGGTGGTGCCCGGGTAGGTGGTGGATTCCAGTACCACCAGGGTACCCGGGGCCAGGTGGGGCGCTATGGCCCGGCCGACGGAGGTGACGGCGCCGAGGTCGGGGCCGCCTTCGTCGGACAGCGGAGTGGGCACGCAGATGACGATGTTGCGGGTGTGTGCGATCGCCGCCGGGTCGGTGGTGGCGGTGAAACCCGCCTCGACCATCTCGGCGATGTCCGCGGAGTCGAGGTCGTCGATGTGCGAACGGCCGGAGTTGAGGCTCTCGACGACGGTGGGGCTGACTTCCAGCCCGGTGACGGCGAGCCCGGAGCGCGTGGCCTGGTGGGCCAGCGGCAGGCCGACGTAGCCCAAGCCGATGACGACCAGATCCGATGTTGGGGTAGCGACGTCCACTGGGGTCACCCTCGCCTTCGTTCTTTTCAGGGTGGGAATTTTCGAGCTGACGAGCACTGCCATACGCCCATGTGACGGGACGCGTGAGCACGGCTGCGCGTTGGCATGGCTTGCGAAGTTTGGCCCGTTTCGGCCAAATCTTCGTGGAGTGCCCTGCGGATTCCCGAACCGGTGCACGGCGCGCGCCGATCATCGGTCATGGCGCTCCGCATGGTGCGGCAGGCGCCACGGGCGCACACCCTCCTGGTTCCCGACTGTAGAACAGCGCAACAGCGCCACTCCGCTGGAACTCTCACTTGTTTGGAGGAATTTACCCGCAGGCCACCTGAGATTTCGCCTATGGGCGTTCTTGGGATGGAATGACGGAACGAATGCAGAATCAGCGTTGACGGAGGGTTTTCCGGGGCACGGGTTCCGGAGCAGGTCCCCGTTGCTTCTGGACACGTCGCAGCAGGTCAGGTCAGAACGAAGCAATTCCGCACCGGTGCCGCACCGAACCCGGCCGATCGGCCCGACCGGGTTGGCCGGGGCCGGCGGAAGGCGGCGGGGGACGACCGGGCCAGGCCCCCCGACCGTAGCCGGACCGAACCGCCCGAAAGGGACCACCGAATAAACCTGCCGCGCAGGTTCTCACAACCGGTCGTAGGCCTCGATGTAGCGGTGCGCGGCAGCCTCCCACGTGCGGTCGCGGCCCACGCGCTCCCGGGCCGCGCGGCCATAGGCGGCGCGGGTCTGCGGATCGGCGGCCAGTTTCTCCAAGCAGTCGGCAAGCTCGCCGGGCCGGCCGGGCGCAACCAGCTCACCGGTGCTTTGCGGCTCGACGATCTCCCGCAGCGCATCCAGGTCGCTTGCCACCACCGGCAGCCCGCCGGCCATCGCCTCTACCGGCTTGAGCGGGGTCACCAGCCGCCCGACCCGTTCGTCGCGGCGCGGGACCGCGAAGACGTCCAGCGCGGCGTGGTGGCGGCGGACCTCACCGGCGGGGACCCGGCCGGGGAAGTGGGCCGCCGCGCCCAACCCGGCCGCCGCGGCGCGCTCGCGCAGCGCCCCCAGCTCCGGGCCGTCGCCCACGATCAGCGCGTGTGCGGCCACCCCGCGGCGGCGCAGCTCGGCCACCGCGTCGACCAGCGTGTCCAGACCCTCGTAGCTGTAGCAGCTGGTGGTCGTGCCCACTACGAAGTCGTCCGCGCCGATGCCCAGTTCGCTGCGCAACCCGGCGCCGTCGGGCAGCGGCTCCAAGAACGACTCGTCGACCGCGTTGGGCACCACGATCACCTTCGCCGGGTCGACCCCGCGGCCGGTGATCTCGGCGCGCATGGTCTCGCCCAGCGTGACGACCAGGTCGGCGGCGTGCATGCAGGCGGTCTCGCGGGTGCGCTCGGCGGTATAGAAGGCGTCTTCGGTGCTGCGCGAGGGATCGCGCGAAAGCCACGACTCCTCCAAAAACCCGCGCACCTCGTAGACGACCGGCACCGACAGGCGGTGGCCGAGCTCCAAGGCCAGCCGGGCGTTGCCGTGGTTGCTGGCCGCATGCAGCACAGCGGGCCGCAACCGCTCGGCCAGCGGCAACCCCAACCGCAGTCCCGCGCGCAGCTCGGCGTCCGAATCGGCGGGCGCGGTCCACGGCAGCAGCCGGTGGTAACTGATGCCGTCGACCTCAACACGGCGGCGGGTGTCGGGGATGCCCTTGGTGAGCGGGTAGCCGGCCCGGGTGGCCACGTGCGGATCGAGCCCGGCCGCGCGCTGGCCCTGGGCGATGCGGTGCGTGCGTTGGGTGTAACCCGCGTTCGTGTGCGGCAGAGCGTTCGTGACCAGGTGCAGCACCCGTCGGCCGGTATCGGCCGATTCCTGATCGTTCATCGTGTCGTGGCGCGGCGTTTTCTCCCTCGGCGCTACCGTAAGGGGGTGCCACCGGCCGGGGGGCTCTTCGCGGACTGCACGGCCCGTCGTCAGTGCCAGCCGGTGCGCCAGCCCGCTCCGGCGTCGCTCCTGCGGCAATTTCGCGATGAGTTCTTCGGCGACACCGGGCTGCTCGACCGCCAGTGCGAACGCGGCGAGACGGGCGAGACGACGGTTGGAGGCTCCATGGGCGGCACTGCGGACCGCATCGAGCGACTCCGCTCGGCGACCCGCGTCCCACAGGGCGTAGGCCCCGCCCAGCGCACCGCTTCGACCGAGTACCGTATGCGCACCCGTCCGCGCCCGTCCCGGCAGCAAGCGCAGCGCCAGCAGCGGAATCCGAGCAGGCTCGGTCCGCAGATGCCGCCAGGTCAAGGTTGCGGTAAAGGTGGCCGCCTTCACGAAGTTGCGCACGGTGGAGTATCCAACCACGTCGAGGTGATCCGCCGGTGACATCGGCGCGTCCAACGGGCGCTGCTCCGGAGGATCGGAACGAAGGGAACATCATGTCATCAGCACCGGCCGCCCGTTCGTACAGCGACCGGGCCGGCGGAGCCGCCGATGCCGATGGCGCAGGGACCGGCCGCGCAGGCGGCGCGGACAACCCCGAGCGCGTGGCCGATGCGGTTTCCCCAGGTTACGGCGGTGCGGCGGGTTCCGGCGAGGTAGTGCACATCGTCGGCGCGCGGCCGAACTTCGTCAAAGCCGCGCCGGTCGTCGCCGCGCTGAAGGAGCGCGGTATCCGCCAGTCGGTGGTGCACACCGGCCAGCACTACGACGACCGGATGTCGGCTGTCTTCTTCCGCGAGCTCGGGCTGCCCCGCCCCGATGTCGACCTCGGAGTGGGCTCGGGTTCGCACGCCCAGCAGACCGCGGCGCTGATGACCGGCCTGGAAGAAGAGTTCATCTCTCGTTCACCGGGCCTTGTGGTCGTGTACGGCGACGTCAACTCCACCCTCGCCGCCGGCCTGGTCGCCGCGAAGCTGCACATCCCCGTCGCCCACGTCGAGGCCGGGCTGCGCTCCTTCGACTGGTCGATGCCCGAAGAGGTCAACCGCCGCGTCACCGACCAGCTCTCCGACCTGTGCTTTGCCACCAGCCCCGAGGCGATCGGCCACCTCGCCGCCGAGGGCGTGTCCGCCGACCGCATCCACCTGGTCGGCAACCCGATGATCGACACCCTGCTGGGCAACCTCGACCGGTTCGACACCGCCGCGCTGCGCGAAAACCTGCAGCTGCCCGATACCTACGTCGCCGCGACCCTGCACCGCCCCGCCAACGTCGATGACCCCGAGGTCGTCGCCCGCCTGGTGGCGCGCCTGCACGAGGTCGCCGACCAGATCGACGTGGTCATGCCGGTGCACCCGCGCGGACGCGCCGCCCTGACAGGCGCCGGGCTGGGCGAACACCCGCGCGTGCACCTGCTGGACCCGCTGGGCTACATCGACTTCGTCACCTTGGTGCGAGCTTCGGCCGCCGTGGTCACCGACTCCGGCGGCGTGCAGGAGGAAACCACCATCCTGCGCGTCCCGTGCCTGACTCTGCGCCCCAACACCGAGCGGCCCGTCACCATCACCCACGGCAGCAACCGGCTCGTCGTCGACTCCGAACTGCCCGGCCTGGTCTCCAAGATCCTCGCCGGCGAGCGCTTCGGCGCCGCTTCGGTCGCCGATGTCCCGCCGCTGTGGGACGGGCACGCGGGCGAACGCATCGCCACCATCCTCGCCGGCCAGATGTTCGGCGCACCGGTGGCGGGCGCGAGCCGGGGTGCCTGAGCGGTGCCCGACCGGATCCCTCAACCTCGCAAGGCAGGAAGTACTCCGTGAAACGGCGTGAACTGAGCCACACCGAACAGCTGCGGCAGGCGCTCTCCGAGCGGGAAGCCCAACTCCAGGAGGCCAAGGCACGACTGGCGGCGCTCGAAGGGTCCACATCCCTGCAAGTGGGCCGCGCCCTGACCTCCGCCGCCAAACGGCCCGCCCGCGGCCTCGTACGGCTGCCGCGCGACCTGTGGCGCCTCTGGCGCAAGTCCGGCAGCACCCAGCCGCGCACCGGCCGGGGGCGCAAGGCCGAACCGGGGCGCTCCTTCGACGCCGAGCGGGAAGAGGCGCGGCTGCTCTCGGGCGCCATGGGCGTGCACGACAACCGGCTGGTCGTCGCGGGCGTACTCGCCCCCGACGTCCGCGCGGCGCTGGAACCCTACGTGCGCGTGGTGCCGCTGCGGCCCCAGGACGCCCAGGCGGCCTTCGAGAGCGTCGACGTCGACATCGTCTGCGTATCGGCTTCGGCCACCGCGCCCGGCTCCCTGTGGGCCCACGCCGGCGACCCCGCGGTCAGCGACCGCACACGTGTCCTCAACTGGGTGGTCGAGACCGCCGAGGCCCGCGGCGTGCCCACCGTCCTCATCCAGGACGCCCCGGCCCCGCCCGGGCTCGCGGCGCTGGACTTCTCCCACGTCCACCACGGCGACACCGGCGTGCCGCTGCACCGCTTCAACCCCGTCGCCGCCGAACCCGAGCGCGACCCCGACCCCGCCCACGTCCCCTCGCCCGCCCCCGGCGGTGTCGTCGTGGACCGGCTGGTCGAACGGCTCGCCCAGGACGGCATGCGGCGGATCGAGGACGCCTGGGAGGACCTGCCCGCTCGCCTCCGCTCGGTGTCGGGCGCGGTCGTCGACGACTCCGCGCTGGCCGACCGCGCGCTGGCGTGCGGCGCACGCACCCTGCTGCTGGGTCGGCTCGACCGCTCCGGACCCGACGGCCAGGGGTCGGGCGCCGTTCGCACGGTCGCCACCGACGCCGCTGCGCTGCGTTCCACCGCCGCCGCCGACGAACTCGCCAAGCTGCGCGAGGCCGGGCCGCTCACCCCCGAGGAACTGCGCCTGGTACTGCGCTCGGTGTTCCTCACCGACGCCACACCGGTGCGCCTGGCCGAGATCTTCGGCCGCCTCGGGCTCGCACCCGGCTCGGGCAGCTCGTCGCTGCCGCTGAAGACCCGCGAGACCGCGCTGCTGGCCATGCCCGCCGACGACGCCACCAGCCTCGCTCTGGCCGGCGACGTCCTCGGCCAGTCGCACCCGCCCGCCGAGGTCGTGGTGCCCGAGCACGCGGCGCACCTGGCCGGCATAGAGCGGATGCGCACGCACGGCGTCCCGCTGCGCACCGCCGCGGGTACCGTGTCCGGCAACGGAGCCGATAGCGGGCCCGCACCCGCCGACTGGGCCCTGCTGGCCCAGGCGGCCACGGCGCCGTGGACGGCGCTGTGGCGTGCCCCTTCCGGCGAGCACTACCTCGCCGACCTGCTCTGCGCCGCGGAGTGCTCCGGCGCCGACGCAGTGGGGCCCGCGGTTCCGGCCTGGCGGTCGGAGGCCTCGCCCGATGGCGACCCAAGCGACGCGGTCGACCACGCGGTCGCCGAGCAGGAGTATGTTTTCGTTAGTGCGATCGTGCCGGAGCTGGCCCGCAGGGAGCTCGTCGGCCGCGCACTGCAGCCGGGTGTGTGGAACAGGCACGGAGCGCGCCTACTCGCCCTCGGGCCGCTGCGCGGCACCGGCGAGGCACACTCCTCCGACCACGCCCGGACCACGCCCAGCGCCGGCTGATGCCGGCCCACCCAACGCACACCGCCGTCAGCGCATCGGCCGGTCGGCGACCGGACTCCGGGGGATCCGGGCAGGCCGGGACGGCGTCCACGCGGGCGCGGCCCGGAGGATCGGAATGAAGGGAAGCACGTGACCAACCATCCTCGCGAACGCGAGCGAGCGAGCGGAGTCGGCGACGCCGGAGGCCTCGGGGCCGACCGCACCGGCGGCGCGGCGAGCGAGCGGCCGAGGAGGCTGCGCGCCCTCGTCTACGGCGACGTCGACCTCAACATCATCGATGGCTCGGCGATCTGGGCGCAGTCCATGACCCAGGGCCTGGCCGCGGCCGGGTGCGAGGCCACTCTGCTGCTCAAGGCGCCCGTGACCACCGACCGGCTCGTGGCCCCGCTGACCTCCGTCGCCGGTGTTACCGTCCGGCGGCCGCACGAGGAGCGCCTGGTTCCCGAGGCCGGCGACCGCGGCCTGACACCCGACCAGGCCGTTGAGCTGATGGCCCGGCTCGACTCCGAGGACCGCTTTGACCTCGTCGTGGTGCGCGGCCGCAAGCTCGCGATCGCCGCCGCGCAGCACGAGCAGCTCTCGGGCCGGTTGTGGACCTACCTCACCGACGTGCCGCAGACCGTGGCCGAGATGAACGCCACCTCCGTGTCGGAGATCTCCGACATCGCCGTGGCGTCGCGGTTCCTGCTGTGCCAGACCGAGGAACTGCGCGGCTTCCTGGAGACCGCGGTGCCGGCCGCGTGCGGCAAGAGCGTGCTCTTCCCGCCCGTGGTCATCACCCCCGACGACGCGATCGGCTCCGGCGCGCCGCAGGAGCCGCTGAAACTCGTCTACACCGGCAAGTTCGCGCCGCGGTGGAACACGCTGGAGATGGCCCAGCTGCCCGCCGCCCTGGCCGAGCGCGGTGTGCCCGCCGAACTGCACATGATCGGCGACAAGGTGCACCGCGACTCCCCGGAGTGGGCGCGCAGCATGAGCAAGGCGCTGGAGAGTACCGAGGGCCTGGTCTGGCACGGCGGCAAGCCGCGGGCCGAGGCGCTGCGGCTGTCGGCCGACTGCGACATCGGCCTGTCCTGGCGCGACCCCGAGATGGACGCCAGCCTGGAGCTGTCCACCAAGGTGCTGGAACTGGGCGCGCTCGGGCTGCCGGTCGTGGTCAACCGCACCCCCATGCACGAGCGGCTGCTGGGCACCGACTATCCGCTGTATGCCGGCGGCGACGTCGACTCGGTGGCCGACACGCTGACCCTGGCGGCCGACCCCGACATCTACCGCGAGGCGGCCGAGCGCTGCCGCGCGGCATCCGAGGGCTTCAGCCTGGAGCGCGCCGCCGAGCGGCTGCGGGGCTACCTCGACCTCGCGTGCCCGCCGCCGCCCTCCGGCACCGACCCGGCGCGGCCGCTCAAGGTGGTCATCGCAGGGCACGACCTGAAGTTCTTCACCCGGCTGGCGGAGTACCTCATGTCGCTGCCCGGGTTGGATGTGCGCCTGGACGAGTGGGAGGCGCTGCGCAACCACGACCAGTACCGCAGCAAGGAGCTGGCGGCCTGGGCCGACGTGGTCATCTGCGAGTGGTGCGGCCCCAACGCGCTGTTCTACGCCGAACACAAGCGCGCAGACCAGCGGCTGGTCGTGCGCCTGCACCGCTTCGAGCTCTACGCCGAATGGCCGCGCAAGCTCGACATCGAAAAGATCGACGCGGTGGTGTGTGTCAGCCCCTACTACGCCTCGCTCACCCGCGAACTCGTCGGCTGGCCCGCGGACAAGGTGGTCGTCCTGCCCAACTGGGTCGACGTCGAGCAGCTCGACCGGCCCAAGCTGCCCGGGTCGGAGTACACGCTCGGCATGGTCGGCATCGCCCCGTCGCGCAAGCGGATCGACCGCGGTATCGAGGTCCTCGGCGAGCTCCGCCGCCGCGACCCCCGCTACACGCTCGCGGTCAAGTCCAAGCAGCCCTGGGACTACTGGTGGGTGTGGAACCGGCCCGAGGAGCGCGAGTACTACGAGCGCACCTACCGCACCGTCCAGCGCGATCCGGTGCTGGCGGAGGGCTTGGTCTTCGACCCCTTCGGCCCTGACGTCGCCACCTGGCTGCGCCGGGTCGGGTTCATGCTCTCGACCAGCGACGACGAGAGCTTCCACCTCGCGCCGGCCGAGTGCGCGGCCTCGGGCGGGGTCCCCGCGGTGCTGAGCTGGCCGGGTGCCGACACCATCTACTCCGGGCGCTGGCTGCACGACAGCCCCGCCGAGATGGCTGAGGGCATCCACGCCATCGTCTCCGAAGGCCGCTTCGACGCCGCCCGCAGCGCCGCCAAGGCCGAGATCACCGCGAACTACTCGCTGCGCCGGGTGTGCGACATGTGGACCGACCTGCTGGTCCACGGCAAGGTCCCCGAGCCGCAGGACCCCGCGGGAGTAGTGCGGGCCTGAGCCGGCGGGCGGTCGCGGTCACCGCGACCGCCCGGGTGGGCGGGTTCGTGTCCGTTATGCGGGGGTTTCGGGGTAATGTCCGGCAACGACCATGCAGAAATGCCGGGATCCGGCGCCGGATCCCGGCATTTCTGCATGGTCGTCAGTGCCGGGTGGCCCGCCGCCTGCGGGTCGGACCTGTGAACGCCCGCCCCAGCCGCCCGCGGCCGTCGCTGCTGCTTTTCCCGTCCAGGCCGCCCGTGGGTCGGCCGCGGGCAAGGCCGCACAGTGGGTCTGAGCCGCCGACGCGCCACCCGGGCACGGAGGGCCACCCGCATCCACCCGGGAACCCCGCCGCGACCCTCGCTGCCGCTTTCCTGCGCAGACCGCCCGTCGCCCGGCCGCGGGCAAGGCCGCACAACGGACCCTAACGGCGCGGGCCGGACCAGGGATCTCCGGTCCGGCCCGCGCCGTTCTGCATGGTCCGCTGTTGCTACGGGCGCGACCGCGCCGGTCGCGCCCGTAGCCCGGTAGCGCCTACGAGCACTGCTGCTTCGCCTCGGCCGCCGTGGTGGTGTCGACGCCGCCGGCGCCGCTGGAGGAGCCGCCGCTCTCGCCGGCGGTGCTGGTGAAGCCGTTCCAGTCCTGGGCGAGGACGAGCTGGACGGTGTCGCCGAGGTTGGGGTTCTCCTCGATGGTGGCGTTGACCGACTCGTCGGCGATGGCCTGGGCGTGCGCCTTCTTGCCGGGGCCGTAGAGCACCGTGCTCTGGGCGGGGGCCTGCAGCGCGTTGCCGGTGTTGGCGACCTGGAAGCCCTCGGTGGTCAGCCACTGGCCGACCTGGTCGGCCATGCCGGGTGTGCCCATGCCGTTGAGCACCTCCACGGAGATTTCGGAGGGTTCGACCTTCTCCTCCTTCTTCTCCTGGCCGCCGCCACCGCCGCCCTTGCCGCCGCTGTCCTCGCCGCCGATGCGCTGGTCCTTGCTCACGGCGTTGAACAGTTCCGAGGCCGCGGGCTGGGTGAGCGCGAGGCGGTTGGGGTCGTCGGGCGCCTGCCCGTTGGGAGCGGTGACGAAGTTGATATTGCCGAGGTCGACCTCGCGCATCGCGATGGCGATGTCGGTCATGGCATCCAGCGTCAGCTCGTCGTCGGTGGTCATGGTCTCGGTGACCGAGCTGAGGAAACCGGTCAGGTTGGTCGGGCTGGTCAGGATCTTGCCAGCCATGACCTGGTTGAGCATCGCGCCGAGGAACTCCTGTTGCCGCTTGATCCGGCTGAGGTCGGTACCGTCGCCCTGGCCGTAGCGCGAACGCATGTAGCCCAGCGCCTGCTCGCCCTTGAGGACCTGGTCGCCGGCCTCCAGGTGGAGCTTGGCCTTGTCGTCGTCGATCGGCTCGGGGATGCACATCCGGACGCCGCCGAGGGAGTTGACGATGCCCTTGAAGCCGGTGAAGTCGACGCTGACGAAGTGGTCGATGTGGATGCCGGTGATGCTTTCGACGGCCTTCCACTGGCACTGGACGCCGCCCAGCGACATGGGGGTGTTGATCATCGCGCGCTGGGCCGCCATGCCGGACTTGTCGCCGCTGGCCTCGCAGGCGGGCAGGTCGACCAGCAGGTCGCGCGGCAGGTTGATCAGTGTTGCGCGGCCGTTGTTGGGGGAGATGTGCGCGATGATCAGCGAGTCGGGGCGCTCGCCTTCGGCCTCGCCGTACTTGGCGTTCTCACCGGTGCGGATGTCCGAACCGATCACCATGATGTTCAGCGCGCCCTCGACCCTGCTGGGCCGGTCACCGAACGCGTCGGTGTTGACGTTCTGCTGGTCGATGTTGCCGTAGATGTCGTAGTAAGCGGCGTAGGCGGTGAGGCTGGAACCGATCACGACCGCGGTCGTGAGCACTGCGATCCAGCCGCCTATGGACAGGCCCTTCCGTGCCGCGCGGCCCTTTGGGGAGCCTCGGGACGAGCGTTTTCCGGACATGTGGCACCAAATGAGGGGAGGGGTCAGGTCAGCGGCTTGAGTGCCTCGGCGGGGGCGGGGGTGCCGGGCCACGCACCGGCTATCGCCGTGACACGCTCCATGTCGAGCCGCGGTTGCAGGTTAGCCGAATCACCGGCTGGGAGGAGGACGAGAGGTAGCGCTCCGGCCACCGGCCCGAGCAGCAGGGCCAGTTGGGATCCCAGAGAGGCGAGAGAATCCGGTGCAGAGGTGATGATAGCCACGCGGTCAGCGGATGTCAGCCCCCACTGGGCCAGCCGACGCTGGGCGGTTTCGGTCAGCTCGGCGCCGGAATATGCCGCGGCCGTAATTTCGGTGCCCAAGAGGTCGCTGCCGCCTGCGGCAGCGGCCGGGACCTCGAACGCCGGGGCCGCGGCGTCGACCTGTACGGGGTCGAATCGGTCGCCGTAGCCGCGGACCTCGACACCGTAGTCCAGCGCCGCAGGCGGGCACTCGGCCAAGGGCGCGCCCAGCGGGTGGAGCGAGGTGCCCACGACTTCGCGCGCATCGGTGCCGAGCGCCGCCGCGAGGCGGTCGCTGTCGGCAACGGCGATATCGCAGGCGGGTACTTGGCCCGGGCCGCCGACCACCGCGGTCGTGCCGGTCGAGAAGCAGGCCACCAGCCATACCAGGCTCTGCCAGGACACCGGCAGGGCCAGGCCGACACGGTCGCCCGGTTCGGCGCCGAGCCCGTCGACGAGCATGTTCGAGGTCTTGGCGACCCAGTTGTCGAACGTGGCGTAGGACAGTTCCACGCGTCCGCCGGTGGCCTCGTCGTAGGCGGTGACGAACGGCCGGGCGGGATCCGCCGCGACAGCGGACCGCCACAGGTCCAGCGGGGTTGCTGCGGCCACAGGAGGCCCCTTCCGTTCACGGAGGACTGGAGTACCGGCATCGGCACCGGCGCCCGCCGGCACCGGGGGAGAGCCGCTCGGGGGTGGCAGCGGGTGCGCAAGATCTCCGGGCGCCGCGCCACATGTTACTCATGGGGCAAGTGTGCCGATTACCCGGCGCCGGAAGGGCTCCGCCTTTGCAGCGCGGCTCTGCCGACGGCACGCACCGGTACGCGGACCGGGCGCTGGCCCGCCGCAGCGCCGCCGGGCGCCGTTGCACATGGCCCGCGGGTCAGCAGGCCATTTAGTCCGGGAAGACGTCCGAAGCTGAGAAAGTGCCCTCATGGGATCGTCCTCCGCACGCCTGTTCGCCCGGGTCACGGCGGCGCCGGCCGTTGTGCTGTCAGCGTGGCTCCTCGCGGCATTCCCGCTGCTCGTGGCCGGGGTGTTCACTCCTCTCACCGGGGCGCTGCTGGGGGTGCCGGCGGTGGTGCTGGGGCTGCTGGCGGTCTTCCGGTGGGTCCCCGCACTCGCGGTTCCGGACGGCCGGAAGCACGGTCAGGTTGACATAAACATCAGTGATATTGATCACATCGTCGGGACCGGTGGCCGCCGTTCGGACGGCCGCCCGGACGGCGCCGCCGGTCCCGAGCGGAGCGGCGGCCGGTGGGCCTGGTGGCCGCTCGCGCTGACCGCGGCGATCGCGGCCGCCTTTGCCGCGGTGCAGCTCGGCTACCACTCCGAGATCCTGGTGATCCGCCGCGACCCCGCCTCCTATGCGCAGTTCACCGCGTGGATCGCCCAGCACGGCTATCTGCCCATCCCACAGCAGCGCGGCCTGATCGCCGGCGACGACCCGGCACTGGTCTACGGCAGCCTGGCCTTCTACGAGGTCGGCAACTCCATCTGGCCGCAGTTCCTCGCCGGAGCGCCGCTGGTCTATGCCGTGGGCCACTGGCTGGGCGGGGTGACCGGCATGCTGGTGACCCCGCCGATCATCGGCGCGCTGGGGGTGCTCACCTTCGGCGGGCTGACCGCCCGCCTCGTCGGCGTCCGCTGGGCGCCCGCCGGGGCGCTGCTGCTGGCCGTGTGCCAGACCCAGCAGTGGATCAGCCGCTCCACCTACAGCGAACCGGTCGCCCAGGTACTGCTGCTGGGCGCGCTGGTGCTGGCCTTCGACGCGCTGACCCACCGCACCGCAATGGGCGGCGCCTGGGGCCGCTGGCACGCGCTGGCGGGGGCCGCCGGGCTCGCCTTCGGGCTGGGCTTGGTCGTGCGCATCGACGCGCTGCGCGACGTCCTACCGGTCGTGGCATTTGCCGGGTTGCTGCTGGTCGCCCGGCGCGGCCAGGCACTGCCGCTGCTGGGCGGCCTGGTGCTGGGGGCGGGCTACGGTACCGCGGCCGGCCTCGGGCTCTCGCAGCCCTACCTGGCGCACCTGTGGAGCGGCTCGCTGATGCCGCTGCTCGTGATCTGCGCGGCCGCGGTGACCGCGGTGGCGCTGGCCGTCGCACTGCTGTGGCGGCGCGGGCTGCCGCGCGGCGACCGGCCGCGCTGGCTGCCCGCGGCCGCCGCCTTCGCCGTGGTCGCGGTGATGGCGGGGCTGGCGCTGCGCCCGCTGTTCTACACCGATCTCGGGCACGGCGACGAGGCAACAGCCTCCTACATCGGCCAGGTGCAGCAGATCGAGGGCCTGGTGTTCAACCCCGACCGCACCTACTACGAGATGAGCCTGTACTGGGTGGGCTGGTATGTCGGTCTGAGCACCGTGCTGCTGGCCACCTTCGGAGCGGCACTGCTCGCGCGGCGCATCCTGCAGCGCCGGGAACCGCAGTGGGTGCTGCCGGCGATGGTGCTGTCCTGGACCGTGGCCACCACCTTGCTGCGGCCCGCCATCACCCCCGACCACCCGTGGGCCAGCCGCCGGCTGATCGTGCTGGTACTGCCCGCGTTCATCCTGTTCGCGGTATGGTTCACCGCCTGGCTGGCGCGCAGGCTCGCCGCCGAGTCGCCGGAGTCCAGGCCGCGGCTCGGCCGGGGCCTGGCCGCGGCCGCCGCCGCGGTGGGCATCGGCGTGCTGCTGGTACCCACGGCGGTCACCGCGGCCGGAGTGATGACCTACCGCTCCGACGTGGGCAGCGTCGCGGCGACGCGCCAACTGTGCCGCGCCCTCCCGCAGGACGCCAGCGTGATCATGGTCGACGGCCTCTACGGCGGCTACATGCCGCTCGTCCGCGGCATGTGCGGCGTGCCCACCGCCGGCCTGTCCACGGCCGAACCCGAACGCGCCGTCGCACGTATTATCGACAAGATCGAGGCGCGCGGCCGCACTCCCGTGCTCGCCGCTTCCGAAGCGCGCCACCTCACCCCTCATGTCCCCAAGGGCACCCCGGTGCGCCACCCGTTCGACGTCAACACCGAACAGGACCCGAGCACGCTGATGCATCCCCCGTCGGGCGGATGGGTCTTCGACGGCAACGTGTGGATCGCCGTGGTGCCCTGACCCGGCCGTGCGCACGCGCGGCTATCCTGAACCCCACCGTGAGCGAGATGTCTGCCAACCACGACGGCGAGCCCGAGCCGGCGCCCTATGTCACGATCGTGCTGCCCTGCTTCAACGAGCAGGACCATGTCATAAAGGAGGTCGAGCGCGTCTGCGCCGCAATGGACGCCTCCGACCACTCCTATGAGGTGCTGGCCGTCGACGACGCCTCCACCGACGACACGCTGGCGCTGCTGCGCGAGGCCGAACCGCTCTTCCCGCACCTGCGGGTGATGGCGTTCGGCCACAACGGCGGCGCGGGCACCGTGCGCCGCATCGGCACCCAGCGCGCCCGCGGGCGGATCGTCGTGTGGACCGACACCGACCTCACCTACCCCAACGAGCGCATCCCCGAACTGGTCGACCTGCTCACCGCCAACCCCGACATCGACCAGGTCGTCGGCGCACGCAACAACGAGGCCGGTACGCACCGCCTGCTGCGGGTGCCCATGAAGTGGCTGATCCGCAAGCTCGCCGAACGGCTGACCAATACCCGCATCCCCGATCTCAACTCCGGGCTGCGCGCCTTCCGCCGCGACGTGTCGCTGCCCTACCTGCGCCTGCTACCGCCCGGGTTCTCCTGCGTCACAACGCTCACGCTGGCGTTCCTGTCCAACCAGCACCCCGTCCACTACATCCCGATCGACTACGCCAAGCGGTCGGGCACCTCCAAGTTCCACTTCGTGAGCGACGCCTACCGCTACCTGCTGCAGGTGCTGCGGATGGTCATGTACTTCAACCCGCTCAAGGTGCTGATGCCGCTCGCGCTGTGGCTGCTGGGCGTGGGCTCGGCCAAGTTCGTCTTCGACCAGGTGCGCGAACCCCTCTACATCCCCAACAACACGATCATGCTGCTGACCAGCGGGCTGATCGTGGCGGCCATGGCGCTGCTGGCCGACCTCATCGTCCGCTCGCGGGACGGGACCTGACGGCCGTGCGCATCAGCATCGTCGGCCCCGCCCACCCCTACAAGGGCGGCGGCGCCCGGCACACCACCGAACTCGCCCACCGGCTCACCGCGCGCGGGCACCGGGTCGCCATCGAGTCCTGGGGCGCCCAATACCCCGCGCTGCTCTACCCCGGCCGGCAGACCGTCGATGCCCCCGAGGGCGAACCGTTCGGCGACACCCGCCGCGACCTCTACTGGAACCGGCCGCTGGGCTGGCTGCGGGCCGGCCGCCGCATGGGCGCCGCGGCCGACCTGGTCGTGGTCACCGTGCTCATCCCCGCCCAAGCGGTGCCCTACCTGGCCATCCTCTCCGGCGTCGGCGCCCGGGCGCGCACGCTGGCACTGTGCCACAACGTGCTGCCGCACGAGCGCCGCCCCAGCGACACCAGTTTGATGCGGGCGCTGCTGCGCCGCGTGGGCGCGGTCCTGGCGCACTCGCCCGAACAGGCCGAACTGGCCGGTGCGCTCGCGGGCCGGGCGGTCCCGGTGCGCTGGTCGCCGCTGCCGCCGCACCTGCCCGAAAGCCCCGGAACCGCCGCCCGCCCGCCCGGCTCGCTTCGCCCAGCGGCGGTCGGCCTGCGGCGCAACCTGCTGTTCTTCGGCATCGTCCGCCCCTACAAGGGCGTCGACGTGCTGCTGCGCGCCTTTGCGCGGGGAGCGCCCGCCGACGTCGGGCTGACCGTCGCCGGCGAGTTCTGGGGCGGCGCGCAGCCGCTGCGCGACCTGGCGGCCGAACTCGGAATCGCCGACCGGGTCGACTTCCGCGAGGGCTACGTTCCCGCCGCGCAGCTGCCCGAGCTGTTCGGCGGGTCCGACGCGGTTGTGCTGCCCTACCGCACGGCCACGGCCACGCAGAACGTGTGGCTGGCCCACGAACACGGCCTTCCGGTGATCGCCACCCGCGCAGGCGCGCTGGGCGAGGCGGTGGCCGAAGGGATCGACGGCCTGCTGTGCGAACCCGGCGACACCGCCGGCCTCGCCGACGCCCTGCGCCGGTTCTACGCCCCGGGTACGGCCGAACGGCTGCGCGCCGCGGTGCGCCCGGCCGACCCCGAACCGCTCTGGGACGCCTACATCAAGGAACTCACCGGGGAGTGATGGCCGCGGAAGCGGCGGCCGGCCACGCGACCGGCCCGTTAGTGTGAGGCCCATGACGTTCGACGGGTTCGAGACTCTGGCCATCCACGCCGGTCAGGAGGCCGACGCCGAGACCGGCGCGGTCGTTGTCCCCATTTACCAGACCAGCACCTACGCCCAGGACGGTGTCGGCGGGCTGCGCAGCGGCTACGAATACTCCCGCTCCGCCAACCCCACCCGCGGTGCGCTCGAAGAGTGCCTGGCCGCGCTGGAGTCGGGCATCCGCGGGCTGGCCTTCGCCTCGGGGATGGCGGCCGAGGACACCTTGCTGCGCACCGTCGCCAAGCCCGGCGACCACGTGATCATCCCCTCCGATGCCTACGGCGGCACCTACCGCCTCTTCGCCAAGGTGCTGGAGCGCTGGGGCGTGCAGTGGGAGGCCGTCCCCCAGTCCGACCCCGGCGCCGTACGGAGCGCCATACGGCCCGAGACCGTGGCGATCTGGGCCGAGACCCCCACCAACCCGCTGCTGACCATCACCGACATCGAGGCGCTGGCCGGAGTGGCCCACGACAACGGGGCGCTGCTCGTGGTCGACAACACCTTTGCCTCGCCCTACCTGCAGCGCCCGCTCACCCTGGGCGCCGACGTGGTCGTCCACTCCACCACCAAGTACCTGGGCGGGCACTCCGACGTGGTCGGCGGCGCGCTGGTCGTCAGCGATCCCGATCTCGGCCACCAGCTGGCGTTCCACCAGAACACCATGGGCGCGGTCGCCGGCCCCTTCGACGCCTGGCTGACGCTGCGCGGGGTCAAGACGCTGGGCGTGCGCATGGACCGGCACTGCGCCAATGCCGAGCGGATCGTCGACGCGCTGCTGCGGCATCCGGCCGTCGGCGAGGTGTACTATCCGGGGCTGGCCGAGCACGCCGGGCACAAGACGGCCGAACGGCAGATGCGCGCCTACGGCGGGATGGTGTCCTTCCGCGCCCGCGGGGGAGAGGAGGCCGCGCTGAAGGTGTGCGACCGGACGCGGGTGTTCACGCTGGGCGAGTCGCTGGGCGGTGTGGAGTCGCTGATCGAGCACCCCGGCCGGATGACCCACGCGTCGGCCGCGGGTTCGCCCTTGGAGGTTCCGGCCGATCTCGTGCGGTTGTCGGTGGGCATCGAATCGGCCGACGACCTGGTCGCCGACCTGGTCGGTGCACTGGAGCAGTAGCCGCCGCGCGGCTGCGCAGGGTGCGGGGCGGGCGCACGCATGCGCCCGCCTGCGCGCCGCAGCGCAAGGCGCGCGGCGGCGCGGCGGCCACGGCCAGTGGCTAGGTGTGATGTCCCGGGACGTTGGTAACAGCCGACACGCCCCGCACAGCGGTTGAAACAG
>NZ_BAAGYZ010000094.1:0-59558 GCF_054778995.1 Streptomonospora sediminis
GTGCCGGTGCCGGAGGCGGCGGGCGCGGCGCCGCCGGCGCCCGGGCCGTCGCCGTCGCCCGGGCTGAGCCGCCCCATCCAGCGTGCGGGCCAGGTCGCGCGGGGGCCGAAGTCCCAGGTGGTCTTGGGCAGCAGGAAGCCGCGGCGGGCCGCGGTGACCACGATCAGCAGTCCGGTGAGGCCGCCCAGCAGCGAGGTGAACTCCACTCCGAGGAAGGCGTTGTAGAGCACCGAGGGGATCGTCATGGAGAAGGCCGCGAACAGCGCGAACGGCCACACTTGCAGGCCATCGGCGAAGCGGCGGCGCTCGCCGTAGAAGCCGCACAGCAGGCAGCACAGGAACAGCGGGATCAGCGTGCCGGTGATGCCGTGCACGACCGCCGTTTGCAGCCCGATCCGCTCGACAAGATCGGGCACCGCCCAGCCCAGTTCCTGTGCCCGCTGTTCAACGGCCGCCGAGCCGGCGAGCCCGCCGTCGACGCCGACCAGGATGGGGGTGCCCACTGCGCCGAAGCTGACCGGGGTGCTCTGGATGATCAGCCCCACCAGCACCGCGGCCATGGCGGGAAAACCCAGGGCCAGCAGCAGCGGCGCCACGATCGCGGCGGGCGTGCCGAACCCCGAGGCGCCCTCGATGAAGCTGCCGAACAGCCAGCCGATGATGATCGCCTGGATGCGGCGGTCGGCGCTGATACCGGTGAAGGTGGCGCGGATGGTGTGGATCGCGCCGCTCTTGGTGAGGGTGGCGAGCAGCAGCAACGCGCCGAAGATGATGTAGAGCAGGCCCGCGGCCAGGATCAGCCCTTGCACCGTGGAAGCGGCGACCGCCGCCCACTCGACCTGCCACACGGTCACGGCGATGATGACGACAACGGCGTAGCCGGCGGGCATCGCGTACTTGGCCGGCCAGCGCAGGCCGACGAGCAGGACGCCGACGACCAGGATCGGTGCGATGGCGAACAGGCTGAGCACGGCGAGGCTGTCCATCCGCTTCACTCCTGGGGGAAGTACACAGTATGCAGTACGCATTACTACGCCGTGAACTTTAGATCACGTCATCCCACCGGGTAAAGGGCACAGTGTGGCCGAGGCCACATCACAGACCACGCCGAACCACAACACGGACCACGGAAATCCGGATCAGCGGACCTTCGGGCCTGCGGGCCTGCGGGTCCGGGGTTCAACCGGTTGGGTCCGGTGCACACCCGCGTACATACCCGCGCGGCGCCCGCAGCCCGGTGCACCCGTGCGTACCGCAGACCGGCCGCCGCGCTCGCGGGCGCGGCGGCCGGGCGGGGTCAGCCGTTGGGGCCGCCGCCCACCGTGGTCTTCTGCACCTGCAGCAGGAACTCGGTGTTGCTCTTGCTGTCCTTCATCCGCTCCAGCAGCAGTTCCAGAGCCTGCTGGATGTCGAGGGCGTTCAGCACGCGGCGGAGCTTCCAGACGATCTGGAGCTCCTCGCCCGACATCAGGATCTCCTCCTTGCGGGTGCTGGAGGAAATGACGTCGACCGCCGGGAAGATCCGCTTGTCCGACAGGGAGCGGTTCAGCTTCAGCTCCATGTTGCCGGTGCCCTTGAACTCCTCGAAGATGACCTCGTCCATCCGCGAGCCGGTCTCGACCAGCGCGGTGGCCAGAATGGTCAGCGAGCCGCCGTTCTCGATGTTGCGGGCGGCACCGAAGAACCGCTTGGGCGGGTAGAGCGCCGTGGAGTCGACACCACCGGAGAGGATACGCCCGCTCGCCGGCGCGGCGAGGTTGTAGGCGCGTCCGAGCCGCGTGATGGAGTCGAGCAGCACCACCACGTCCAGGCCCATCTCGACGAGCCGCTTGGCCCGGTCGATGGCGAGCTCGGCCACTGTGGTGTGGTCCTCGGCGGGGCGGTCGAAGGTCGAGTGGATGACCTCGCCCTTGACCGTGCGCTGCATGTCGGTGACCTCTTCCGGCCGCTCGTCGACGAGCACGACCATCAGGTGGGTCTCCGGGTTGTTCTCGGTGATCGCGTTGGCGATCGACTGCAGCACCATGGTCTTGCCGGCCTTCGGCGGCGAGACGATGAGCCCGCGCTGGCCCTTGCCGATGGGGGCCACCAGATCGATGATCCGGGTGGTCAGGATGTTCGGCTCGGTCTCAAGACGCAGCCGGTCCTGCGGGTACAGCGGCACCAGCTTGGAGAACTCCGGCCGGTTGCGCGACTGGTCGGGGGTCATCCCGTTGATGGTGTCGAGGCGGACGAGCGCGTTGAACTTCTCGCGCCGCTCGCCCTCGCGCGGCTGGCGCACGGCACCGGTGATGGCGTCGCCCTTGCGCAGGCCGTTCTTGCGCACCTGGGCCAGCGAGACGTAGACGTCGTTGGCGCCGGGCAGGTAGCCGGTCGTGCGCACGAACGCGTAGTTGTCGAGGATGTCGAGTATGCCGGCGACCGGCAGCAGGACATCGTCGTCGCTCACGACGGGCTCGGGGGTGTCCTGGCGGTCGCGGCCGCGGCGGTCGCGGCGGTCGCGGCGCCGCCCGCGGCGGCGGCCGCCGCTGAAGTCGTCATCGGCGCCGGCGTTGCCGCGGTTGCCGCCGCCCTGCTGCCCGCTGTCCTGCCCCTTGTCCTGGCCGCCCTTGTCCTGGCTCTGCGGCTGGGAGTCGGCGGCGGAGTCGTCGCGGTTGCGGTTGCGCCGGTTGCGCTGGCGGTCGCGGCTGTTGCCCTGGCCGGACTGACCGCCCTGACCGGACTGGCTACCGCCCTGCTGCTGGCCGGACTGGCCGCCGCTCTGGGAGTCGGGGCCGCTCTTCTGGGAATTGGATGTCTTCGTCACACTGCTCGCGGGGGTAGTAGTGGGGTCGGTACCGTCCGGGGTCCGGTTCTGGTCTGCGGAGTCGTCGCCGCGCTTGCGCGAGGTCCGCCGGCTGCGGGCCCCCTTGTCGGAGCGGTCGGCCTGGCCGGGCTCGGTGCCGCGCCCGCCCGCGGGCTCAGCGGGCTCGGTCTTGGCCGCGGGGGCCGGCTCGGTCTTGGCGGCAGCGGCGGGCTCGGCCGCCGGAGCGCCGGAACCGGCGCCGGAGTCGGCCTCCTTGTCCGGACGGTCCGCGGACTTCTTCGGCGCGCCGTCGGACTGCGGTGCGGAAACGGGCCCGCCCTGCTTGGCCTCGATGGCGGCGATGATGTCGTTCTTGCGCATCCGCCCGGTGCCCGTGATACCGAGACTCGACGCCAGCCGCTGCAGCTCGGTCAGCTTCAGCGCCGACAGACCGGTGGCGCCGGTTCGGGGCCGGGACCTGGACGGCGTGCTCTTTCTCGACGAGGTCGCGGCGTCGCCGGCGTCCGCAGCGGACGCGGTCGTCTCTTGCTGCTTACTGACCGCCGCGTCCGTGTGGAGTTCGGTGGTGTCGCTCACTAAGGGTCCTTCCCAAGGAGCGGGCTCAGGCCGTCATCGTGTCGAACGGCCGGCCCGGTGGTGCGAACCGGCGGGGGCCGGGTCGGGCATGCCCCACGCGGATGTTTCGGGAACCGTCGATCCCCTACCCGATCGCGGCGGGCTCTGGGTATAGCCAGGCGTGAGGGCGCTGAGTCCAAAGGTGCTGCCCGTGAACACTGCCGCCGCCCTCGTCGCACGAGTCGGCGGCACAGTCAGGGTGGACGGAGTCACGGGAGCGCCGCGAACTCAACACAGTGATAACCGTGCGCAGTGATCGCATGGCCAAGACCACGTACACCTTGGACGCGGAAAACACTGTGGCGGATGAGCACACGCCCCGCATCGGGGCATCTGGTGCTTCACTCAGCCTAACATCACCGGAGCCCACAGCTATTCCTTGACACAGGTCTATGAACGGGGAGTTTCGATCCACGCTCCTGCCAGATCCATGGCTAAGGGGCGTATGTGCCAATGTTTACCCGTCCGCTCTCGAATTGAACCAACCAGGTCGTCACTGATTTGCGCGGCATCCCCCTCTTCCGCCGACGTCGTACCGCCTGTGTCCGTGCCGGATTCGGCCAGGACGAGCACCGTGGGTCCGGCACCGGAGACCACCGCCGCCAGTCCGGCGTCTTTGCGCAGCTCACGAACAATGCGGATGGTCTCCGGCATTGCCGGTTCGCGGTAGCGCTCGTGCAACCGGTCCTCGGTGGCTTCCAGCAGGAGTTCCGGTTGGCCGGAAACGGCCGCGACGAGCAGTGCCGCGCGGCCGGCCGTGAATGCGGCGTCGGCGTGCGGCACCGATGCCGGCAGCAACCCGCGCGCCTGCTCGGTGGACAGCCGTTCCCCGGGTACGCAGACGATCGGGCGCAGCCGCGCCGAGGGCGCCACCGCCGCGGCCCGCCAGTCGCCGGCGCCGCGCCAGGCGACCGTGAACCCGCCGTAGACGCAGGCGGCCACGTTGTCGGGGTGGCCCTCGATCTCCGCCGCCAACCGGAACACCCGGTCACGGTCCAACCGCTCGGGCGCGGGCCCGCCGTTCAGCAGGGCCGTGGCGGCGCTGACCCCGGCCACGATGGCCGCGGCCGAGGAACCCAGTCCGCGGCCGTGCGGGATGCGGTTGGTGCAGCGCAGGTGCAGTCCCGGCAACCGCTCCCCCGCCGCATCGAAGGCGGCCCGCATGGCCCGCACAACAAGGTGGGAATCGTCGAGCGGTACCTCGCCGGCGCCTTCGCCTTCGGCTTCGACGGTCAGCCCGCCGCCGGTGAGCCGGACGGAGACCTCGTCGTAAAGGCCCAGCGCCAGGCCGAGGGAGTCGAACCCCGGACCGAGGTTCGCGCTGGTGGCGGGGGTGCGGACGTGCACCCCTGCGGGGCGCGTCTGGGGCATGTGCGGTGCTCTTTCTTCGGGGCAGGACCGGCCGCTGGAACGCGCCACCGCGGGACCGGGCGGGACACGGTGCGGCGCAGGGGTGCTCGCTGCGGCGCCGGTGCGGATCAGGCCAGGCCGAGCGCCGATGCCGCGGCGTGGGCGTCGACGGGCACGGTCGTGGCGGTGGAGGCTCCGGCCAGCGCCCAGTCGGGGTCCTTCAGGCCGTTGCCGGTCACCGTGCAGACCACGCGGGTGCCGCGCTCGATGTGGCCGGCCTCGACCGCCTGCAGGAGCCCGGCGACGCTCGCGGCGGAGGCGAGTTCGACGAACACGCCTTCCTCGGCGGCGAGCATCCGGTAGGCGGCCAGGATCTTGCGGTCGGTGACCGAGTCGATGCGCCCGCCGGAGTCGTCGCGTGCCTGCTCGGCGTAGGCCCACGACGCCGGATTGCCGATCCGGATGGCGGTGGCGATGGTGCGCGGCTGTTCGACGGGGGCGCCGGACACGATCGGCGCCGACCCGCTGGCCTGGAAACCGAACATGCGCGGCGCGGACGCCGAGACGCCGGAGTCGGCGTACTCGCGGTAGCCCATCCAGTAGGCGCTGATGTTGCCTGCGTTGCCCACCGGCAGGCAGTGCACCGCGGGGGCGTCGCCGAGCGCGTCGACGACCTCGAACGCCGCGGTCTTCTGCCCCTGCAGCCGGTAGGGGTTGACCGAATTCACCAGCGCAACGGGGTAGTCGACCGAGAGTTTGCGGGCGAGTTCGAGGCAGTCGTCGAAGTTTCCGTCGATCTGCAGCAGTTTCGCGCCGTGCACGAGCGCCTGGGCGAGCTTGCCCATGGCGATCTTGCCCTGGGGCACCAGCACCGCGCAGGTCATGCCGGCCCGGACCGCATAGGCTGCGGCGCTGGCACTGGTATTGCCGGTGGAGGCGCAGATGACGGCCTTTGCGCCTTCTTCGCCGGCCTTGGTGATGGCCATGGTCATGCCGCGGTCCTTGAAGGACCCGGTGGGGTTGAGGCCCTCGACCTTGAGGAACACCTCGCACCCCGTCAGCTCCGATACCCGGGTGGCGGGAACCAGCGGGGTTCCGCCCTCCTGCAGGGTGACGACCGAGGTGTTCGCTGCGACAGGGAGACGGTCGCGGTACTCCTCGACGACTCCCCGCCACGCCCTTGCCATGCTCACGACAGGGCCCTTTCGAAATGGGTGGACATGCTTATGAGCTTCAGCGGATGAGCACACGCCCGGCGCGCGGACCGCCCCCGCGGATGTACGCGGCAGCGGCGGCGGACGCCTTGCGGTTTTGACCGCGCGGCCTTGCCCCGAGTCTAGAGCCCGGCGCAGGCGGGACGTGCATCCGCTGCCCGTCATCTCAGCAGTTGGGACGGTGTTTTCGGACGCCGCGCCACCGCCGGGCGCGGGCGGCACCCGCCGGCGCAGGGACGGGCCCGGCGCCGGCGGGTGCCCGCCCGGCCCGAGGGGCGGCTCAGGCATCGCCGGAAAACGCCTCGACCCGCATCACGCTGGCCACCGACCGCACCATGTCCAGCCCGCGCAGCCGCTCGACCGTCTCGGTGAGTGCGGCGTCGGGGGCGACGTGGCTGACCAGCACGAGCTGGGCGTCCTCGCCGGACCCCTCCTGGCGGACGTTCTTGATGGAGACGCCCATCTCGGCGAAGACCTCGGCGACCCGGGCGAGCACACCGGGGCGGTCGGCCACGTCCAGGGCGATGTGGTACCGGGTGATGGTCTTGCCCATGGGGTGCACCGGCAGGCCGGTGTCGTGGGCGCCCTCGCCGGTGGCCGTGCGGGCCAGCCGGTTGCGGGCCACCGCGACGAGGTCGCCGAGCACGGCGCTGGCCGTGGGCCCGCCCCCGGCGCCGGGACCGTAGAACATCAGCCGGCCGGCGGACTCGGCCTCGACGAACACCGCGTTGTAGGCCTCGGTGACCGCGGCCAGCGGGTGCTCGCGCGGCAGCATCACCGGGTGGACGCGCACCCCCACCGAGGAGCCGTCCGCGGCGCGCTGGCAGATCGCCAGGAGTTTGACCACGCACCCCATCTCCTTGGCGCTGGCGATGTCGCCGGCGGAGACCTCGGTGATTCCCTCGCGGTGCACGTCGGCCGCTGTGACGTGCTGGGTGTGGAAGGCCAGCCGCGCCAGGATCGCGGCCTTGGCCGCGGCGTCGAACCCCTCGACGTCGGCGGTGGGGTCGGCCTCGGCGTAACCGAGGGTCTGGGCCTCCTCCAGCGACTCCGCGAACCCGGCGCCCTGGCTGTCCATCCGGTCCAGGATGAAGTTGGTCGTGCCGTTGACGATGCCCAGCACCCGCTGGACCCGGTCGCCGGCCAGCGAGTCGCGCAACGGGCGCAGCAGCGGGATCGCGCCCGCCACCGCGGCCTCGTAGTAAATGTCGACACCGGCCTCGCGTGCGGCGCCGAGCAGCGTGGCGCCGTCCTCGGCCAGCAGCGCCTTGTTCGCGGTGACAACGGACTTGCCGGCCTTGACGGCCTCCAGGATCAGCGAACGGGCGGGTTCGATACCGCCGATGACCTCCACCACGACATCGATGTCGGTACGGGTCACCAGGGCCGTGGCGTCGGTGGTGAAAAGTTCCGGATCGACACCTGTGCCGCGGTCGCGCCCCAGGCGCCGCACCGCGATCCCGCCGATCTCCAGGGGTGTTCCCACGCGTGCGGCGAGCTCGGACATCTGCTGCTCGACAAGCCGCACCACTTCAGCACCCACAACGCCGCATCCCAGCAGCGCCACCTTCATCGCCATAGGGGGGTGACTCCCAGTTCTGTCACGTCGTGCCGTCCACTTCGCTTGCCACCGGACCGCGGGCGCGGGCGCCCGGCCGAGGGCGGGTCTGCTGCGCGGCACCCCGCCGCGCCGCGCGGCAGCGGTGCTGCGCGCCGGGAGCAGAGCGCACGCGAGTGATGCGAGTACGCCGCCCGCCGCGGACCGAACCCGTCAGACACGCCCTGGGTCAGCCTACGTCCAAGCGCAGCAGGTCCTCTTCGGTCTCCCTGCGCACCAGCGTCCGCGGCACGCCGTCGCGCACCGCCACCAGGGCCGGACGGGGCAGATGGTTGTAGTTGCTGGCCATGGAGAAGCAGTAGGCGCCGGTCGCGGCGACGGCTACCAGGTCGCCCGGTCGCACGTCAGCGGGCAGGTGCAGGTCGTGCACGATGATGTCGCCGCTCTCGCAGTGCTTGCCGACCAGCCGCGACAGCACCGGCTCGGCGCTGCTGGCGCGCGACACAAGCGCGCAGGTGTACTCGGCGCCGTACAGGGCGGTGCGGATGTTGTCGCTCATGCCGCCGTCGACGCTGACGTAGGTGCGGATGCCCTCGACGTCCTTGACGGTGCCAACCTCGTAGACGGTGATACCGGCCGGACCGGCCAGGGCGCGGCCCGGCTCGACCGCGACGCGCGGCATCGGCAGGCCGTGGGCGTCGCATTCGCGCTGCACGATGTCCAGCAGACTCTTGGCGATGGTCTCGGGCTCCAGCGGGGTGTCGTCCGGGACGTAGGCGATGCCCAGCCCGCCGCCCAGATCCAGCTCCGACAGCTCGGCGCCGGTCTCGCGGTGGATGGTGGTGAGGAACTCGGTGACGCGGCGGGCGGCCACCTCGAACCCGGCGGTGTCGAAGATCTGCGAGCCGATGTGGGAGTGCAGGCCGACCAGTTCGATGTGCTCGCTGGCCAGCAGGCGGTGCACGGCCTCGGCGGCGGCGCCGGTGCTCAGCGCCAAGCCGAACTTCTGGTCGTCGTGGGCGGTGGCGACGAACTCGTGGGTGTGAGCCTCCACACCGGTGGTTACGCGCACCAGCACCTTGGGGATGCGGCCGGCTTCGGCGGCGATGTGTTCGAGGCGGTCGATCTCATCGAAGGAGTCGACGATGATGCGGCCCACCCCGGCCTCCACGGCGCGGGCCAGTTCGGCAGTGGACTTGTTGTTGCCGTGCATGCCGATGCGTTCGGGCGGCATGCCCGCGGCGAGCGCCACGGTCAGCTCGCCGCCGCTGCACACGTCGAGCTTGAGCCCTTCCTCGTGCACCCACCGGACGATGGCCTTGGTGAGCAGGGCCTTGCCCGCGTAGTAGACGTCGGCCCCGGCGTCGCTGAAGGCGCGGCGGTAGCCGCGGGCGCGGTTGCGGAAGTCCTCCTCGTCGAGGACGAACAGCGGGGTGCCGTACTCGGCGGCGAGGCGGCCCACGGCGGCGCCACCGATGGCCAACTCACCGCCCGCGCCGCTGCGCTGGGCGGTGGCCGGCCACACGCGCGGATCCAGCCGCATGAGGTCGTGCGGAGGACTGGGCGGGTGCTCCTCGGGCAGAACCTCCGCGTGGCGCGGGCCGGCGGGGTGGGCGTAACGGCTCATGGTGTGTCTCTCGGCGTATCGGCGGGTGCGGCGGGGTGGTCGGCGGTCGGCGGGGTCGGGCGCGGGTCGGCGAGTGCGGCGGGGTCGGGGCCGGGGGCCGGTGCGGCTGCCGGGCGCCCGGGGGCGCCGGGCCGTCCGGGGTCTCCGGGGCCGGCGCGGGCATCCGCAGTGCCCGGGGAATTCCCGTGCAGCAGCGGCCGGACCGCTCATTGGGACCGGAGTCGTCACAGCCTTGTGGGCGCGGACACACCGAGCAGGAGCAGCCCCGCTTGCAGGACACCGGCCGCCGCGGCGCACAACTGCAGCCGCTCGGACGCCGGCGCAGCGGTGGACGCGGTGCCTGCGGCCTCGGAGCAAAACGCGGTCTCGGCGGTGAAGCCGCCACCGGATTCCCACCACTCATGGTAGGCAGTCGCGAGGCCTTCGAGGTATCGCACCAGCATATGGGGTTCGCTACGCCGCTCGGCGGCGAGCAGCACCAGAGGCCCGTCAAACAACACCGCGGCAAGCCCGGCGGCGGCTGGATCGGCCAGCAGCGCGGCTGTGGGTGGGGGGGTGTCGGGGGTGGTGGTATCGGCGCCGGTGGCGGTGTCGCCGGAGGCGCCGGTGCCGGTGCCGGGCGGAGCGGGGGTATCCGAATCAGTGGCGGTGTCGGCGCGGCTGCCGGTGCCCGCGGCGGTGTCGGCACCAGTCGGGACGACTGCACCCGCATCAGCCGCGGTGTCGGCACCGGAACCGGTGCCCGCAGTAGGACCGGCAGCGGAACCGGTGCCCGCGGCGGTGTCGGCACCGGAACCGGTGTCGGCGGCGGTGTCAGCACCAGGCGGGACGACTGCACCCGCATCAGCGGCGGCATCGACACCACTTCCGGTGCCCGCAGTGGTGTCAGCACCCGAACCGGTGTCGGCACCCTTATCGGTGCCCGCGGTAGGACCGGCAGCGGAACCGGTGTCGGCACCGGTATCAGCGCCCGGCCGGGATTGCGTGCTGGCCGGCCGCCCGCGCGGACCGGAAATGCCCTGGTCGGCGGGCTGATCGATGGCCTGTTCGGTGGGCCGGTCGGCAGGCCAATCGGTGGCCTGTTCCGTGTCCTCGGTTGCCCGTTCGATGACCCGTTCGGTGGGCTGGTCCGTGGCCTGGCCAGTGGTCTGTTCGGTGGCCGGGTCCGCGCCCTGATCGCCGGCCCAGTACGGGGACCGGCTGGCGGGCCGGTCGGCGGGCTCGGCGCGCTGCGCGTCGCGTATCCACCCGAGGGTCGCGACGGCGTGGGCGTGGGCGTAGCGGACCGCGAACGCCGGGTTGGCATGGGTACCGAGTGCCCAGGCGCCGGGGCGCTCGGCGGTGGGTACGGCGGGCAGGTCCGGGCCGGTCTCCTCGCCGGGCCGCGGAGACTCGACCGCCGAGCGGCAGAACGCGTAGCGCGCGCTCGCCTCGCCGACGACCGCGAGCAGCCGGGCCGCGGCCGTCTCACCGCCACCGGGCTCCGGGAGGCCGCCGGGGCCCGGGCCGTCCAGATAGGGATCGCGCCAGGAGGTGCCACCGCCCTCCTGCACACCGGCGGGGGGCGCACCGTGCCGCGGCGCCGCCGCGGCGGCGCGCATGCTGTGGCGGGCGTCCTCGCGCGCCCAGTGCCGTGCCTCGTCGACGGTGGCCGCCTCGTGCAGCGCGGAGAGCGGCACGGCCGACGCAGCGGAGGCGGCTGGGGCGGCGGACGGGCTTGCGGCACCGCGGCCACGAGCGTGACGAGACTCCCCGGGTGCGCCGGCGGAGCCGAAGGAACCCGAGGAACCGGAGCCAACGGAAGTATGAGGAGTGCCGGAAGCGCCAGAGCCGTCGGAAGTATCGGTGCTGCCGAAAGCGCCCGGAGCCGCGGACCGCTCGGACCGCTCGGACCGCTCGGACCGCTCGGACCGCTCGGACCGCTCAGCGGAGCGTGCCGCTGCAAGAGAGCCGCGCAGGTAGCCGTCAGCGTCCAGGGCAGCGGTGTGCACCATCGCGGCGCGGGCCTCGGCTGCCACGCTGACACCGACGAACCCGCCGCCCTCGGCGCCGGCCCGGTCCACCTGCGGAAGGTCGCGGAGCCGCTCCGCCACCGCCGCGGCCAGCTCCGGCGCGGAGCGCCCGTGCACGCGCGCCATGCGCAGCGGCAGCGCCGTCGTGTAATGGGCGGTACTCGGCATGGCCCGCCGCGGATCGGCGGCTGGAACGCGGCCCAGCGGGCAGCCGAGAACCTCGGCCATGGCGCTGCGCAGCAGTAAGTCAACCTGCCGCGGACTAGCCCCTTCGGGCCACCACCAAACGCGCGGCTCACCGGACTCGGCCGACCCCCCGATCGGCCCGGCTCGGCCGGATCCGCCGGGCGGTTGACCGGCCCGGACGGGCTGGTCCGGCGCATCCGGACGCTCCGGGCTGTCCGAGCTACCCGAGCCGTCCGAACCGCCCGGATCCTCCAGCCCACCCGGCCCGCCCCGCCCGTTCGCGGCCACGGATCAGCCGGCCCGCTCGGCCCGGCTGCGTTCGGCCAGGTCGCGAACCAGCCGGATCAGTTCGGTGGGGTCGAAGGGCTTGGTCAGATAGGCGTCGACCCCGATCTCCTCACCGCGCCGCATGTCATCGGCCTGAGCGCGCGCGGTGATCAGCAGCACCCGCATCCCGCGGGTCGCCTCGTCCTCGCGCAGCCGCGACGCGGTTACCCACCCATCGAGCCGCGGCATCATGATGTCCAGCGTGATCACATCCGGTTGGATCCCGCCCACGCGGGCGAGGCAGTCCTCACCGTCAACAGCGGTGTGCACCTCGAAGCCTTCGAGCTGCAGGTTGACGGCGATCAGCTGCCTGATCACCTCGTTGTCGTCGACCACCAGTACCCGTGCCAGCGCATCACCCACGGCCGCGAGACTAACGCCCCACCCCCCACCTCCGCTGGCGATCCGCCAACCCCGCCGATATTGCGCGATGCACCCTGTTCCCCCTGCTACTCTTGATGACGCAAAGCGCCCCCTTAGCTCAGGGGATAGAGCAACGGCCTCCGGAGCCGTGTGCGCAGGTTCGAATCCTGCAGGGGGCACCGCATAGATGGGAACACAACTCCGTGTGTTCCTCATCTTCTCCTCTTTCTGCTCGGTTGAGTTCGATTCTGGCCGATCGAGCACCCGCTCCGCCACCTGCCGGAGTTCAGGCACGGTCTCAGCGGCCAACGTCACGCGGATCGTTACCGTGTTGGTGGGCTTGTCGAAGACGATCTCCAGCCGGAACGCTTCGAAGAGCGCGCAGTAGGGCTTCGGGAACCGAAGCCAAGTCCGCCTCTCCTAAAGGCAGCGCTTCGAGTAGTTCGGGAGTCGCATCCTTGGGCGGGGACTCCTTGAGATCCCTGGACGCGCTCGCGGGTATGGCACGGTCCCCTCCCGCGTGCGCGGGGAGCACCCGCACTTCACGCAGACCCAGCCGCCGTCCGGTGGGACCATCCCCGCGTGCGCGGGGAGCACGCCCCCTCTCCTGCGGGCACCCGCCGATGCCCCGGGACCATCCCCGCGTGCGCGGGGAGCACAGGCAGTCTCACTGTGCCTCAGGGGCGCCGTTTGGACCATCCCCGCGTGCGCGGGGAGCACGAGGCGGCGATACCGCCGGCCTGGGCCATCTCGGGACCATCCCCGCGTGCGCGGGGAGCACGGCCCGTGGGTGGTGCTGATGGTGGCCTTCGAGGGACCATCCCCGCGTGCGCGGGGAGCACGCAACGCGGGGCCTCTTTCATGTGCGGACCGGGGGACCATCCCCGCGTGCGCGGGGAGCACACACCCATGGCAGCCGTCACCAACATGCGCGAGGGACCATCCCCGCGTGCGCGGGGAGCACAAACGCACCTGGGAGCGGGTGCGCCGGGGGTGGGGACCATCCCCGCGTGCGCGGGGAGCACGACGACGCTTCACGAGCCGACCCCGCCTTGGAGGGACCATCCCCGCGTGCGCGGGGAGCACACTGAATGACCTGCGCCTTCCCCGAGCCTATAAGCCGATTTCATTCACTTCACTAGAAACCGGCAAAACACCCACCCTTGGTGACGGGCGCGGATCGGATGCGCCGCTTCAAGGCACGGTGATGACCAGCTTTCCCTGCGTGCGGCCGGTCTCGCCCTGGGTGTGGGCTCGGGCGCCTTCGGCTAGAGGGAAGGTGCCGGAGATGTGCGGGCGGAGCCTGTCCTGGGCGGCCAGGTCGGCGATGGCGCGCATCCCGGCATGGTCGTGCTCGACGAGCAGGGTGACGGCGCGGACCTGTGCCTTCTCCGCCGCTGCCGCCGTGTCCTCGGCGCCCGGCACGAGGGAGACGAGCACGCCACCCGGGCGGAGCACGCTCACGGAGCGGGTGGCGGTCGGCCCGCCGAGGGGGTCGAGGACGACGTCGTAGCGCTCCCCGGTGCTGGTGAAGTCCGCAGCGCGGTAGTCGATGCAGGCGTCCGCTCCGAGTTCGCGCAGGAAGTCGTGCTTGGGAGCGCTCGCCGTCCCGGTGACGTGCGCGCCGCGCTCCTTTGCGATCTGGACGGCGAGATGGCCGACACCGCCGGCCGCGGCGTGGATCAGCACCCGCTGCCCGGCCCGCAGGCCCGCGGTGTCGACGAGGGCCTGCCAGGCGGTGAGCGCGGCCAGTGGTAGAGCGGCCGCCTGGACGTGGTCGATCCCGGCCGGCTTGGCGGCGAAGGCGCGGGCGGGTCCGGTCACGTATTCGGCGTGGGAGCCGGCGCCGTGCGGGTAGGGCAGCATGCCGAACACCTCGTCACCGGGCGCGAAGAGGGTGACGCCCAGGCCGGTCTCCACCACGGTGCCGGAGACGTCCCAGCCGAGGGTCAATGACGGGGGCGGCAGGAAGATACTCGCGGCTCGGTGCTTGAAGTCGGTCGGGTTGAGCCCGGCCGCGTGCACGGCGACGAGGATCTCCCCGGGGCCGGGCGCGGGCCGCGGAAGCTCGGTCAGCTGCAGCACCTCGGGGCCGCCGAGGGCCGTCTGGTGCAGGGCGTGCATCACGGGGACGCCCGCCGGGGCAGGGTTCGCGGCGGTGGTCGGGGCGGTGGCCGAGCTCTGGGAGCCGACGTTTTCCGGGATGTCGGTGGAAGTCATGCCTTAATCCTTGCCGAGCGGTCCGGCCCGCTGCGATGGCAAGAAGGTCATCATCCGATACATTCGAGCCATGCTTTCCGCCCCTGGCGCCCCTCCCGCATCCGCTACGCCGTCCCGCGCGCACGACGCCGCAGACCGCGCGGCCGAACCGGATCCGGCTCCGCGGCCCGGCGCCCACAAGGTCGTCGTCCTTGCCCTCGACGGCGTCTACCCCTTTGAACTCGGCATCCCGCACCGGGTCCTGGGGTCGGCCGACTGCCGCTACGAGGTGCTGTCCGCGAGCGTGGACGGGCAACCCGTACGCACCGACTCGGACTTGACCGTCACCCCCGGGCACGGCCCCGAGGTGCTGGCCGAGGCGGACACCGTGGTAATCCCGCCATACTCGATCTCCCCGGCCTCGGCCGCCGCTGCGGACCCGCAGGCCCTCGCCGCCCTGTCCCGCGTCCGCCCCGGCACCCGTCTGGTCTCCATCTGCACCGGCGCCTTTCTACCGGCGGCCGCCGGTCTACTGGACGGGCGCCGGGCCACCATCCACTGGGCGCTCGCCGATGATTTCCAGCAACTGTTCCCGCGGGTCGAACTCGACGCCGACGTGCTATTCATCGATCACGGCGACGTGCTGACCTCCGCCGGGGCGGCGGGCGGTGTCGACGTTTGCCTGCATCTGGTGCGTCAGGACCACGGCAGCGAGGTCGCCAATCAGGTCGCCCGCCGCTGCGTCATGCCGCCGTATCGGGACGGCGGGCAGGCGCAGTATGTCGAGAGGCCGGTGACGCCGACGAGCCGGACCGGTACCGGGCCGACCCGCGACTGGGCGCTCCAGCGACTGCAACTGCCACTGACGCTGGACGAACTCGCAGCGCACGCGGCGATGAGTACCCGTACCTTTGCCCGGCGCTTCCGGCAGGAGACCGGTTTGAGCCCCGGCCGCTGGCTCACTCAGCAGCGCTTGCGGCGGGCGCGGCACCTGCTGGAGTCCACCGGCCTACCGGTGGAACGGGTCGCCCACGAGGTCGGCTTCGCCACCGCCACCTCGCTGCGGCGGCACCTGGCGGCGGAGACGGGGGTCGCCCCGTCGGCCTACCGCCGCACGTTCCGGGCTTCGGGCCCGACCGCGGGCGACGGCAGGGAAGCGCGGGGCGCCGGGGACCGAGAGGACGTTCTCTCCTGATGTACAGCAGTGATGTGCAGTCGACTGGGCGCGAGGGAGCACTCGGACCGCTGCATCTGGCTGAGGAGCGGTTCGTCCCCATGTAGGCGGGGGTGCGGGGAGCACCGTACCCATGCCTCACCGGCGGTGACGAGCTTGGGACCATCCCCGCGTGCCGGGAGCACCCACCCGCCGTGGGCTGGCGCTGATGCGCCGCGGGACCATCCCCACCATCCCTGCACGTGCGGGGAGCATGGCCTGCTGTCCTCCCGCCGCACCGATTCCCGGGGACCATCCCCGCGCGTGCGGGGAGCACGCCGACGAGATCACCGGAGTGAACGCGTCGGAGGGACCATCCCCGCGCGTGCGGGGAGCACTGAAGTTTGCGCTGAATGTTCCCATTTCGCGGGGGACCATCCCCGCGCGTGCGGGGAGCACGAGGTCGATTTGGTGACGGGAACCCGAGTCGTGGGACCATCCCCGCGCGTGCGGGGAGCACCCTGAATGACCTGCGTGTTTTCCTGGCTCACGGCCCGATTTTCCACACTCCTCAAAAATCGGACAATAGCCGCATCCTTTACATAGTAGAGGCCATCAGCCCCTCATTCGGCCCCGCAGCAGCGCCGGCCAACGGCCGAACCACCCCAACCTCAGGGTCTGTTCACCCAGGTCGAGGCCAGTGAATCAGCCTTCCGGGCACTTGGGGTAGAAAGCTTGCAGCCGTTTCTCCTCTTTCGGTAGCTCGGGACCGTAAGGGCGCTCGAATTCGTCATAGGAGAACTCCGAAGCGCTTTCGGCGCTCACTCCGCCATTCGTGCCCAGGTAGGAGGTTCTCCCCTCCACGCCATCACCGAGGTACTCCCAACCGGCCAGGTCGACGTTGTCGTCGCCGTTGAGGTCGGTCGCCGCAAGTGCACGCAGCTCGCCGAACTCGATGGCGTCGGCCCGCTCGGCCGTCCCGTCTCGGTTCAGCGGGCCCACGCGCAGTTCGCTGGGCTCCGGGTCCATGGGCTCGTCGCCGCCGGGTTCCGCTCCGGTGGCGACCACCAGGTCGAGCAGGCCGTCGCCGGTGAAGTCGGCCGCCGCTGACACGGCCCAATCCTCCTTCCCGGCGCCGATCAGGCCGCGGACACCGACCGGGTCCGTGTGGCCGTCCTCGCCGCCCCAGGCGATCACGACGTCCTCGCCGCTGTCGCCGAGGTCGACGACGGCGTCGTAGTGGTCGTCCGCGTCGAGGTGCCCGATCAGGGCGCCGCTACCGGTCAGGCACGCCGCCCCCTCCGGGCGGATCTTGGACAGCCGGTCAGGGACGGCCTTCTCGGTCGCGGCGGCGGTTTCGCCCGCCTGGACCGAGTCGCCGCTGCCGGAGGCGGCCCCGCCGCAGGCTGCGGCGGGAACGAGCGCGGCTGCGCACGCCGCAGCCGCGGATAGCCGATCGAACCGAATACGCACAGACACCGCTTCCTGAAAAACCGGACGAGATAGGATCCCCCGGTCGGAGCATTACGGGTTCACGCGCTTCGCACGTTTAGCAAAATTCACGTTATTCATTGGAAAGAGGGCAATGGTGCCACAGAACAGTGCTCCGCCCAACCAGGCGAGCCGGGGGCGGCTGCGGGCTGCGTGGACGCTGGTGTTGTTGGCGCCATTGTGCGCGGAACTTACGTTCACGGCGGTCGCGGTGCCGTTCACCTGGCTGCTCTTTCCGCTCCTGATGGTGATGTACGGAGCCGGAGTTCTCCTGGTCCGCGAGGCGGTCGTGCGGGTCGGCGGCGGTTGGCCGAGCCTCGTGCTGCTGGGCCTGGCTTACCAACTGGCCGAGGACGGACTCGGTCTGCAGGCCTTGACCAACGCTCAGATGTACGGTGCGGCCGATTGGGGCTGGCGGGCGCTCGGCGCGAACTGGACCTACTGGGAATCCCAGATCGGCGTGCACGTGGTCTTCAGCGTGCTCATCCCGGTCATGCTCAACGGACTGCTTTTCCCCGCCCACCGCGGCCGGCCCTATCTGCGTACCGGCGGCCTCATTGTTACCGGTGTACTGGCGGTTGTGGGTGTGCTCGGATTGCGGGTGGGCATCTCGGGCACCGAAGATCCGGGGTATCAGACCCCGTGGGGCTGGACCATCGGATTCATCGCCGCCATCGCGCTACTGGCCGTGCTGGCGCTGCGCGTCGCGCCCCGGCTCCACGTGCCCAGCCCGGCTCCGGCGGCATCCGCGCCGAAACCGGTGGTGGCCGGTATTGCGGCGGGCGTCTTGACCACCGCGTTCCTGGGCCTGCTGCTGCCTCCCGGACTCCAGCCCGGCCCGGTGTTCGGCGACGGCTTTCCGCTGACGATTCCGCTGGCCGCCGCGGCCGTCGTGGCGCTCGGGTCCGGATGGGCGATGCTGCGCTGGAGCGCCGCGGCGGGCTGGAGCGACCGGCACCGGATTTGGCTGGCCGGCGGCATCCTGACCACCCATACCGCCTACATGATGCCCGGCTCGCTGGTCGCCGCCATCTCGGGGGCGGTGATCATCCTGTTGGAGGTGGTGCTGCTCATCCTGCTGGCCCGGCATGTCGGAATCCGGGAGCGCACCGCCCTTGCAGCCGACACCGGTTGACGGAGCCGACCGCGCCGACCGCGTCCGAACGGGCCGCAGCGCCCGGCACCTCCGCCACCCCCGCCGCCCGGCATGGCCGGGTCCCTGCTGCGCGGCCGCTGCGCCTTTTGGCGCCGCGCCTTTTAAGTGCCGGTGCCGCCGGGTAGCGGCAGCAGTGGCGCGGTCGCCCTTCTCGTCGTCCCGCGGGCGTACACGCCACCGGATGATCCGCCGAACCCCCGGTCGGAGGTCCGCGTTTCAGGTCGCGGTGGCGGCCGGATTCAGCCCAGGGAGTCCCGTTGCCGTGCCGGGCCGGCCCGGCACGGCGGTCGGCTCCGGAGCGGCGCGGTCGGGCGATCCGGACTCGACCTGGGAGACATGATGCGTGTCGCAGCGGTACGGACCGTGCTGCCGGAGCACTACTACAGCCAGGAGGAGATCACCGACGCCGTCGCGCGGTGGACCGATGCCGATGAGCAGCGGCTGCGCCGGTTCCACTCCGCCACCCAGGTGACCGGGCGGCCGCTGGTCTGGCCGCTGGAGGAGTACCGGACGCTGGACGACTTCACCACCGCCAACAACGCCTTCATCGACAACGCGCTCGACCTGGGAGAGCGCGCGATTCAGGAGGCGCTCGCCCAGGCCGGGGTGGCCGCCGGCGAGGTGGACCGGCTGGTCGTGTGTTCCTCCACCGGCGTGGCAACGCCGACCCTGGATACCCGGTTGGCCCAGCGCGCCGGGTTGCGGGCCGATGCCAAACGCGTTCCGGTGTTCGGGCTGGGCTGCTCCGCGGGCGCCGCCGGGTTGGCGCAACTGCACGACCACCTGCACGGCTGGCCCGAGCAGGTGGCCGTGCTGGTGTGCATCGAGTTGTGCTCGCTGACGCTGCAGCGCGACGACACCTCCACGGCGAACCTGATCGCCAGCGGCCTGTTCGGCGATGGGGCCGCGGCGGTGGTGGCGCTGGGCGAACGGGTGCCCGAGCGCACCGATGCGGCCCGGCGCGGTCCCCGGGTCGCGGCCTCCGGCAGCAAGCTGTACCCCGACACCGGACGCCTGATGGGCTGGGATATCGGCACGCACGGTTTCCGCACGATCCTGGCCGCCGACCTGGCCGATCACGTGCAGTCCGTCCTGGCCGACGATGTCGCCGCGTTCCTCGGCGACCACGGCCTCGCGCCGGGCGATGTGTCGTCGTGGGTGTGCCACCCCGGCGGCCCCAAGGTGATCGACAGGATCGCCGAGGTGCTCTCGCTCAGCCGCAGCGACCTGGACCTTTCCTGGCGGTCCCTGCGGCGGTTGGGGAATCTGTCGTCGGTGTCGGTGCTCGATGTGCTTGAGCGGACCATCGCCGAGCGCCGTCCGCCGGAGGGCGAACCGGGCCTGCTCATGGCGCTGGGCCCCGGGTTCTCGGCCGACCTGGTCCTGTTGCGCTGGTGAGCGCGCCCGGATTCCGGGCCGGGGCCGGCAACGCCTGCCTGCGGCGCCGCGGCTTCTACCGCCGCGCCGCCCCGCCCGCGGGCGCGTCACAGCAGAGTGGTCACCAGGCGGTAGCAGGTGGCGACGATCGCGAGCCACCCGGCGGCGCCGAGCGCGTTCTGCCACCAGCGGTTGCGCATCCGGCCCATCAGGCCGCGGTGGTTGGCCAGCACCAGGATGAGCAGTCCCAGGAACGGGGCAACGATCACGGTCAGGGCCTGGGCGGCGATGATCAGCTCGATCGGCGACGCGTTGGACACGGCGGTGACCACCGCACCGAAGACCAGCACGACGAGGACCGCGCCCCTGACCCGCCGTTCGCGCAGCAGGTTGCCCCAGCCCAGGGCGTCGGAGAGGAGGGTGCCGCCCGCGCTGGCGTTGGCGACCATCGAGGAGAACGCGGCGCCCGCGAACCCGACCGCGAAGACGAGGCTGCCCGCGGTCCCGGCCACCGAGCCCAGGACCTCGCCCAGCCGCGACGCGTCGTCGGCGCCGCCGGTGCCTTGCAGCACGGCCGCGCCGGCCACCATGACCAGGATCGTCATGATCCCGGGCGCCACGATGCCCGGCACGGTGTCGGACAGGGTGGCCTCGCGGTACTGCGCGGGCGTCAGGCCGCGTTCCCGGGTGGTGTAGCCGGCGTAGAAGGCGGCGTTGATGGAGAAGTTCGTGCCGATCAGGGCGATGAGCAGCAGCCCCACCCCCGCGGGCACCGTCGGGACGAACCCGGCACCGACCTCTGCCCAGTCGGGCCGCGACAGCACGGCCGCCGCGACGAAGCCGGCCGCCATGACCGCCACGACCACCAGCGTCATCCGTTCGAAGAGGCGGTAGTAGTCGCGGGCGAACAGCAGCCCCGCCGCCACTGCCGTGCAGGCCAGGGTCCACAGCGCGGGGTTGCCGCCGAAGACCATGGACAGCCCGAGTCCCGCGCCAACGGCGTTGCCGACCGAGAACATCAGGGTGATGCCGAAGACCCCGAGGCCGGCGCAAACCCCCCACCAGCGGCCCAGCGTCCGCTTGGCCGTTTCGATCAGCGAATGGCGGGCGGACAGGCCGATGCGCACGGACATGTCGGTGAAGACGACCATGAGCACGGTCGAGACGACGATCACCCAGATCAGCGCGTAACCGTACTCGCCGCCGGCCTGGATCGCGGAGGCGAGGTTGCCGGGACCGAACTGCCAGGCTCCGACGATGAAGGCGGGCCCCATCAGGGCCAGGGCGCGCAGTAGTCGCGCAATGCGGCGGTGCTTGACCGGGCCGGCCGGCTCGGACCGCCCTCGCATGTCGTGCATGAGATGCCTCCTGCCCCGCCGCACCGCACAAGCGGCGCGGCGGGTCTGTGCGCGGGGGGAGAGAGTGCTTAGAGCAGTCCGGCGTGTTTCAGTCCGCCGGCGATTTCGGAGGTGGCGGAGTCGGCCAGCGGGAGCAGCGGCGCGCGCACGGCCGCGTCCGGGATGACCCCGCGCAGGCGCAGCCCGAGCTTGAGCGCGACCGTGCCCTCCATGTGCGAACCGCGGTGGTAGACGGCCTTGGTCAGCGGCAGCAGCTCGTCGTGCACGGCGCGCGCGGCCGCGTAGTCGCGCGCCTTGCCGGCCGCGACCAGGCGCACCATGGGTTCGGGGGCGAGGCCGCCGTAGCCCACCAGCGCGCCGTCGACGTCGAACATGGTGTGCAGCAGGTACTCATCGTGGCAGGTGAGGATCTGCAGGTCGGGGAATTCCGCGCGCAGGGCGGGGATCTCGGTGTCCCAGCGGCGCATGTTCCGCACGCCGTTCTTGGTGGCGAACACCCCGGGCTGGGCGGCGATGTCGAGCTGGGTCTCCAGGTCGAAGCTCGCCTTGGTGGCATCGGGGTACTGGAACAGGATCAGCGGGAGCCCGGACTCTTCGTGGACGGCGCGGTAGCGCTCCTGGGGGGCTCCCGGCTGGAAGCCGAACCGCAGCCAGCCGTGCGAGGGGTAGAGCAGTCCGGCGGCGGCGCCGGCCTCGGCCGCGCGCCGCGCCTCCAGCGCTGCGTTGCGGGTGCCCTCGGCGGTGATACCGGCGATGATCGGCACTGCGCCGCCGACGGCCTCGACCAGGGTCCGCACCACCGCGGTCTGCTCGTCGGGCGTGAGGCTGGTGCCTTCGCCCGCGTGGCCCAGGCACACGAGCCCGGTGATGCCGTCCATGCCGGCGAGCCAGCGGCCGAGTGCGGCGAGTGCCGCGTGGTCGACGGCGCCGTCGGCGGTGAACGGCGTGACAGGGGCGGGGGTGACCCCGCGCAGGTCGAGTACCATCGAGAACTCCCAAGGGAACGTTTGCGGGAACGTTTGCATTCTGCGGGTGTGACCGGCCGCACGTCAAGTGGTGACCGCGGACTCAATCCCGGCGGGCAGGCGGCGGGCGGCCGTCTACAGTGGCCTAACAAGCACGCAAGCGAAAGGACGCGATGAGCCAGCAGGACGCCGGCACCGGGGACACCCCGCCCCCGGCGGGCACGCCGCCGACGATCCACGACGTGGCCCGGCGGGCCGGGGTCAGCACCTCGACCGTCTCCCGCGCGCTCGACCCGCGCCTGCCCCGTTCACGCAGCGCAGCGGCGGACCGCGTGCGCCAAGCGGCCGAGGAACTCGGTTACACCCCCCACTCGGTGGCCTCCAGCCTGCGCCGGCGCGGGACGAGCACCATCGGCGTGCTGGTGCCGCGGCTGAGCGACACGGTGATGGCCATCGCCTACGAGGAACTGGCCGCCGCCTGCAGCCGGCGCGGCTACTTCGCGATCGTGGCCACCACCCACGACGATGCCGAAACCCAAGGCTCGGCGGCCCGATCGCTGCTGCAGCGCCAGGTCGACGGGCTGGTGCTGACCACCGCCCGGCTCGGCGACCCCTACCTGGCCCGGCTCCGCTCCCAAGGTGTGCGCCACGCTTTGGCGCTGCGCACCGACGGTGTCAGCCCGTCCGCGCTCGGCGACGACGAACTCGGCGGCTACCTCGCCACCCGGCACCTGCTCGACCTCGGCCACCGGCGGATCGCCTGTGTGGCCGGGCCCTCCTACGCTTCCAGCTCCACCGGCCGCCGCGACGGATACCTGCGCGCGCTGCGCGAACAGGGCGTCGAGCCCGACCCCGCCCTGGTGCGCGCCTCGGCGTTCAGCATGGAGGCGGGCGAGGAGGCGGGCACCACGCTGCTGAGCATGGCCGAGCCGCCCACGGCGGTGTTCGCGATCAACGACAACACGGCCATCGGCGTGCTGTCGGCCGCGCACAAGCTGGACCTGGCGGTGCCCGCGGACGTCTCCGTCGTCGGTTACAACGACATTCCGCTGGCCGGCCGCCTTCCGCTGCCGCTGACCACGATGCGGGTGCCGTTCCACGACATAGCCGCGAGCGCGGTCGAACTGCTGCTGGCCGAACCGGCAGACCCGGCCGATCCCGCAGGACCGGCCGCCACTACCGGTCCCGAGGCGCTCCGCCACGTCCACGCCCCCACGCTCATCCCCCGCGCCTCCACGGCCCAGCCCCCGAACGCCTGACCGGGCGCCGGGGAGCGCGGGCGCATCGAGAGCGCAGCAATGCCCTGGACGAGCAATGATTCCGGGCATTCCTGCAGTCGCACCGCTACTGCACCCGGCACAGGCGGCGGGAGCACTGCCGGCTGTTGCCGGGCATGCGCGCCCGCCGCTGCGGGTCACTGCCGGCCGGGTGTCACCCGCAGGAGTAGAGCCGCTGCGCGGAGTCCTGCGAACCGCCCCAGACCGAGGGGTCAACGGGGTCGCAGTGCTGCTCGGCCCATTGCGCGCGGTCGTTGCCGGACTCCTGCATTCCCGGTGGCCCGGTGGCGGAACCGCCGCTCGCGCTCTGCTGGGTGCCCTGGGCGTTCCCGGCACCGGGCATGGCGGCGGCACCGCCGCCACCGCCGGGGCCGCCGCCCATGCCCGAGCCCAGCAGGACGAAGCCCAGCTCGCCGGACTCCTGCCACCGGCTCAGCTGCGCGGTTGAGGGCGCGTCGTCGCCGCCGGTGAAGCCGCCCATGGCGACCACGGCCGCGTCGGAGGCGATGATGTAGGACGCGGCTCCCATGGCCCCGCCCTGCACCGCCAGCGCGACCTTGCGGTCGCCGGCCGCGGACTCGACGTGGTCGAGCAGCGCCTGCTGGTCGGCGGACAGCGACCCCTCCGAGCCGCCTCCCCCGCCGCCGGGCAAACCGCCCGGGGCGGCTGCGCCGCCGCCGGCGCCCTGGCCCGTACCCGCTCGGGCCGGGCCGCTCCCGCTCCCGGTCCCGTCGCCGCCGCTACCGGTACCGCCGGTACCGCTCTGGGCGCCCGAACCATCCGAACCGTCCGCATCGCCCGAACCGTCCTGGCCGCCCGAACCGCCCGAACCGTCCTGGCCGTCCTGAGCACCGGGCGGTTGCATGCCGCCGGCGCCACCCGGCGATCCCCCTTGTCCCCCTGGCCCGCCGCCCGGACCGCCCATGCCGGTCGCCGGTCCCGCCATCGGGTTGGTGCCGTTCATCCCGCCCTGCGCGCCGGCGGCCGCGATCGCCGACCACGCGGCGGGCACCATCAGCACCGCGGCCAGCACCAGCGCCAATGCGGAGCGCGCCGGCACCGCGCGGCCGGTGCGCCGGACCGACAGGATCGCCACCAGCGCCGCCGCGGCCAGGGCCATGGCCGCGTAACCGGCCCAGGCGTGCCAGCCGGGGTTGCGCATCACCACGGCCAGCGCCCAGCACGCCGTGGCGGCCACCGCGATCGGCAGCAGCAGCCGGGCCTTTCCGGCAGAGCGGCGGTACCAGCCCCACAGCCGCACCAGCCCGGCACCGGCGATGGCGCCGATCGCGGGCGCCAGCATCGTCGTGTAGTAGGGGTGCATGATGCCTTGGGCGAAGCTGAGCACCAGGCCCACGACGAGCAGCCAGCCGCCCCAGAGCACCCAGCCGGCCGCACCTTCGCGGTCGAGCGGCCGGCCCGCCCGCAGGCGCAGTATCCCGGAGGCGCAGACCGCGGCCAGCACCAGCCCGCACAGCGGCAGCAGCCAGCTGACCTGCCCGGCGAGCTGGTCGTTGAACATCCGCAGCAGACCGGCGTCGCCGGAGAACCCGCCACCGGGTCCGCCGCCACCGCCGCCGGGCCCGCCCTCGGCCGCGCCGGAGCCCGCGGCCATGCCGGGCGGCGCGCCGCCGCCGGGCCCTTGGCCACCGCCCATGCCGCCGCCGAAGACCCGGCCGAACCCGTTGTAGCCGAAGACCAGGTCCCAGGCCGATCCGTCCTCGCTGCCGCCGATGTAGGGCTTGCCGCCGGGCCACAGCGCGGTCGCGGCCACCCACCAGAAGGAGCCGGCCACCAGTACGGCACCGGCCACCGCAAGGTCGAGCACCTTGCGCACCCACGGGGCGCGGCTCGCGACCAGGTAGGCAAGGACGAAGGCGGGCAGCACCATCCAGGCCTGCAGCATCTTGGTGAGGAACCCGCAGCCGACCAGCAGTGCCGCCAGTGCCAGCCAGCCGGTGGCGCGCGGCCCCGTTATGGCGCGCGTCATTGCGTAGGCGGCGCCCACGACCAGGAGCACCAGCAGCGTGTCGGGGTTGTTGATCCGGTTGATCGCCACGGTGATGGGGGTGAGCGCCAGGATCAGGGCGGCGAGCAGCGCGGCGTGCTCGCCCGCCCAGCGGCGCACGGTGCGGTGCAGCAGGAACACCGCCGCCACCCCGGCCACCGCCTGCGGGAGCTGGATCGCCAACCGGCTGAAACCGAACAGCTTCACCGAGGCGACCTGCAGCCACAGCGCCATCGGCGGCTTGTCGACGGTGATCACGCCGGCCGCGTCCAGGCTGCCGAAGAAGAAGTTCTCGAAGCTCTGCGACATCGACTTGACCGCGGCGGAATAGTAGGAGTTGCCCCAGGAGTCCCCGATCCCCCACGTGTACAGCCCGGCGGCGAGCGCGCAGATCGCCAACAGGGCCCAGGGCCGCCACGTCCGCCATGCCCGCAACCCGGGCACGGTTCGGGGCTTCCCCGGCTTCCCCGGCTCCGGCCGTGCGGCCGCTGGTCCATCCTGGTGTACCTCCGGCTGTGCCGCCGCTGGTGTGGTTCCGCCCCGTCGGGTCGTCATTTCGCCTCCGCGGGTGTCGTGGCGGCCGCCGGGCGGAAGACCCACGACCGCAGCAGCACAAAGCGCAGCGCCGTCCCGAGGACCGACGAGGCCACCAGCACGGCCACCTCCAGCCAGCGGGCCGGGTCGGGTTGGACGGCTTGCAGACCCAGCAGCGCGCCGGAGGTCACCGCGTAGTAGAGCGCGAACACCGCCAGTCCCTGGAAGTGGATCCGCCCGCGCGAGGCGGCGCCGGCCGGACGCAGGAAGGTGTAGCGCCGGTTGGCCTCGGTGTTCCACAGCGTCGTCGCGACGAGTGCGGCCAGGTTGGCGGCCAGCGGCGGCCACCAGGTGCGCAGCAGCGCATAGAGCACCGCGGTGATCACCGTCGACACCAGTCCGATGGCGCCGAAGGAGACCAGTTGCCACAGCAGGCCGCTGCGCGGTGCGGCGAGCACCGCCTGCGGGTGTTCCGGGTTCGGCTCGGGTCGGCGCGGCAGTCCCGCCACGCGTGCGGCGCCGGTGACCTTGGCCCGGGCGACCCGCACCAGCCCGGCCAGGTCGTCCAGCGCGGTGCGGACCACGTCGACCCGGCTGTCGACGTCCTCGACCCAGTCCACCGGCACCTCGTGCACCCGCAGCCCGTTGTACTCGGCCAGCAGCAGCAGTTCGGTGTCGAAGAACCATGCGTCGTCCTGCACCCGCTTGAGCAGCGGGCGGATGACGTCGGTGCGCGCGGCCTTGAACCCGCATTGGGCGTCGGAGAACCGCGCGCCGTGGCTCCAGCGGATGACCGAGTTGTAGCCCCGGGAGATCAGCTCGCGTTTGCTCCCGCGCACCGTGCGCGAACCGGGTGCCAGCCGGGATCCGATCGCGATGTCGGAGTGCCCGTTGACCAGCGGCGCCACCAGCGGCAGCAGCGCGTCCAACCCGGTGGACAGGTCCACGTCCATGTAGACCACGACATCGGCGTCGCTGTAGCTCCAGGCCGTGCGCAGCGCCAGTCCGCGCCCTTTGCGGTCCAGGTTCAGCACCCGGACCCGGTCCATCGACTCGGCCGCCACCTGGGCGACGCCGAGCGTGCGGTCGGTACTGGCGTTGTCCACCACGGTGACGCACCAGTTGAACGGGAGATGCTGCGCCAGGTGCCGGCACAGCACCTCCAGGCAGCCGGGCAGCGACTTCTCCTCGTTGTGGACCGGGATCACGACGTCGACCCACGCGGTCTTCGCGGCCGGCCCGGGTCCGCCGCGGGCAGCGGCCCGCTGCAGCCCTGTCATAACTCCACCGCCTCTCTTCGGCATCGGTTCGCCCCCATCCAGCCGAAGAGGCGTGCGAGACCGCTGGCAGAAGTCTGAGAAAAACCCGAGAACGGGGAATTCCGGAAAAGGTCCTGACCGGCCCGCTTTCTTCCTGCTGCGGCGCATGCGAGGGATATTTCGGAGACCGGGCGGGAAGGCCCCCAGGGGCGGCGTGCGGCCGCGGCCCCGGATCGGCGCCCTGGATTCTTAATCGCCTTTTACCGAATCCACGTGCCGTTTTCGTACCTTGCCGGGTGTTTTCCCTCAGCGAGCGGGGCGGCCGCACGGCCGGGCCGCCGACTACCGAGCGGGCCGGCACGCGCCGGCGCACACGCCCACCGGGAACACCGCCCCAACTGCGGAGTTGCCCACCACGAGGCTTTTCCGGCGCCTGCCGCGGCCGCCGCTGCGCCGTGCGGAACCGGCCGCGCGGGGCGGACGGATGGCGGTGCCCTGTCTGCGGCGCCGGGGCCCGCCCCGCCGTGCGCCCGCGCGTCTTTGCGAAGTGCGCAGCGCACCCGCATGTCTTTTATCCGATGTTTAAATCGAGGGGTAGCGTGGACCCATGGCTACGCTGCGCAGACGAATTCTCGACGTTCTTCCCAGAATCAACGTCCACGTGCGCGACCTCGAACCCGGGGCCGCAGTGGTGTCGAGACGCGACGGCTACCGGGTGACCCCCATGGGGGCGAAGTCCTGGTTGGTCAGCCGGAGCCGGGACGGCTTCACCAAGGCGCTTTCCCGGGCGCTCGCCGACCGCCCCGCCGACGGCAACTGGCGCGCCGTCCCGCTGAGCCAGGGCTCGCGCCTGCTGGTCGACACCGCCGAGGAAACCGGCGACGGCGCCGATGCATGGCAGATGCAGAAGGCCGCGCACAACTACCTGGCCTCGCGCCATGTGGCCTCGCTCCTGCAGCATTACCGCGTGAACTGCGTCTTCGACGTCGGCGCCAATGTCGGGCAGTACGGCCGCAGCCTGCGCAAACTCGGATACACCGGGCGGATCGTGTCCTTTGAACCGGTCGCCGCCACGGCAGCGAAACTGCGGCAGAAGGCCGAACGCGACCCCGACTGGCACGTCTACCACTGCGCGCTGGGCCGCGAGGAACGCGTCGACACCATGAACGTGGTCCAGGGGACCATGAGCTCGATCCTCGGCCCCAGCGAGTTCGGCAGCCGGCGCTACAAGCGGTTCCGCAACACCGCCGCCGAGGACATCCACGTGCGCCGGCTCGACGCGCTGCTGGACGAGGCGCTCAAGGGGATCGACGATCCCCGGCCCTATCTGAAGCTCGACACCCAGGGCTACGACCTTGAGGCCTTTGCGGGCGCCGGCGAGCGCTCCGCCGATTTCGTGGGGCTGCAGTCCGAGGTCGCGCTCATGCAGATCTACCAGGGCATGCCCCGCATGCACGAGGCCATCGCCGCCTACGAGGCCGATGGCTTCGAGATCACCGGCATGTTCCCCGTAACGCGCGAAGAGGCCACCGGGCGCGTGTTGGAGTTCGACTGCGTGATGGTGCGCGCCGGCGCCCTGCCCGGCGCGGCCTGAGGCCCGCCTTCGTCCGGCACCGGTGGGTGGCCGTGCCATGGCAGCCGGTGCGTCCGGGGACGGGGGTGAACACGGGCCCGCTCGCAGAAATGCCCAAAGATCAAAGCTGAGACCGGCATTTCTGCATGATCATCGCCGGGAGCCGGACATAACGGGCGCACAGCCACCCCGCAACCCGACATAACGGACACACGCGCGCTCACCCAGGTTGACCGCCGCCCTCGGCGCCGCTTTTCCGTGCAGACCGCCCGCCGCCCGGCAGGCCGCAAGGCTGCACAGTGGACCCGGGCCGCCCCCTCCGGACACGCGAAGCCGCCCACCCACCGCCCCGGGCCGCCCGCCGCCCTCAGTGCCGCTAAACACACTTCCTGAACCGGGCTTGGCGCCTGCCCGCAATAGGGACATCAAGCCATAAGCAGTACTTATGTGCACCATGGACATGGACGTCTTCCTAATCAGGACATGTTCGTGTTCCATGGGCAGGTCTGTGTCGCGGACCACAGGACGGCGCTCCCCGTATCCGCCTGCACGGGTTCCGGCCATCTGCGGCCGGCCCGGTGGGCGAGCGCGCCGCCGATGTGGCCGCGGTTCCATCGCCGGGACCGCCTGCACCCGTGCCGAAAATCGGCCGCGGGCGGCGGGCCGCGAGCGAGGGGCGGCGGGCTGCCCGATCCACACTGCCACCGCACGCAGCGGTGCTGCCGTGGACTCGCGCCGCCGCGGCCGACAGGCGTGGTACCAACCCCCGACGCGGGTCTGAACGGAAACGAGCTAGATGACTGACACCTTGATCGTGCTGCACACCTCGATAGCGATTATCGGGATTGTGCTGCTGATCCTGGCGGCGGGCGTCGAGCCGGTGATCGCACTGGTCATCGGATCGATCTACCTGGGCCTTGCCGCAGGACTGGGGTTCGAGAAGACCATATCCACCGTCGCACAGGGCTTTGGCGACATCATGGCCGAAGTCGGCCTGCTAATCGGCTTCGGTGTCCTCCTAGGGTCGCTCCTGTTCTCCATGGGGGCGCTCCAGAAACTGGTGGAGCTGCTGCTGCGGCTCCTCGGCCCCCGGCGGCTCCCCTACACGCTCAGCGCGGTGCTGAGCACCATCTTCCCGTCCATCTACGTGGACGTGCAGCTCGTGCTCGCCGCCCCGCTCGCCCGGTCGGCCGCCTCCAGCATGGGCCGCAACGGCATCGGCATGATGGGCGGCTCGCTGAGCGCGGGCATTCTGGTCGGATACGTGTTCGTCATCCCGGGCCTGGGCACCGTGTCGATCGCCGGCCTGCTGGGCGTCCCGCTCGGCAACATGCTGCTGTACGGGTTCGGGGTCGGCCTGGCCACCGCCGTGATCACCGTGTTCCTCTACGGCCAACTGCTGCGGCTGGGGTTCTGGAACCCGGCGAAGGACGAGGTCGCCCTCGCCGGAGCCGGCGCCGCAGAACAGGCCGGCACCGCCGGTGCACAGGGTGGCAGCAGCGGCGGCAGTGGCGGCACCGATACCGAAACCGCCGCCGGCAAGACCGAACCGCCGCGCACCCCGCCGCTGTACATCTCGCTGCTGCCGATCCTGGTCCCGCTGGTCATGATCGCCTCCGGCGCGATCGCCGAGGCCGCCGGCGCCGAGTCGCCCGCGATCGCGTTCTTCGGCGACCCCGTACTCGCCCTGTTCGTCGGCCTGCTCGGCGCCTACCTGCTGTCCCGGCGGGTGATGGGCAATGCGCGGACCAACGAGGCGCTGAACGAGGGCCTCAACACCACCGGCCAGATCCTGCTGGTCACCGGCGTCGGCGGCTCCCTGGGCGCGATCATCGGCGAGACCGCGCTCGAAGATGTGCTGGCCGGCCTCTTCTCCGCCGAGTCGGGCACGCCGGCGATCGTCGCCGTCCTGCTGGCCTGGCTGATCGCGGCGGTGCTGCACCTGGCGATCGGCTCGATCTCGGTCGCCGCCATCACCGCGGCGGGCATCCTGGCCCCGATCATGGGCGGACTGGAGCTGCCACCCGAGGTGCTCGGCCTGGCCATCGGCGCCGGCGCCCTGTTCGCGCTGCACGTCAACAGCAACTTCTTCTGGATGTTCCAGTCGCTGCTCGGAGTCTCGACCCAGGGCGCGCTCAAGGCACTGACCTTCGTGACCGCGCTGGCGTCGGTCGTCGCCCTGGTCATCGTCACCGGAATCAGCGTTGTGGCGTGATCCCGCCCTGCGTGCCGGACGGCCCGGGCCGTCCGGCACGCGGACTCCCAGCACCTCCGGCAGAAAGGTAAGGAAGCAATGCAGCCGCTCCGCGGAGTGACCGTCGTGTCGCTGGAGCAGGCCATCGCCGCGCCCTACGCCAGCCGCCACCTGGCCGACCTCGGCGCGCGGGTCATCAAGGTCGAACGCCCCGGCGTGGGCGACTTCGCGCGCGGCTACGACTCGCGCGTCAACGGGATAAGCTCGCACTTCGTGTGGGTCAACCGCAGCAAGGAGTCGCTGTCGCTCGACTTCAAGGACCCCCGCGGACTCGCGGTGCTGCGCAGTCTGCTCGCCGATGCCGATGTGTTCATCCAGAACCTGGCGCCGGGAGCGGCCGCCCGCGCCGGCCTCGGTGCCGCGGAGCTGCAGGCGCTGCACCCGGGCCTGATCGTCTGCGACATCTCCGGCTACGGTTCGCCGGGCCCCTACGAGACGATGAAGGCCTACGACCTGCTGGTGCAGAGCGAGGCCGGGCTGCTCTCGGTGACCGGCAGCGGCGCGGAGATGGCCAAGGTGGGCATCTCGGTGTCGGACATCGCCGCCGGCATGTACGCCTACAGTTCGATCCTTGCCGCGCTGCTGGAGCGCGGGCGCACGGGGATCGGCGCGCATCTGGACGTGTCCATGCTGGAGGCCACGGCCGAGTGGATGGGCTTCCCGCTCTACTACACCCACGGCGGCGGCGAGCCGCCCCCGCGCGCAGGTGCGGCGCACGCGACGATCTACCCCTACGGCCCGTTCGTCGCCCGCGACCGGCAGGTGGTCATGATGAGCATCCAGAACGAACGCGAGTGGCGCGCGTTCTGCGAGCGCTTCCTGGAACAGCCCCGGCTCGCCGACGACCCGGCCTATGCGGGCAATGCCGCCCGCAGCGGCAACCGCGAGGCGCTGGGGGCGGTGATCGCGGCGCGCTTTGCCGAGTTGTCCGGCGATGAGGCCACCGAACTGCTCGCCGCGATCCCGGTCGCCTACGCCAGGGTGAACAGCCTCGCCGACGTGTGGCAGCACCCCCAGCTCGCCGCGCGCGGGCGCTGGCACGAGGTGGACACCCCCGCGGGCCGGGTCCCGGCGCTCGCGCCGCCCGGCCCCACCGCCGCCGAACCGCGGATGGACCCGGTGCCCGCGTTGGGCGAGCACACCGACGGCATCCTCACCGAGCTGGGTGTGCCGCCTGAGGAGGCCGCCGGGCTGCGGGCCGACGGGGTGGTCTGATGGGTCCGGTGGACCGCGGCGGTGCCGATGGTGCCGGTGGCGCCGATGCGGCCGGCGCGCTGTCGTCGGCCGTCACGTGGCTGTTCGTCCCCGCTTCGCGGCCCGACCGGTTCGCAAAGGCGCTGGGCAGCGGCGCCGATGCCGTGATCATCGACCTTGAGGACAGCGTGCCGGCCGACGGCAAGGACGCGGCGCGGCAGGCGCTGCGGTCCGGGTGGCCGGGCTCGCCGGATCCCGCCGCAGCCGGCGCCGCCCCGGTCGTGGTGGTGCGGGTCAACGCCCGCACCACCGCGGAGTTCGCCGCTGATGCCGAGCTGTGCCGCGGGCTCGGGCCGGCCGCCGTCGTCCTGCCGAAGGCCGAGTCGGCCGACGACGTGCGCAGCGCCGCCGCTGCGTGCGGGGCCCCGGTCCTGCCGCTGGTGGAGTCCGCGCGGGGGCTGATCGGCCTGGCCGGTGTAGCGGGCTGCCCCGACACCGTCCGGCTGCTGTTCGGCGGTGTCGACCTTGCCCTGGACCTGGGTACGACCGACGATGCCGCGTTGGATCCGCCGCGCAGCGACCTGGTGCGCTGGTCGGCGGCCTGCTCGCTGCCGCCGCCGGTCGACGGGGTGACCACGGCCGTGCGCGACGGCGCGGCCGCCACCCGCGACGCCACCCGCGCCAAGGGGTGGGGTTTCGGCGGCAAGTTGTGCGTGCACCCCGCCCAGGTTCCGCTGGTGGCCGCGGCTTTCACGCCCGGCCCCGCCGAGCTGGAGTGGGCCCGCGACGTGCTGGCCGTGGAGCATGCGGGCGCTGCCGAGCGCGGCGGTGAGATGATCGATCAGCCGGTCATCGAACGTGCCCGCCGCCTGCTGCGGCGCGCCGGGCAGGACGGCCGGACCATGTAGGCCGGGGCGCACAGCCGAGGGGGCAGGGCCGGTGGACATCGCCAATCTGCGGGACTTCATCGCCGTCATCGACAGCGGCAGTTTCACCCGCGCCGCCGCCCGGCTGTTCGTCTCCCAGCCGGCCGTCAGCCAGCGCATGACCCAGCTCGAAAACGAGTTGGGGGTGCGGCTGGTGGAGCGCGGCCCCCGCGGGGTGGTGCCCACATCGGCGGGCCGCAGCCTGTACCGCGACGCCCAACGGCTCGTCCGCCAGTTCGACCGGCTCGCCGAGGATGTCGCCGAGGACCGCAGCACCATCCACGGTGCGGTGGCGGTCGGCCTGCCGACCACGGTCGCGGTCTACCTCGCACCGGCGCTGTTCTCGTGGACGAAGCGGCACTTCCCAGGCGTCCACCTGCAGATCTTCGAGTCGATGAGCGGCTACATCCAGGAGCTGCTCGCGGTCGGCCGGCTGGATCTGGCGGTGCTGTTCCGTGCCGACCCCGGCCCGCGGCCCGCCGAGACGGCGCTGTACACCGAGGAGATGTACCTGGTCGGCAAGCCGGAGTGCTTCCCGGCCGCCCTGGGCGGGGCCGAGCCGGCGGCGGAGGCCGGCCTGGCGGGCGAGGTGCGCCTGGCGGAGCTGCGGGACGTGCCGCTGGTGGCCCCGGGCGTCCGCAGCAACCTGCGCGCGCTCATCGACCGGGGCTTTGCCGAGATGGGCGCGGTGCCGGTGATCGCGGGCGATGTGGAGTCGCTGGGCACGATGGTGCGCATCGCCGAGAGCGGCGAGGCGTGCGCCGTGCTTCCGCTGTCGAGCGTCGTGGCGCTGCGCAGCTCCCCCGGGCTGGCGGCCAGGCGGATCGTGGAGCCGGCCGTCGACCGCCACGTCGCCGTCTGCACCGCGTCGGACTACTACGAGCCGCGCGACGCCGTAGCCGCGGTGCGCCACGGCGTCGTCGAGGTGACGACCCGCCTCGCCGACCGGGGCAGCTGGCCCGGTATCCGCCTGGTGCGGCAGTGAACCGCGCCGAGCCCGCTTGCCGCCCGTCGCCGCCCTACCACCGCCCGACCCGCCCCGTTGCCGCCGGGCCGGGCCGCGGCACCCGACGCTATTGCTCCGGCGGTGCGAAGCGCGAGCGCAGGGCGGCCTTGTCGAGTTTGCCGACCGCGCTGCGCGGGAGTTCGGCGGCGAACTCGATGACGGCCGGGATCTTGTAGCGGGCCAGCCGCTCGGTGAGGAAGTCCCGCAGCTCGGCGGCACCGCAACCGCCGCCGTCCGCTGCGCGCACGACCAGGGCGGCTCCGGACTCGCCCCAGGCGGTGTCGGGCACGCCGACCACCGCGCATTCGCGGACACCGGGGTGTGCGGCGAGCGCGGCCTCGACCTCCGCCGGGTAGACGTTCTCGCCGCCGGAGACGTACATGTCCTTGACCCGGTCGGCGATCCGGAAGTAGCCATCAGGGTCGACCCGGGCGGCGTCGCCGGTGTGCAGCCAGCCGCCGCGCAGCGCCGCGGCGGTCTCGGCGGGCCGGTTCCAGTAGCCCGGGGTGACGTTGGGCCCCTCGACCAGGACCTCGGAGGGCCCCGGCCCGGGCTCGGCGGTGCGCACGTCGGTGAAGAACGCGGGCACGCCGGCGCTGCCGGCCTTGCGGGCGCAGTCGGCGACGGGCAGCAGCAGCGCGCCGGGGGCGGCCTCGGTCAGCCCGTAGCCCTGCACGAACGCCAGGCCGCGGCTCATGTAGCGCTCGATCAGCGGCGGCGGCACCGGCGCGCCGCCGCACAGCAGCAGCCGCAGCCCGGACAGATCGGTCTCCTCCCAGCGGGGCGAGCGGGCGATCCGCTCGTACATGGTGGGGACGCCGAACATCACCGTCACGGCGTCGCGTTCGACCAGGTCGAGGGTGCGGTCGGGGTCGAACCGCTCTTCGAGGATGAGCCGCCCGCCCTTGAGCAGGGTGGGCAGACACAGCATGTTCAGCGCGGCGGTGTGGAACATGGGTGCGCTGACCAGGGCGGTGTCGGTGCCGGCGAGGTCGGTGTCGACGACGGAGTTGAGGCAGTTCCAGGTGACGTTGCCGTGGGTGAGCACCACCCCTTTGGGTCGGCCGGTGGATCCGGAGGTGTAGAGCAGCAGGAACGGGTCGGCGTGGCCGATGGGCCGGTCGACCGGCTCGGCGTCCGCGGCCGCGATCGCGTCCTCGATGTCCTCGGTATCCCCGCTGCCATCGGCGTCCCCGGTGCCCTCGGGTGCCGCCGTGCCGTCCGGGGGTGCGGCGGCACCCCCGACGGTCAGCACGCCGCCGACCAGCCCGGCGCCGTGCAGCGCGCGGGCGTCGGCGCGGCGGTCGGTGTCGGCGACGATGAGGGCGGGCGTGCTGTCGGCGGCGGCGGTCTCCAGTTCGGCGCGCGCCAGCCGGGTGTTGAACGGGGTGAACACGGCGCCAAGCAGCGCCGCCGCGAACATGGACTCCAGGAATTCGGGCCGGTTCGCCCCCAGGTAGGCGACGCGGTCGCCGCGGGCCACCCCGCGCTGTTCCAGGGCGCGGGCCAGCCGGGTGGAGCGCTGGTCGAGCTCGCGGTAGGTGGCCGAGCGGCCGTTGTGCAGGGTGGCGGTGCGTGCTCCTGTTCCGCGGCTCCGCCGGGCCGGCCAGGACCCGACGCCGTGGTTGCGCATGGCGGTCTCCGTGAGGTCTCGGGGGGCGGGGCGCGGGGATCAAATGCGCCGGAGGTCGCGTTTGGCGGTTTCGGGGGTCCAGACGGCGGCCAGGGTTGCCAGCAGTGCCATACCCGCGATGTAGAGGCCCACTGCAGCCGACCCGCCCGCGCCGGCGTAGAGCGCGGTGGCGACGATGGGCGCCAGCCCGCCGCCGATCACGTTGCCGATCTGGTAGCCCAGGGAGATTCCGCTGTAGCGCACGCTGGTCGGGAACAGTTCCGACAGCAGCGCGGGCAGCGGGCCGTACTGGAAGGAGACGGCCGTGACCGCGAGGCCGCACGCGAGCACGGCCCACACGATCGATTCGCGGTCGAACATCGGGAAGAACAGCAGGGCGATGACGATCTGGGCGATGCTGCCGCCGAGGAAGACGCGGCGCCGCCCGAGCCGGTCGGTCAGTGCCGCCGAGCCCGCGATGGCGCCGACCTGGATGACGCTGGCGGCGATGACGACCGACAGCAGCGCGTCGCGGGTGTAGGACAGCTCGGATGTCCCGTAGGACAGCGTGTAGGTGAGCACGATGTAGCCCAGGTTGGTGCCTGCGGCGGTGAGGAAGACGGCGCGGAGCACGGCCAGCGGGTGGCGGCGCACGATGTCGAGCAGCGGCACGGACCGCGGCGCGTCCGGTTTGCGCTGCTGCTCCTCGAACAGCGGGCTTTCGTTGACCCGCCGGCGGATGACGTAGCCGACGCCGAGGAGCACGATGCTGGCCAGGAAGCCCAGGCGCCAGCCCCAGTCGCCGAAGGCTTCGGCGGTCATGGCCGAGGCCCCGAGCATGACGAGGTTCGCGGTGATCGCCCCGACCGGCACGCCGAGCTGGGGCGCGGAGCCGTACAGCCCGCGTTTGCTTGCGGGCGCGTGTTCGACGGCCATCAGCGCGGCGCCGCCCCATTCGGCGCCGACACCGAGTCCTTGGGCCAGCCGCAGTATCACCAGCAGGATCGGTGCGGCGACCCCGATCTGGGCGTAGGTGGGCAGCAGCCCGACCAGGACGGTGGCGCCGCCCATGAGCATCAGCGACAGCACGAGCATCCGTTTGCGCCCGAAACCGCGGTCGCCGAGGTGGCCGGCGATGATGCCGCCGAGGGGGCGGACGACGAACCCGACGGCGAACGTGGACAGTGCGGCGAGTTGGCTGGCCAGGGCGTTGTCGGAGGGGAAGAACTGGGGGCCGAAGACGAGCGCTGCGGCGGCTGCGTAGAGGAAGAAGTCGTACCACTCGATGCTGGTGCCGACGAAGCTGGCGAAGGCGATCTTGCGGGCTTCCCGCTGTTTGGCGGCGGTGTCGGTGGCGTCCAGGGAAGGGCCGGTCACGGCGGTCTCCGTCCGAAAGGGGGATGCGCGCCCCTGGGGCGGGCCCGTGGAGGGGGTGGAGCGGGGCGGTGCCCCACCCGCCGGGCGGTCGCCGCGGCGCGTCAGTCGCGTGCGTAGTGGCCGAGTCCGGGGCGGAAGGTCTTGCTGTCGAGGAACTGCTGGAGGCCTTGGCTGCGCCCGTGCTCGGGGTCGAGGAACTGCGACTGCTCCAACTTGGCGTAGAGGTAGTCCTCTGCCTGGTCCCAGGGCATGTCGGCGGCGACCTTGTAGCCGGTCTTGGCCGCGCGCAGCACAACGGGGTTCATGGCGGCGAGCCGTGCGGCGAGTTCGCGGGTGCGCTCGTGCAGCCGGGCCGCCGGGACGGCCTCGTTGACCAGGCGCATGCGTGCGGCGGCGCGGCCGTCGAAGGCCTCGCCGGTCATGATGTGGTACAGGGCGTCGCGCTGGGGGACGACCGCCGCCAGGGCCCGGCTGACCACGCCGCCGGGCGGGATGCCCCAGTTGATCTCGGAGAGTCCGAACCGGGCGTCTTCGTCGGCGATGGCCAGGTCGCAGGCCACCAGCGGGGTGAACCCGCCGCCGAAGCACCAGCCGTTGACCATGGCCACGGTCGGCTTGGGGTAGGCCGATAACCGCCGCCACTGCCATTCGGCCGCGGTGCGGCGGACCCGGTTCTGCAGTGCGGGATCGCCGGCGGCGTCGATGTCGCGGAAGTACTCCTGGAGGTCCATGCCGGCGGTCCACGCCTCGCCCGATCCGGTGAGGACGAGGACGCGGCACCGGTCGTCGCCCTCCAGCGCGTCGAGGGTGGCGGCCATCTCCGCGTTGAGCCGGGGGTTCATCGCGTTGCGCTTGTCCGGGCGGTTCAGGGTCACCCACGCGATCCCCTCGTCGAACTCGACCAGGACCGTTTCCCCCCAGGGCGCGTGCGGTCCGCCGGGCGCAGGTGTGTCCGCAGACACCATGTCAAGCTCCTTTATATAAGGGACGTTGACACGAACATGTAGCAAGGACCTTGATAACCTGTCAACCATGACCGAACGCATCTGCGCCGACGGCGATACCGGTGACCAGCCATCCGATGATCCCGGGCCACGCATCATCTACCTGGTCAAGCGGGTCGAACTCATCGCCAGAGCGCACCTGGACGACATCACCCGGGAACACGGGCTGACCACGCCGCAGTACACCGCCCTGAGCGTGCTGCGCGCCCAACCGGGCCTGTCGGCCGCCCAGCTCGCGCGGCGCTCCTTCGTCAGCCCGCAGGCCATGACCGAGATGGTCGGCGCGCTGGAGGCCAAGGGGATGGTCAGCCGCGAACCGGCCCCGGACAACCGGCGCGTCCTGCGCGCCTACCTCACCGAGGCCGGGCGCGCCGCCCTCGACTCCTGCGACCGCGGCGCCGACCTCCTCGAACAGCACATGCTCCGCGATGTCGCCCCGCACGATGCGGCGGCGCTGCGCCGCGCCCTGACCGCCTGCGCATCCGGCCTCTCCGCCGCCGCCCCAACCGCCCAGGCCGCCCAGGCCGCCCAGGCAGAGACCGCCCCCGTGTGAGCGGGCCGCCGCGGCGCGCGGTCTTGTCCCGGGCACAGGCCGGGCCGTATTTTCATGTCACCCGCTCACCGCCCGCCGGGCCGTCCGCGGGCGGCTCGCCGCAGGTCGTGAGGAGAGGCGCCACATGGAAACCGCCCTTACCCCCTTGGAGTTCGCCCGGCGCACCCGCAGACTGCACCCGCAGCGCGAAGCAGTGGTCGACCAGGGCCTCCGGCTGACCTACGAGCAGTTCTTCGACCGCTGCGACCGGTGGTCGTCGGCGCTGCAGCGGATGGGGGTGGGCAAGGGCGACCGGGTCGCCTACATCGCGCCCAACACCCGCGCCCAACTGGAGTCGTTCTACGCGGTCCCCCAGCTGGGCGCGGTGCTGGTGCCGATCAACTACCGCCTCTCCCCCGACGACTTCGTCTACATCGCCAACCACTCCGGCGCCACGGTGCTGTGCGCACACGCCGACCAGCTCGCGGCGGTCGACGGGGTGCGCGACCGGATGCCCGGCGTGCAGCGCTTCGTGGCGCTGGAAGGCGCCACCGAGGGCTGGGAGGACTACGAGTCGCTGGTCGCGGCGGCGGATCCGCAGTTCACCCGGCCCGATATCGCCGAGACCGACCTGCTGACGATCAACTACACCAGCGGCACCACCGCCCGCCCCAAAGGCGTGATGATCACCCACCGCAACGCCTACATGAACACGGTGGGCACGCTGCTGCACCTGCGCATCGGCCTGGGCGAGCGCTACCTGTGGACCCTGCCCATGTTCCACGCCAACGGCTGGACCTACACCTGGACCGTCACCGCGGCGGCCGCCACCCACGTGTGCCTGCGCGCCATCGACCTGCCCCGCGTCTTCGACCTGATCCGCGACGAGGGGGTGAGCTGGCTGTGCGCGGCACCCACGGTCCTGATCACGCTGGCCAACGCCTCGGAGGAGACCCGCGGCACCGTACCGCCCGGCGTACACGTCGTCACCGCCGGCGCCTCCCCCGCCGCCGACACCATCGAACGCCTTGAGGGCACGTTCGGCTGGACGGTCACCCACGTGTACGGGCTCACCGAGACCACCCCGTTCATCACCGTGTGCGAGCCCTGGCCCGAGCACGCCGGCCTGGCCGGGACCGAACGCGCAGAGGTCAAGGCGCGCCAGGGCGTCGAGCTGATCACCTCGGGCGAACTCAAGGTCCTCGACTCCGAGGGCGCAGAGGTCCCCTGGGACGGTGCGACGGTCGGCGAGATCGCGGTGCGCGGCAACGTGGTGATGGCCGGCTACTACAACGACCCCGAGGCCACCGCGGCGGTCATGGGCGACGGCTGGTTCCGCTCCGGCGACGCCGCGGTCACCCACCCCGACGGGTTCGTCGAGATCCAGGACCGCATCAAGGACGTCATCATCTCCGGCGGCGAGAACATCTCCTCGATCGAGGTCGAGGGCGTGCTGCTGCGCCACCCCGCCGTGCTGGAGGCCGCGATCGTGGGCGTGCCGCACGAGCGCTGGGGCGAGACCCCCAAGGCCGCGGTGGTGCTGCGCGAAGGGGCCTCGGCCACGGCCGAAGAACTCATCGCCTTCGCACGCGACAACCTCGCCCATTTCAAGGCGCCCACACAGGTGGAGTTCGTCGGGCAGCTGCCCAAGACCGCCACCGGCAAGATCCAGAAGTACGTGCTCCGCCAGGGCGCTTCGGCGGTGTCGCGCCAGTAGCGGTAGCAGCGGTAGCGCTGAAAAAGACGGCAGGATGCGCTCCGGGCGGTGGCCGGCCTGCGGCGCCCGCCGCCGCCCGGGCGCAACGGCTCAGCCGCCTGCGATGTCGACGACGATCTTGCCGGTGGTGCGGCCGGTCTCGCCGGCGCGGTGGGCGTCGGCGATCCGCTCCAGCGGGAAGACCTCGCTGACGTGCGGGCGCAGACTGCCCGCCTCGACCAGCCCGGCGATGGCCGACATGCCCGCGTGGTCGGCCTCGACGAGCATGGGCTTGGCGCGGACACCGAGCCGCTGCGCCTCGTCCAGCAGGCCTTCGGGCGGGATCGGGATGATCGTGGCGAGCGTGCCGCCGCTGCGCAGGGTGCGCAGCGACCGGAACGCGTAGTCTCCGCCGATGGTGTCGAGGACGGCGTCGGCCTCCTGGACCACCTCGGCGAACTCGGTGCTGCGGTAGTCGATGGGCTCGTCGGTGCCGAGGTCGCGGAGGAACCCGTGCTTGGGCGCGCTGGCCGTACCGAACACATGGGCGCCGCGGGCCTTGGCGATCTGCACCGCCAGGTGGCCCACCCCGCCCGCTGCCGCGTGCACGAGCACCCGGTGCCCGGCCTGCACACCCGCGGTGTCGACCAGCGCCTGCCAGGCGGTCAGCGCCGCGAGCGGGAGGGCGCCCGCCTCAATGTGCGTGAGCCCGCTCGGCTTGGGCGCGAACGCGCGGGCGGGACCGGTCGCGTACTCGGCAAAGGCGCCCGCCCCGCCCGGGTAGGGCAGCATGCCGAAGACCTCGTCGCCCGGCTCGAAGATCGCGACGCCGACACCCACCGCCTCGACGACCCCCGACACGTCCCAGCCCAGCACGTAGGGCGGGTCGCCGAGGAACCGGCGGGCGGAGCGGTGCTTCCAGTCGGTCGGATTGATGCCGGCGGCGTGCACCCGCACCAGCACCTCGGAAGGGCCGGGCTGGGGAACACCGAGTTCCACTTCGTGCAGAACCTCGGGGCCGCCGTGGACATCCTGGGATACGGCGCGCATCGTCGTGCTGAGAGTCATGCCCCAAACCTCTCCCTCCGCGCGGCCGGAGGCAAGCTGTGTGGCAAGCCGCACACCCCGCGCACCGATCCGCGCGGGCCGGCACCGCGCCGGTGGGCGGCTCAGCCCGTTGACGATCATGCAGAAGTACCCGTCTCAGCTTTGCTTTTTGGGCATTTCTACAGGGTCGGCGCGTCGCCCAAGCGGGCCCTAAGCGTTGCCGCGGCTGCCGGCCGTGGTGAACCGGCGCAGGTCCTCGGGCAGGCCTTCGCGGACCTTGTGCATCACGCCGGTGGTCGCCTCGTCCAGCACTTCGAAGACGACCCGGGCGGAGTACGCCGCCTGCGATTCGTCGGCGTGTGCGCGGGCGGCCACCCGCTGGACGAACTCGTCCTGTCCGAACCGCTGGGTGGGGTCCCACTGGTCGGTGACGCGCCGCACGTTCTCCCCGATCTCCAGCGGGAGCTGCGCGGCGAGGTCGTCGGCGAGATCGGGGTTGATCCGCTCGGCGACCGTTTCCAGAGTCGCCCGGGTGAACGCCTCGGCGGCACCGCGGCTGTCCAGATGCGCGCGGTCCTGTACCTGGCCGATGAACGCGTCGTGCTGCATGTCCCCCTCCAGTCCCTGGGTGGAAGCGGTACCGACCGGGTCCGCGAAGTCCACCGGACGGCCGGACGGTCTTCGTGGTGGGTCCGCTACCACCGGGGCCGCCGGATATGCACCCGCGGCCGCGGCAAGCCCGCCGCAGGCCGGCCGGATCCGGCTCCGGACCCGGATCCGGCTCACCGGCGCGCGGTCCCCTCCGGTCGCCCGCGTCCCGGTTTCACCACCGGTGGCCGGGATAGTCCTCCCCCAGCGACGTGCAGCCGATCGGGAGGTGTCCGATGGTCGCGCATCAGGAACTCGTGGACCGGGTCGCCGCCCGGGTGGGCGGCGCCGATCAGGCGCGGCGGGCGATCCGCGCGGTCGTGCCGTCGGTGGCGCGGCGCCTCGACGACCGGACCCGCCAAGAGCTGCACGCCGGCCTGCCGGATTCGCTGTGGGTCGAACCGCCGCAGGCCCAAGACCCCGAGATCGAACGCGTCGAGCGGGCCAGCGGGACCAGCGGCATCGCCCTGCAGGTCGGCCATGAGCTCGACTGCCCGCCGGAGGAGGGGTTGCACCTCGCGCGGGTGGTGATGGCCGAGATCGCCACGGCCGAGCCCCGGCTCGCGAGCGGTCTCGCAGCCCTGCTTCCGGAGGAGCTGGCCGGCTGGGTCGCCGACCCGGTCGGCTCGCAGGGGCGCGCCGACACCGGCATGACCGGTGAGCCCAGCCGCCTGGACGAGCAGACCCTCGCATCGGTACTGGAGCGCCTGCCCGAGTGGGAAGGCGACACCGGCGGCCTGACCCGCACCGTGCAGCTGCCGCCCGACCGGATCCCGCCGCTGCTGGCCCGCATCGACCGGATCTCCGACCGGGCAGGGCACGCGGCACACCCGCGGCGCACCGCCGACGGAATCGCGTTCACCCTGCGCACCGCTTCGGTAGGTGCGGTCACCACGGCCGATGTGGACCTGGCCGAGCAGATCGACGCGGCGGTCGCCGAGGTGGGTTCGGGCGGTTGACCTTGCAGCGGCGGCCCTTCCGCTACGCACCGTCTGCGGGCGATTGCCCGGCCGGGCCACCGGCGGGAGCCGCCGTGTCGGCGTCAACTTTTGTGGACCGTTCGGTCAAGAATGCGTATCCTGGAGGCATGGCACGTCCACGAGCGTTCGACGAGAAAAAGGTGCTCAACGCCGTCCGGGACCAATTCTGGGATGCCGGCTACGCGGCGACCTCGCTGGAAGACCTGATGCGGGTCAGCGGGCTGGGCAAAGGCAGCCTCTATGCGGCGTTCGGCGACAAGCGCCAACTCTTCCTCCGGGCGCTGCACAGCTACACCGCAGGCATCCACGACCATCTGCGCAGCGCCCTCACCGGGGCCCCGCGGGCCATCGACGGGCTGATCATGCTCCTCGAAGCGCCGATCGACGATGGGACCGGTTCCGGTGCACGGCGCGGCTGCCTGCTGGCCAACAGCACGAGCGAACTCGGCAACGCCGATCCGGAAGTCCTCGCCCACGCCCACGCCGCCTACGAGGCATCCACCGCGCTGATCGCCGGCTGCGTCCGCCGCGCCCAGGACGAAGGCGACCTGCCGGCCGATTCCGACCCGACCGCACTGGCGCGTGCCCTGCTCGCCGCACAGCAGGGGCTCCTGTTCATGAGCCGGACCGGGATGGACGCGGCCACGCTCACCGCCACGGCGCGGTCCCTCAGCGACCGGCTCCTGCCGGCCCGCCCCAGCGAGAGCGCCGGCAGCTGACTGCGCGGAGCGGTGCAGCAGTGTGCACGCCCCCGGCACCGGGCGCCGGTGCGGCGGGCGGGGGAACGGCGGGCGCGGCGGCGCCCTGCCGGCACCCGGGCGGCGCCGGCAGGGCGGGCGAGTGGGGGCGGGCCCGGTTCCCACGCGGGCCGGCCCCCGTGTCTGGCGTCCGCTCGCCTCGCCCCCGCTTTGCGGAGGCACAACCGAACCTAGGGGTGGCATACGACAATTTCCCCGGTACCGTGCCAAGTGCCGGATCAACCGCTGTACGGTGCGATCCGGCGCTCGAATACCGGCCGAGCGCCCTCCGGCACGCCTGGCACGCCTTGTGTTTGCCCAGTGTTCGCCCGCCGATCGCCTGCCGCCGGTATCTTCTGCGCGCAATACCTAGGAACTGGAGTAGTCGGTGGCTGAGCGGCTGATCTTGCACATCGGAGTGCAGAAATCCGGAACGACCTATCTGCAGCAGATGATGCAGGACCGCACACAGGAGCTTGCCGCGATCGGTGCGCTCTTCCAGGTACCGCCGCGGCGGCGCGCGGGGGCGACCCGGGTCAATTACCACGAAACCGCCACGTACGCGCTGCTGGGCAACGAGTACTCGTGGATCACCGAGGAGCGGGCGGCCAAAGAACGCTCGTGGTGGGAGTACCTGCAAAAGCACGTCCGGGCCTGGGAGGGCACGGCCATCGTCTCGGCCGAGGCGCTGTCGGTGGTGCGCACCGAAGCCGCCCGCAAGACCATCGAGGCGTTCGGAGCCGACGACACCCACGTCATCATCACCGCCCGCGGGCTGGGCAAGCTGCTGCCGTCGGTGTGGCAGCAGCACATCCGCAACGGCAAGTCCTCCAGCTTCCACTCGTACCTGCGCCAGCTCGCGCGCCAGCGCGATAAAGGCTGGGACACGCTGGAAGAGGACTACACCACCCACCTGTGGCGCGCGTTCGCGCTGGGCGGGCTCGCCCGGCGGTGGGCCTCGATCGTGGGTACGGACCGGGTGACCGTCATCAGCAACCCGGGCAAGCCCGCCGACGCGCTGTGGCACCGGTTCCTGGAGGCCATGGAGCTTGGCGACACCTCGTCGATCTCCGCGCCCGACACCTCGACCACCGTGCACGGCGGTGTCACGGCGGCCGAGGCCGACGTGCTGCGCACCGTCAACTCCAACCTGGTTGCGGCCGAGTGGCCGCGCGAGGATGCCCGGAAGCTGCGGGCGAAGATCATCGAGGGTTTCGCGCAGCGGTCCCAGCGCGGTCCCCGGCTGGGCATCCCCGCGAACTTCCGCGAGACCGTCGACGCCTGGAGCCGCGAGGACATCGAGGACCTGCAGGAGTCCGAAGTCCGCATCGTCGGCGAAATCGACGAACTGCAGTACTCGGATGCGGCCGAACCCGCCGAGGCCACCGCCACCGACGTTGCCGAGGCCTCCGGTAGCGCGGTCGCCACCGCGGCCGCCTGGTCGCCGGGCTTGAGGAACCCCCTCAACAAGTCCGAGTGATCCGGGCCACTCGGGAAAGCCGCAGCGGCGGCCGGCGCGGCCGAGCGGCGCCGGGCCGCCGTGCCCGGGGGCAGCGGGCGGGCCGCCGCCTCAGTCGCCTGCGGTGGCCTCGATGAGTACCGCTTGGGCGGGAAACAGCCGCGGCATGGGCAGGCCCGCGGCCGCGAGCGCGGTGCCGGTCAGAACCGGCGGCGGGGTGTCGGCGTGCATCCACGCCGGCGCCGCCGCCGAACCGCGGGTGGGGTCGCCCAGTTCGGTGCGGTGGCGCAGCGTGTAGCGGCGGTCGGGGTCGAGCCCCGGCAGCGGGGTGCGGCCGGGCTGCTCGGCCGGAGCGGTTTCCAACCGGGCGTAGCAGAACAGGGCGTGCTCGCCCGACTGCGACACCACGCCGTGCAGCAGCGCGCCGGGGTCGGTGTGCTCGCCCCGCACGGTGCGGCCGGTGTGCAGCAGCGGCCGGAACTCGCGCACCATCGCGGTCCAGGCGGTCAGTGCGGCAAGGTCTTGTTCGTCGCAGGCAGTGAGGTCCCATTCGATTCCGGCGTGGCCGAACAGGGCCGTACTCAGCCGGAAGGCGGTCTCGGTGCGGCGGTGGGTGGTGTGGGCGACGGGCGGGCCCACGTGCGACCCGACAAGCTCGGGCGGCAGCAGCAGCCCGGTCCAGCGCTGGATGGTCTGCCGTTCCACCGGGTCGTTGCAGTCGGAGGCCCAGACCCGCTCGGTGCGGGCCAGGATCCCGAGGTCGACACGGGCGCCGCCGCTGGAGCAGGACTCGAACTCGACGCCGGGGTGGCGTTCGCGCAGCGAGTCGAGCAGGGCGTAGAGCGCGCGGGTCTGCCGGTGGACACCGGGCACGCGGCCGCCGGCGGCGGGTGTGTCCGCGCCCGGCCCGGGGCGGTCGCCGGCCCGGTCGCCTGGCTGGTGGACGGCCTCGTAGAGGTCGCGGTTGTGGTCCCACTTCACGTACCGGATGGCATAGCGCGACAGCAGCGCGTCCAGCCGGTCGTGGATGTGCTGCCAGGTGTCGGGGCGGGCGAGGTCGAGCGCGTACTGGTGGCGCCAGGTACGGCCGGGTTCGCCCTCGGGGTGCAGCAGCCGGCCGGGGTCGGTGCGGGCGAGGTCGGAATCGGGGTTGACCATTTCGGGCTCGACCCACAGGCCGAAGTCCATGCCCAGCGACCGCACGTGCTCGATGATCGGGTCGAGGCCCTGCGGCCAGGTATCGGGGTCGACCGTCCAGTCGCCCAGCCCGGCGCGGGGGTTGCGCCGCCCCGCGAACCAGCCGTCGTCGAGGACGAAACGCTCCACCCCCACCGCCGCCGCGCGGTCCGCGAGCGCGCGCAGGCGGCCGAGGTCGTGGTCGAAGTAGACGGCCTCCCACGTGTTCAGCACGATCGGGCGGGGCCGGGCGGGATGTTCGGGGCGGGCGCGCACGCTGGCGTGCAGGTGCGCCGAAAGGCCGTCGAGTCCGGCGCCGGAGTGCGCGAAGACGGTTTCGGGCCCGCGGTAGGACTCGCCCGGTGCCAGGCGGATTTCGCCGGGGCGCAGCGCCTCGGCGCCGCCCAGCACGGCGGAATGCGCGCCTGCGCCCTCGGGAAGGCGCTCCACGAGGTACTCCTGGTCGCCGCTCCAGGCGACGTGGGCCGCCCAGACCTCGCCGGTGCCGAACCCGAACCCGCGGGTGCCGGCGGCGACCAGCAGCGGGCTGTCGTGGCCGGGGCGGCCGCGCAGGGCGCGCCGCAGCACGGTGCCGTCGGCCATGTCGCGGCGCTGCGGGCTGCGTTCGCGTACCCAGCGGCCGGTGAGGTCGACGGTTTCGGCGGCGCGTGCGGGCAGTGGCAGCAGCACGCGCAGGGCGGCGAGGTCGTAGGGGGCGGGGGCGGCGGCCGGATCGGCCGATTCGGCCGCGGCGGTTGCGCGCACGCGCAGCACCCCGCAGGCATCGAGCCGGTAGTGGAGTCCGACCGAGATGCCGATGGCAGGGTCGTGCAGGTCCAGGGTGAGGAAGTCGGCCGAGTCGTCGGAGCCGGCGCCGTGGCTGCGCAGCATCAGCCGGGGGGCGGTGGCGGTGCCGGCGCGGTGGCCGCTGAGCGCGGGGGTTCCGGCCCAGGCATCGGCCTCAGTGGGCAGCACGGTGAAACCGCGCGGGGTGTCGGGTGCGCTGTCGGGCACGGCGGGCACGGCGGTGGTGCGCAGGTGCTCGGCGAGCCCGGGAGTCAGCGGTCCGGGGTCGGTGCCCCAGTGCAGGACCTCCGGCAGCCCGCCGCCGGCCTTGGGCGCAAGGTCGACGATCAGCCCGACACCCGCCTTGCGCAGCGCGACGACGGGTTCGGCCGGGGCGGGCACCGAGGTGTTCACGGGGTCTCCACAAGGGTCGGGGCGAGCGGCCCTGCCCAGGCTAGAACAGTGTGTCCGAAGTAACGGATAGCGGCTGCGGCGCTGCGGGGAGCCGCTGCGCGGCGCTGCGGCCCGCCGCCGACCCGCAACACCGGGCAACGGCCTTCAGGCGGACTCGCGCACGATCAGCTCCCAGCGCGCGTCCATCACCTCGCCGGGCAGCGGCTCGGTGGAGTCCAGGCGGGCGAACAGGCGGGCGACCTGGGCGGAGAAGTCGAATTCGCGGGCGCCGACCGTTGTCAGGGCGGGGGTGATCACCGCCCCTTCGGGAATGTTGCCGATCCCGGTGACGGCGAGTCCCCCCGGCTGCGGCGCCACACCGATGCCGTGGTCGCGGGCCGCCCACACCGCGTCGATCGCGGCCCGGTCGGTGGCCGAGACGACCGCGGTGGGCGGGTCGGGGCGGTGCAGCAGTTCGCGCACCGCCGCATAGGCGTCGGGGCGGGAGTCGGCCACGGGCAGCACCAGGTCCGGCGCCACACCGATGCCGTGCTCTTGGAGCACCTGCCGGTAGCTGCGCAGTTTCACCGAGCGGGCGGTGCGCCAGCGGTCCTCGCCGGGGTGCCCGAGGTAGGCGATCCTGCGGTGGCCGGCGGCGACAAGGTGCTCGACGGCGGCGCGGCAGGCGCGGGCGCGGTCCTGGCGCACGACGTCGAAGCCGTCGGGGTCGAGGTCGTCGTCGAAGACCACCAGGGACAGGCCCTGGCGCGCGAGGACGGGCGGTTCCAGGGGGTCGATGGGGCAGTCGGGCAGCAGTACCGCGCCATCGACGTAGCGTTCCCGCAGCACTCGCAGCAGCGCATCGCCGGGGGCCGATCCACTCAGCGGCAGCGCCACCACGCCCAGGCCGCGTTCGGCCGCGGCGTCCTGCATCTGCTCGGCCAGCCGGTCCGACCAGGGGCTGGAGGGCGCCGGGTACATCAGCGCGACCAGGCCGCTGCGCCGCCTGCGCAGGCTCCGCCCGGCGTGGTCGACCTGGTAGCCGACCTCGGCGACGGCGCGCAGCACCCGCTGGCGGGTCTCCTCCGGCGGCGGTTTCGCGCCGCCGCGCCGCCCGCTGAGGACGTAGGAGACGGTGGCGGTCGAAACGCCTGCGCGGCGCGCGATGTCGCGCTGGGTCGGTCGGTCGGGAGGCTCCGTCACTGCCACACCTGCAGACTATTCCGCCGCCGCTGGGCGCTGCCCGGCGCCCGGCATGCGGGCTGCGCAAGCGCCGGGCGGGAGCCGGTGCGCCCCTGGACGCACCCGGCGGCGGCGATGTAACGTGCGTCATGTTAATCGAATAACAGCCATCCGAAACCCTGCCTTCCCCACCACCCGACCAGCGCACCGGGACCCCCGGAAACGCCGCCCTGCAGGCCCTACCGCACCGGCCGCCGGAGCCGGAGCGGCACGGTGGACCGCTGCCGGCGCACCGGCCCACCCGCAGGCGCGCCCCGGCGCACCTCCCCCGGACCCTTCGCGACTCCGCGCCCCGACCCGCGGCGGCCGGAGCGTTCGCGCCATCGCCGAACGAAGAAGGCTGATATGACAAGCCCGCAAGAAGCCCCACGCCAGCCCATGTCCAAGGTCGTCGCGGCCAGCCTCTCCGGTGCGCTGCTGGAGTGGTACGACTTCAACCTCTACGGGCTCTCGGCCGCACTGGTCTTCAACGAACTGTTCTTCCCCGACGCCGACCCGCTGATCGGCACCCTCGCCTCGCTGGCGACCTTCGGAGTCGGGTTCGTTTCCCGCCCCATCGGCGCGCTGCTGTTCGGACACCTCGGCGACCGGGTCGGCCGCAAGCAGATCCTCGTCGCGACCATGCTGATCATCGGCGGCGCGACGTTCCTCATCGGGCTGCTGCCCGACTTCAACACCATCGGGGTGTGGGCGCCCACGCTGCTGGTGCTGCTGCGGCTGGTACAGGGCCTCGGGCTGGGCGGCGAGTTCGGCGGGGCGTCGCTGCTTACCGTGGAGCACGCACCCCGCAACCGGCGCGGTTTCTGGGGCAGCCTGCCGCAGACCGGCGGCCCCATCGGCTACCTGATCGCGGTGTCGGTGGTCAGCCTGTTCGCGATGCTGCCCCAAGACGACTTCCTCGCCTGGGGATGGCGCATCCCGTTCCTGCTCAGCGCGGTCCTGCTGGTGGTGGGGCTGTTCGTGCGGCTCAAGATCGAGGAGACCCCGGCGTTCGACCGGGTGAAGCAGGCCAAGTCCCAGGTCCGCATCCCGCTGCTGACCGCACTGAAACGCCACCCGCGCAGCATCATCGTCGGGTTCGGTGCCCGCATCGGCGAAGCCGGCACCTCGCAGATCTACCAGCCCTTCGCCATCAGCTTCCTGACCACGAGCCTCGGGTACTCCCAGGGCGTCGCACTGACCGGCATCATCATCTACAACATCATCGGACTGGCGCTCATGCCCGTGGCCGGGGCCATCTCCGACCGGATCGGCCGCCGGCCGCTGTACATGGCCGGCGGTGTACTGGTGGCGCTGACCGCCTTCCCCTACTTCTGGCTGCTGGAGATGGGCAGCACCTGGTGGGCCTGGACGGCGATGGGCATCGCCGCCATCGGGGGCGCCGTGTGCATGTCCAGCCTGCAGGCAACGCTGTTCACCGAGATGTTCAGCGTGAAGGTGCGCTACTCCGGCATGTCCTTCGCCTACCAGTCCTCGGCGATGGTCGCCGGGTTCGTCCCCGCCGTCGCCACCTCCCTGCTGATCGCGGGCGGCGAGTCGACCTGGCCGGTGGCGCTGCTGGTGGTCGGGCTGGGCGCGGTCTCGGTGGTCTCGACCCTGTTCATGCACGAGACCCGGCACGTCGACACCGCCGAACGCGAATCCGAGGCCGAGGCGGGTGCCGGGGCCGGGGCGCATACCGGTCTGGAAGCGAACGCCGAGGTGGACACCGAGGGGTTCCCCGACATCAAGGACCTGGGCGAGAACTGAGGTTGCGGGCCCGTCCGGTCCCGGTGCGCCGGGACCGGACGGGCCCGCAACCGCCAGTGGGGTCGCGGCGGCCCGGGAGGCGCGCCGCGCAACGGCCGCAACGGCACGGACCACGAGGAACCGAAACCGAGGAACCCGCATTGAGCAGCAGCACATCCGGCGGCGCCCGCAACAACGTCGTCGTGTTCTTCACCGACCAGCAGCGGTGGGACACCACCGGCGCGCACGGCAACCCCCTCGGGCTGACCCCGAACTTCGACCGGATGGCCCGGCAGGGGGTGCACGTGCGCAACTCCTTCACCTGCCAGCCGGTGTGCGCACCCTCGCGGGCCTCGCTGCAGACCGGGCGCTACCCCGCCCAGATCGGCTGTTTCCGCAACAACATCCCGCTGCCCGCCAAAACCCCCACACTCGCCGACCACTTCAACGCGGCCGGCTACGACACCGGCTACATCGGCAAGTGGCATTTGGGCGACACCGGCACCGCCGGACCGGTGCGCCCCGAACAGCGGGGCGGCTACACCGACTGGCTGGCCGCCAACCTGCTGGAGTTCACCTCCGACGCCTACCAAACCACCCTCTACGACGGCGACGACCGCGCCCACGAGCTGCCCGGGTACCGCGCCGACGCCCTGGCCGACGCGGCCGCCGACTACATCTCCCGCGAGCGCGACGCGCCGTTCTTCCTGTTCCTGTCGTTCCTGGAACCCCACCACCAGAACCAGCGCGACGACTACCCCGCCCCCGAGGGCTACGGCGAGCGCTACGCGGGCACGTGGTCGCCCGGCGACCTGACCGCGCTGGGCGGCAACTCCGCCGAGCACCTCGGGGGCTACCTCGGCATGGTCAAGCGGTTGGACGAGTGCCTGGGCCGGGTGCTGGCGGCACTGGAGGAACAGGGGCTGGCCGAGAACACGGTCGTGCTGTTCACGTCGGACCACGGCTGCCACTTCAAGACCCGCAACGACGAGTACAAGCGCAGCTGCCACGACGCCTCGATCCGGGTGCCCACCGCGCTGTACGGCCCCGGCCTCGACACCGGCCGCCCGCTGGAGCGCCTGGTCAGCCACATCGACCTGCCGCCGACCCTGCTGGCCGCCGCAGGACTGCCGGTGCCCGACGGGATGGACGGCCGCTCGCTGCTGCCGCTGGTGCAGGGCGGCGCCGACGACCGCCCGGACGACGTCCTGGTCCAGATCAGCGAGGCGGAGCTGGGCCGGGCGCTGCGGACACCGCGCTGGAAGTACGGGGTTTCGGCGCCCGGCGCCGATGCCTGGGACACGCCCGCGGCCGACCGCTACGTCGACGCCTACCTCTACGACCTGGAGAACGATCCGCACGAGCTGGACAACCTGGTGGCGGACCCGGCGGCGGCCGCAACAGCGGACCGGCTGCGCGCGCGGCTGCTCCAGCGCCTGGCCGAGACCGGTGAGTACCCGGTCATCGAACCGGCGGCCCGCTGACGGGCGGGCGCGCCAGGGAGCGGCAGAGCGGCGCTCGCGGCCGGCGGGTGTTGCGCGTCTCACCCGACCCCATGCCGGTGCCCGCGCACGCCCCGGCGGATCCGGGGTAGGGGCGCTGCAGCCGCCCCCGCGGCACTCGGCCGGCCGGGGGCGGCGGCGCACAGTGCCGCATACGGGCGGTAACGTGCGCCATGGCGACCGCGCAACGGGCGCGCAGCCGCGCGTTCCCGCACCCGGGAACCGTGCGGAGCCGCAGTGGGGAGGCGGCGGCTGCCGCGCCGGCCGCAGCGGCGCCTCCACCGCAACACCGCGAGGAGAATACGTATGGAACTCGACATGGTGGTCGAGATCCCCCAGGGGTCGCAGAACAAATACGAGATGGACCACCGGCTCGGCCGCATCCGGCTGGACCGGACCCTGTTCACCTCGACGCAGTACCCCGCGGACTACGGTTTCATCCCCGATACGCTGGCCGAGGACGGCGAGCCGCTCGACGCCATGGTTCCGCTGGAGAAACGCTCCTTCCCCGGCTGCGTTGTGCGGGTGCGCCCCGTTGCGGTGTTCTGGATGCAGGACGAGCGCGGCCCCGACGCCAAGATCCTCTGCATGCCGGCGGGCGACCCGCGCCTGGACCACATCCGCGACCTGCGCAACCTGCCCGAGTTCCAGCTCCAGGAGATCACGCACTTCTTCGACATCTACAAGCGGCTGGAGCCGGGCAAGAGCTCGGAGGTGCGCGGGTGGCAGGACCGCGCCTCGGCCGAGCAGACCGTGCGGGAGTCCCAGCAGCGCGCCGCCCGCGAATCGGCGCCGTCCGCGGCGGCGCCCGACGAGGCCGCCGCCCAGCAGACCCCGCCCCTGTAGCGGGGCCTTCCGGACGCGCCGCCATCGCAGCGGGGCGCCCGGCACGGTCCGACCCCGCAGGCGAAGGTCCGCCACCGGTACCGGCAAGCCTTCCGGGATCGGCCATGACCGGTACTGCGGCTGCCTGTCAGTCCTTTGAAGTATCTTCCCCGGCACCACGCACCGATTGGGAGGAACGAGAGAATTGACTGACCTGCCCGCTTTCCCGTTGCCCTTTCTCGCATCCCGCAATACAGAGATCGCGGAGCCCCGGACGCTGCGGGAACTGCAGATGATGGAGCTTAGCGCCGAAATCCGGGCGAAGCCGGAGTGGTACGCCAAGATGCACGACGCCGGGATCGTCGCGCGGTGGACTCAGGAGGCCGCCGACCAGGGCCTGACCGAAGCGCAGATCCGCTATGTGCTCGCCGAACTCGCGTATTACGCCGAGCTGCGGGACGACCGGACCGGAATCGAGGTCTCCGCCGTCGACGGGGTGTGGCAGTCGGACACCCTGATCGACGACGGACTCAGGTCCCGGCTGCGCGATGCGGTCCGGGTGCTGGAAGAGGTCGGCGAAGCCGAACAGGATTGGCATCCGGGATCGGACGGCCAAGTACTGGACCTGGTCCATCCCTCGCTGTTCTGCCTCGTCCGCGGGGTGAGCGGCGCACCCGAGGAGGCATGGCAGAGCCCGGCGGCGAAGTGGGGGCCGCGCTACGAGTTCTCGCAGGAGTTCCAGTGGCTGCCCACGGACGTCGAGGTCGGCGGCGACGGTGATGCCGTCTTCCGTTCGTATGTCAACAACGTCCACCCGGTGGCCCATCGCGAACTCGCCACCGTCCTTCCGGTCCTGTTCGCCCGCGTGCGCCCGCTGCTGGAGAACGTGCTCACCGACCTGTGCCATCCGCGCCCGCTGCGGATCGTCGCCGATCCCCACGCGTGGTACGACGAAGCAGCGGACGAGCCGGACGAAGACTCCGACGAGGAAGACGCGCACGAATGGGACTCGCCCCGGCTGACCGTTCCGGACGCGCCGGCCTTCGTCCCGCCCGCATCGCCCGACCCCTCCGCCCGGGTCGACCTGCGCGGCCGCCGTCTCCAGGTCATCGTCAAGCTCGCCAACATTCATCTCACCCCGGACAAGCCCGAATATCACGGCGGTTCCTGGCATGTCGAGGGAATGCTGAACGAGCGGATCGTCTCGACCGCGATCTACTACTGGGACAGCGAGAACATCACCGAAAGCCGGCTGGGTTTCCGGGCGGCGATCGACGACCCGGAGTACCAGCAGGACGACTCCCTCGGCATGAGCGAGGTCTACGGGCTGGACAACGAAGAGCCGCTGAACCAGGTGCTGGGATCGGCCTCGACACCAGCGGGCCGCTGCCTGGCGTTTCCGAACATCCTGCAGCACCGCGTCGACCCGTTCCGCCTCGCGGACCCCACCCGGCCGGGATACCGCAAGATCCTGGTGTTCTTCTTGGTCGACCCGTCGGTGCCGCTCGTCTCGACATCCGATGTGCCGCCGCAGCAGCCGTGGGCCGAGACGTCGACCATGACGCTGGAGCAGGCCAAGGGCTACCGGGAACAGCTCATGCGGGAACGCAAGTTCTTCGTCGACGAAAACAACGAGGAGCTCTACGAGCGGGAGTTCTCCCTGTGCGAGCACTGAACCGCCGCGGCCGCCCGTCCCTGCGGACGTGAGCCCGGCCCGATGCGTTCATCGGGCATGCGGCGGCTGATGGCCGGCCGCGGCGAGGCGGAGCAGGCGGACCAACCGGTCGGTCCAACGAGCCGTGTGCGACCGTGGGGACCGTCACAGTCCGCCCCTGCCCGGCATCCGAGACCGCGTCTGCGGGCGGACGCCGGCCCGGCCCCCGGCCGCCGCGCGGCGGCGACGATCACCAGGAGCACGAGGAGTCCCCTTGCCCAATGACACACCGTTCCCCGACATCGCCCGCACCGCGTGGTCGGCGCTGGAGCCGGTCCACATCCTGGTGTACTTCGTGCCTGAGGGGCCGGCCCGCTACGCCGGCATCGGGCTGGAGCACCGGGCCATGACCTACTTCGCGTCGCGCTCGGCGGCAATGGGGCCGGTCGGCGCGGGCGCGGTGACCGCGGCGTTCTACAACTTCAACCCCAGTGTTGTGCGCTCGGTCATTCCGCAGGTGTGGTCGCTGGCCGCGCCCGAGACCGTGCTGCACGCCCGCTACGGCATCGTCAATGAGGCGCTGCACCGCATCCTGGGCGCGGAGGCGCTCGCCTCGGCGGAGATGGCCGAGGCCGCCGAGCTCGCCCGGTCGGCGGCGCTGGCGGCGGCCGAGTTGGGGCACGGGCGCCCGCTGTTCGCCGGCCACGCCGAACTCGCGTGGCCCGAGGAGCCGCACCTGGTCCTGTGGCATGCGGCCACCCTGCTGCGCGAATTCCGCGGCGACGGCCACACCGCCGCGCTCGTCGCCGCCGGAGTGACCCCCCTGGACGCGCTGGTGACCCACGCGGCCACCGGGGCCTACGGCGTCCGGTTCCTGCTGAAGAGCCGCGGCTGGAGCCGGGAGGACTGGGACGCGGGTGTACGCGGCGCGGCGGAACGCGGCCTGGTCACCGCAGACGAGGACGGCGCGCTCTCACTCACCGACGCCGGGCGCACGCTGCGCAGCGACGTGGAGACCCGCACCGACGCGCTGTCGGCGGAACCCTTTGCCGCGATCGGCAGGAAGGGCGGCGAGCGGCTGGCCGAGCTGGTGGCGCCCTTCGCCGACACGGTCCGCGCCGAGGGCATCCTGCCCGCACCGTGGGTGCCCCGCGGCTGACCGGCACCGCGCGGGCCCGGCCCGCCCGCCGGGCCCGCCGGGGTTCAGCGGGCGGGCCGGGCGTCGGCGCACTAACCTTTCAGGGTGCGCATCAGCTTTGCGAGTGAGCAGGGGCAGGGCCGGGTCAACGAGGACCGGGTGAGCGCCGGCGCCGACTGGGCACTGGTGGTCGACGGTGCCACCGCCGTTGCGGGCGCCGACACCGGGTGCCGCCACGGGGTCGCCTGGTACGCCGACCGGCTCTGCGCCGCGCTCGCCGCCCGGCTCTGCGCCGAACATCCCCCGTCGCTGGCCGACTGCCTGGCGGCGGCGATCGCGGATGTGGGCCGGGCCCACGGCGGAACGTGCGACCTGGACAACCCCGACAGCCCTTCGGCCACCGTCGCCATCGCGCGCCCCGAGCAGGCAGGGGGCGGATCCGGCCCTGAGCCGCCGGGCGCCGCGCGGCGCCTGGAGTACCTGGTGCTGGCCGACTGCACCGTGCTGCTGGCCGAGGACGGCGGGGAGGTCCGCGCCGTGACCGACGACCGGGTGGACCACCTGCCCGGCGGCCGCCCCTACAGCCCCGAGCTCGTACGCGCCCACCGCAACGCCGAGGGCGGGTTCTGGGTGGCCGGTGCCGTTCCCGAGGCGGCGCACCACGCCGTCACCGGGACCTCGCGCAGTGCCGGGGCCAGGTTCGCCCTGATGACCGACGGCTGCGCTCGGCTCGCCGATTACTACGGCCACCCCTGGCAGCAGGTCTGGCGGTGGCTGGAGGAGGAGGGCCCGGGACCGCTCATCGCGCGAGTGCGCGCGCACGAGCAGAGCCGCGGCGTGGCGCGCGGGAAGCTGCACGACGACGCGACCGTTGCGGCGGGCGGATTCGCCCCACCGTGATCATCGCCGGCCTCCTGGGCGGCCGCGCGGGCCCGGTCAAGGCTGGGCGTGCGGTTCCACCTGCCGGTCGCCGCCGCAGGTTCGGCCCTGTTGGCCGGCACCCCCGGCCCGGTCCGGTTGGTCCCAGCGGTCGACGACGGCGACCGGCCCGCCAGTGCCCGACCTGCGTTTCTCCATACCGGCGCTGTCGCACACCAGGGTTATGAAGCTGCGCAGCTCGTCGCAGCCTTCGAAGTCGAGGGCGACGACCTGGAACCGGTCGGCGCGCCCGTTGCGGGTCTCGATCCGCAGCTCGGGCAGTCCGTTGCTGCTGGATCCGAACTCCAGCGACTGCGCGCTGCCGACGTGCATCCGCAGCTGCACGCTGGTTATGTCGCCGAGGTCGTAGTAGCGGGTTTCAGCGCACTGCCCGCGGCGCCGGCGCCGGTAGTGCAGTCCGGTTTCGTCCAGTACGAACGACGCGCGCCCGCGGGAGGCGCGCACGCGCCAGGCCAGCAGGATCATCACCGCCAGGATCGCCACGGCCGCCGCCGCGCTGGCCAGCAGTTCCATGTCGTCGATGCCGCACAGCACCGATACGGCCAAGACCGCCGCCCCGCCGGCCGCCACCTTGGCGAGCTGCTGCCAGAACAGGCGCGTGTCGTCGGTGTAGACCCGTGTAGGCGCTGCTGCCACGAAACGGCTCCCTCACCGTGTGCTTCGACCACGCGGACGGTACCAAATACGCCGAAAAGGAATTTACCCGACTTGTCGCTGTTGCGGGAGTGCCGTTCCACCCCCTTTGGCCGGATGTTTCCGGAATGTGTTTCCCGACCCGGCGCTCCACTCCGCACCGCGGACCGACACGCCGGACCCGCACTCCTGCACCGGCACGGCCGGTCCGATACGGCTACGCTCGTCACATACCATCTGGTCGGTCTGTCGCAGTCCGCGGCACGGCCCCGTCCCGAGCCCACGTTGGGAGACAGCACCCCTATGCGAGCCATCCAGATCACCGAGTTCGGCGGTCCCGAGGTCCTGCAGCCCGCCGAGGTTCCCGATCCGGTGCCCGGCCCCCAAGACCTCCTCATCGAGGTCGAGCGCGCCGGTGTCAACTACGCCGACACCCACCGCGTCGAGGACACCTACCTCTCCGGCAGCGCCCTGCCGCTGATCCCCGGCAGCGAGGTGGCGGGGCGCACCCCGGACGGGCGCCGGGTGGTGGCGATGGTCGACAGCGGCGGCTACGCCGAACGCGCCCTCGCCCCGCAAGCGATGGCCTTCGACATCCCCGACGGCGTCGAGGCGGCGACCGCGCTCTCACTCGTCGTGCAGGGGGCCACGGCATGGGTGCTGCTGCGGCACAACGTGCACCTGAGCGAGGGCGAATCGGTGGTCGTGCACGCCGGCGCCGGAGGGGTCGGGTCCCTTGCGGTCCAGCTCGCCAAGGCGTTCGGCGCCGGACGGGTCATCGCCACCGCCAGCAGCCCCGAGAAGCGCGAGACGGCCTTGGAGTTGGGCGCCGACACGGTCGTGGACTCCCGCACCCAGGACATGACCACCGCCCTCATCGAGGCGAACGAGGGCCGCCGGGTGGACACGGTGCTGGACATGACCGGCGGGCGGGTCACCGACGAGAGCCTGCGGGCGCTGGCCCCCTTCGGCCGGCTCGCCTTCTACGGCATGGCGTCGCGCGAGGCGCCCAAGCCGGTGGAGTTCGCCAACCTGATGCGGCACTCGGCGACGGTCAGCGGCATGTGGTTGCCGCACGCCTTCCAGCTGCCCGGCAACGTGGTCGGCCGGGCGATGACCGAACTGTTCGAGCTGGTGCTCGCGGGACGGCTGCGCCCCCTGATCGGCGGCGAGTACCCGCTGGGCGAGGCGCACCGGGCCCACGAAGACCTGCGCTCGCGCGCAACCCGGGGCAAACTCGCCCTGGACCCCACGCGCTAAGCCTTGTCCAGGAAGTGTGGTAGCGGCACCGGGGGCGGCGGTCGGCCGGGGTGAGCGCGCGCGTGTCCCTTATGTCGGGTTACCGGGTGACTGTGCGCCCGTTATGTCGGGTTCCTGTTGATGATCATGCAGAAATGCCGGTCCCAGCGTTGAATTCTGGGCATTTCCGCAGGGTCGGCCGCCCGCCCCGGCCCCCTGCGGGCGGGACCGGTGTCCGCCCGCCCCGCCGCCCGCGGCCGTTGCCGCTGCTTTTTCGCCCAGGCCGCCTGTTGCCGGCCGCGGGCAAGGCCGCCCAGCGGACCCGTGTCCGGCGCGCCGCCGCGCGGCCGGGAGGCGCCGTACGGGGCCTACACCAGCCGCGCGGTCTCGGCCGCGCGGCGCTGGACCAGCTCGGCCAGCTCGCTGACCGCCGCCAGCTCGGCCTCGGCGCCCATCTCGGGCGCGCCGGCGTAGGTCACCTGTACGAAGAGGTTGCGGTCGCGGTACTGGGCGACCGCCCAGTGCTCCGCGGTGGAGGGCCACGGCACGGTGTATGCGGGCTCGGCGCCGGTGTAGGAGACCAGGAACCCCTCGTCGCCGGTGTCCAGCGTGCGGACCTCGACGTCGGCGGTCGCGGTCCTGTAGTAAACCGACTTCTGCCTGGCCGCCGAACCCGCCGCGAGCCCGCCGGCCAGGGCCCGCTGGTGGCGGTCGAGCGCCCGCTGCAAGGGGGCGTAGTCGGACTCGCGGGTTGCCGGAGAGTGGCGGCGCATGCTGATCGCCACCGGGCCGGCCGACCGTTCCCGGTCCGATCCGGTCCAGCACTCCACCTGCTCGACGCTGCGCTTGTCGTAGGTCTCGCCGTCGCCGCCCGGGCCCAGCTCCTCGCCCGCGGCGGCCGCGCCGTCGAGTCCGGGCAGCCCGGCCAGGGAATGGCGGGGCAGCAGCCGCTCGCACGGTGCCAGGTCGGCGTAGGGCCGCGCGTTCTCCACGGCGACCCACCCCAGCCCGGCGGCGACACCCAACGCCGCCGCACCGGCGGCGACGGCGGCGGCAACCCGCCACCTGCGGCGCCGCGCCCGGTCCCCCGGCGCCGGTGCGCCATCCGGTGCCGGACCGCCCTGCCCGCCCGGCCCATCCGGTGGCAGCGGCCCCCCGGGCGGCCCGGGAAAAGCGGAGCCGTCGGCCGGCGCGGACCCGTGCGGGGTGTGTGCGGTCATACGGGGCTCCTCGTAGCGCGGGGTGTGCAGGGCGGCACCTCGGAACGGGGCCTTTCCTCGGCGAGGCGGTACCCCGAAGAGGAAGGCTCCATGAGACCGGGCCTCGTTCGTCCCTTATTTACGGTTCCCGCCCAAAACAAGCAATGCCGGGAAGTTAGTGCCGGGCGTGAGATGTCAACCCCGGCGGCAAACAGGACACGGCC
>NZ_BAAGYZ010000095.1:0-57365 GCF_054778995.1 Streptomonospora sediminis
CCGCGCAGCGCCCGGCGCGGCCGGGACGGCCGCAGCGGCCCCTCCGCCACGTCGGCGCCGCAGGCCCGGCATGCGAGTGCGACCGCACCGGCCGCGCACACCAGCAGGTACAGCGCCGCGGCGGCGGTCGGCGCCGCACCCGGTGCCGCCTGCGGCACCAGGCCGGCGCGGATCAGGTCGGCTCCGCCGGTGGTCGGTACCGCATAGAGCACCGGGGCGAGCGGCGAGTGGTCGAACGCTCCGGAGACGTGCGCCACCGGCGCCAGCACCAGCGGCCCGACCAGCGGCGCCCGGACGAACAGCGCGGCCAGCCCCGCTGCGCCCGCGCTCGCCGCCAGCGCCAGACCCACCAGCAGCACCGACAGCAGCGCAACCCCCAGCAGAACCGGAACCAGCACCTGGGCCGGCGCCGCTGCCGGAGCGGCAACCGCCGCGGCGCCCGGCTCGGCGGCCGGGGCGGTTGCCGCAGCAGCGGCGCCGGCCAACCGCTCCCGGGAGGCCGCGAGCGCCATTGGGGCCGCGACCGCCGCCGCCAGGGCGGTGAGCACGGCCACCCGCGCGCCGATGTACTCGTGCGGGCGCTGCGGCGTGACTGCGAGGGCCGCCCGGCCGCCCTGGCCGCGCTCGTAAAGGACGAGCACCGCCGCGAACAGCACACCGAACCCGGCCGTGTCGACGACCAGCAGCACCACGGCCGCCGACGGCGCCCACGGGCCGGGGACCGCGGCCAGCACCGCGCTCCACAGCACCGCCAGTACCGCAGCGGCCGCCGGCACCCCGTGGCGCAGCTCGACCCGCCACTCCAACGCCAGCCCGGCCCTCCAGCGGGCCGCCACCGCCCGGCCGCTCACAACCGCTCCCGTGTCACGGCGGCGAACACGTCCTCCAACGACGCTTCGCGGGTGTGCACCGTCTCGACGGCGCCTTCGCCCAGCAGGGCGGACAGCCGCGGGTCGGCGGCCAATGCGTCGAGCGGGATATCGTGTGCGGCGAGCCGGCCGCCGGCGCGGTACTCCACCCGGACCCCGGGGCGCCCGTAGCGCAGCTTGAACGCGCGCGGCGAGTCGATCGCGGCGATGCGCCCGCCGACGACGAACGCGACCCGGTCGCACACCTGGTCGGCGGTTGCCATGTCGTGCGTGGTCAAAAACACCCCGGTGCCTTCGCGCGCCCGGTCGCGGATCAGCTCGCGCAGCGCGGCGGCGTGCACGGGGTCCTGGCCGCTGGTGGGCTCGTCCAAAAACAGCAGGTCCGGCCGGTTGAGCATGGCGCGGGCGAAGTTGAGCCGCATGCGCATGCCTTTGGAGAGCCCGTCGACGCGCTGGTCGGCGGCGCGGCCCAGGTCGACCAGCTCCAGCAGTTCGTCCACGGGCCGGGCCGGGCGCCGGTAGAGGCCGGCGAAGGCGGCGAGGTTCTCGGCGGCGGTGAGTTTGCTGAAGGCGGCCGGCAGTTCGAAACCGACGCCGATGCGCTCGTGGTAGTCGGCGCCCCAGTCCTGCAGCGGGCGGCCGAAGACCGCGGCGCGGCCGGTGTAGCGCCGCAGCAGGCGGGTGAGGACGCGCTGCACGCTGGATTTGCCGGCACCGCTGGGTCCGAGGAACCCGAACACCTCGCCCGGGGCGACGGCGAAGGTCATGCCCGCCACCGCGTCCTCGGTGCTGCCGCGGTATCGGACGCGCAGGTCGGACACGTCGATCAGGGGGTCGGTGGGCGGGGGTTCGCGCACGGCGTGCGGCGGCTCGCGGCGCATCAGCCCAGCTCCGTCCGCAGGTGGGTGAACGCCTCGTCGATGAGGGCGGGCAGGTCGCCGCGGCCGTCATCGCGCGCCCAGGTGATGATCGCGGTGGTCAGCACCGCCAGCGACGCCGCCGCTGCGACGCGGACCCGCATCGGTACCTCGGCCGGATCGCCGGTTGCCGACAGCGCGCGTTCCAGCAGGGCCTGGGTGTCCTGCATGTCCTCCCACATCCTGGCGCGCAGCGCGGGGGCGCTGAGGATGAGCCGCACCCGGGCGAGCAGCGCGTCGCGGCCTTCGGCGTACACCGCGGCCAGGCCCTCGGCGACCGCGTTTTGCACCCGCTCCACCAGCCCTTCCTCCGGCGGGCGCCGCCGCACGGCCGCTTCGATCAGGGGGTCGTACTCGTCGCCGAGCACAACGTCCTCCTTGGTCGGGAAGTAGCGGAAGAACGTGGTGTGCGAGACCCCCGCCGCCGCGGCGATCTCCGCCACGGTGGTGGCGTCGTAGCCCTGCTCCGAAAACAGCCGCAGCGCCGCCTCCTGGATACCGCCGCGAGTGCGCGCCTTCTTGCGCTCCCGCCAGTCCTCCGGCATGCCGCCTCCAAAATGTTAGTCGATAACATGTTAGCGAGTAACATATTGCGGCGCCAGAGGGGCGGCGGGGCGGGAACGGCGGGCCTGCGGGCCTCCCGGTGCCGGGCGAGCGGGCGGCCCCCTACCCGGCACCGCAGCGGCTACGACGCCAGGCGGCGCATCAGGCGGGTGCCCAGGAAGAGGGCGATCACGGCGACCGCGACGGCCACCCCGGCGCCGATCAGGACCGAGGGGTCGCCGAAGTCGCCGGCGAACAGCGCCCGCTCGGCGTCGACGACGTGGCTCAGCGGGTTGATGCGCGAGAGGACGTACAGCCAGGTCGGCGCCAGGTCCATGGGCAGCAGGATGCCGGACAGCAGGATCAGCGGCATGGTCGTCGTCTGCAGGATCGCCGGGAAGATGAACTCCTGCTTCACCGACATCGCCAGCATGTACGACAGCGTGCCCAGGCCGATGCCCATGATGAGCAGTAGCAGCAGCCCGACGACCGCGCCCAGCGGCGATACCCGCAGGCCGAACGGGATGACGATCAGCAGGATCACGGTCGCCTGGCAGCCCAGCACGGTGATGTCGCGCAGCACGCGCCCCAAGAGCAGGGCAACACGGTTGACGGGGGCGGCCAGCAGCCGTTCATAGGCGCCGCTGCGCAGCTCCGGCAGCAGGCCGAAACCCGCGAACAAGGTGCCGAACAACGCGAGCATCGCCAGCACGCCGGGGAGGAACCACTGCAGGGAGTTTTCGCCCATTGCGCCGGGCATCCCCGACAGCAGCGGAGCGAACAGCGCGAGGTAGAGCACCGGCTGCAGCATGCTGAACCCCATCCCCGTGATGGGGCTGTGCAGGGTCGGGCGCAGCTGCCGGAGCCAGATCAGCCAGGTGTCGCGCAGGAAGGACATCGTCGGCGTTTCCTTTCCGGCCTTCAGGCCGTTCGAGCGGTTCGGGGGGACGCTCACTCGGCGCTCTCGCGCAGGCTGCGCCCGGTCAGGGTGAGGAAGACGTCGTCCAGCGAGGGGCGGTGCACCTGCACGGTGAGCAACTCCAGGCCGCGGGCATCGACGGCGCGCAGTACCTCGGGCAGCACGGCGTCGCCGCGGTCGACACGCATCCGTACGGTGCTCGCCGCAATGTCCACCGAGTGCGCCGATGGCACCGACTCGACGGCGGCCGCCGCGGCGCGGGCGTCCTCCTCCGAACCGGTCTCCAGGCTCACCAGGTCGCCGGAAACCTTGCCCTTGAGCTCATCGGGGGTGCCGTCGGCGATGACCAGCCCGTGGTCGATGACGACCACGCGTTCGGCGACGCTGTCGGCCTCGTCCAGGTAGTGGGTGGTGAGCAGGATGGTGGTGCCGTACTTTTCGCGCAGCCGGGTGATGTGCGCCCAGAGGTTGGCGCGGCTGTGCGGGTCGAGCCCGGTCGAGGGCTCGTCCAGAAACAGCAGCGATGGCTGGTGGATCAGGCCCATGGCGATGTCCAGCCGCCGCTGCTGCCCGCCGGAGAGCTGGGTGGACTCGCGCTTGTCCAGTCCTTCCAGCTCCAGGTCGGCCATCAGCTCGGCCGCGCGCGAGCGCGCCTCGGCCTTGCCCAGCCCGTAGAGCCGGCCCTGGCCGACCAGTTCCTCGGTGACGTACTGGCCGGCGCCCAAGGCGTGGCCTTGGCCGACGTAGCCGATGCGTTCGCGCACGCCGTGCGGGTCGGCGATCACGTCGCGCCCGGCGACGGTGGCGCTGCCCGAGGTGGGCAGCAGCAGGGTTGTCAGCATGCGCAGGCTGGTGGATTTGCCCGCACCGTTGGGGCCCAGGAACGCGACCAGTTCCCCGGACTCGACGTCGAGGTCCAGGCCGCGCACAGCCTCAACGGTGCCGCCCTTGGCTTTGAAGCTCCGTGTCAGTTCACGGGTATGGATCACAGCTCCCCCAGATTGTCCGTCCAACAGTGGTAGTCAAGTTTGAGCACTCGACAAGCATGGAACACCGCAGCCCGGTAGTCAAAATTGATTAGCTGGTCGGCCGAACACTCCGCCCGGCGAACCGGACACCCGGCCGACGCTACCCGCGGTGATCGGTCGGCGCGACATCGGCGGGCTCGCCGAAAACCCGGTCCTGCTCGCCGGCCATGGTGTAGGCACCGCCCTCCAGCCGCCCGATCAGCTCGCGGGTGAAGTCGGCCGCCGCCTCACCGGCCACGATCCACGAGCGGAACAGCTCCCACACGTGCGGTGGCTTGTCAGCGGCGGCACCGTCGTCGGCGAGCATCGTCTGCAGGCTCTGCAGGTCGCCTTCGAGCCGCGCCAGCCGGAACCGCAGCAGGCTGGTCACCCGGTCGCGCGGCTGGGCCGTCATGAACGTGATCCCGGCACCGAAGAACTCGGGCTTGACCGAGGAGTCCGAAAGCGCCTTGGACAGTATCCGGGTGAACTCGTCCTCACCGGCCGTGGTCAGCTCGAAGAGCGTGCGCTCCGGCCCCTCGCCGCTCTCCTCGACACCGGCGCTGCGCAGCATCCCGGCCTTCAGCAATTGCCGCAGGGCGTGGTAGATAGACCCGGGCTTGACGTTGGCCCATTGTTCGGCGCCCCACATCAGCAGTTCGCGCCGCACCTGGTAACCGTGTGCCCGCCCGGAGGCGCGCACCGCGCCCAGCACCAGCAACCGCGTGGCCGACATCGTCCTCCGCCTCCGACGTGCTCCTTCGATCCCCGAGAGTAAGCCCCTTCGCCTCCGCACGGGACCGGCCGGGGCCGCTTGCCGCGAAAGCACAAAAACAACCGCGACCACCCGCCACGTTGCGTGACGATAGCGCACCTACTGTGACATCGTGCGGGTATCCGACCTGCGGCAATGGGGAGACGACATGCGGTATCCGGTGACGGTCGGCCTTGTGGCGGGCGTGCTGGCCATAACCAGCGCCCCGGCGGCAACCGCCGCCTCGATCGAGATCGCTCCGGCCACGGCCGCCCCCGGCGACTCCATCACCCTGCGTTCATCCTGCGAAGGCCCTGCCGAGCGGCTGGAGTTCACCTCGAAGGCGTTCTCCGGCACTCCGTCGGCCGAACTGTCCAACACCTCGGGAAGCGTTCCGGTCGTGGTGGCGCCGGGGACTCCCCCGGGCGACTACGAGGTCAGGGGCGAATGCGTCGGCGGCGGCTCCGGCGAGACGGTCGCGGGCGAACTGACCGTGGTCAGCGGCCCGCTCACCCCAACACCGCTGGGTGCGCCGCAGGCGGGCGGCGGCGCCGATCCGGGCTTGCGCCCGTCGCTGCTGCTCGCCGTCGCCGGTGCCGGAGTCCTGGCGGTTCTGGGCGGCGCAGCGGCAGCGCGCCACCGGCTCGCCCGTGCGCGGTGACACCGCCGCACGCCGGCCTGCCGCCGCCCTGGCGGCGGCGGTACTGCTGGCAGCGGGGCTGGGCGGCGGCGCGGCCCCGCCACCGGACGCACCCGCGCTCGGGGCGTTACGCAACGCCGTACCCGAGCGGGCACTGAACGTGCAGGCGCCGGACGGCGGCGGCGCTGCGGCGGGACCGGCACCGGAACCGGCTCCAGCGCCGGAACCGCAGGCGGAGCCGCAACCGCGCCCCGAGCACCTCGCAATCGATGCGATCGGTCTGTCGGCGCCCGTGGTCCCGATGGGGCTGGACGACGACGGCACCCTGGACGAGCCGCCGCTGGAGCAGACCGGCGTGGCCGCCTGGTACCGGCTCGGCGCGGCGCCCGGCGAGACCGGACCCGCCGTGATCATCGGGCACCGCGACTCCCGCACCGGCCCGTCCGTCTTCGTCCGGCTGCACGAACTGTCCGAGGGCGACACCGTGCGCATCGGCCGCGCCGACGGTTCGACCGCCCTCTTCCGCATCCGCCGCAGCGAGCGTGTCGACAAGGACCGCTTCCCCGCTGCGCGGGTCTACGGCCCGGTGGACCACGCCGCGCTCCGGCTGATCACCTGCGCCGGCCGTTTCGACCGCGCCACCGGCCACTACGAGCAGAACCTGATCGTCTACGGGCGCGAGATTCCCGTTTGAGGCCCGGGCGGGCGGCGGGGACGGGCGCGGTCAGGAGAGCCGGTACTCGCGCGTGTCAACCAAGGCGCAGCGCCCGCCGACCTCGACCGTGCCTGCGGGGCCGGGGCGCACATCGATGCGCGACCCCGTTCCCTGGCGGATGGTCAGCTCGCGGCCGAGCAGCTGGCCCAGCCGCAGCGCCGCGGCGCCGGTGGCCTCGTCCTCGGCGATGCCCATCCCATCCGGGAACACTCGGACGCGCACCCGGCCGGCCGCTTCGTCCTCCCACGCCCATACGTGCAGGTCGACGCCTTTTTCGCCGCCCTCCAGGGCATCGACGGCCGCCGGTGACTCCAGGTGGCGGGTGTCGAAGACCGGCGCGAGCTCGGGATCGGCGCGGATCCACACGCGCTCGCCGTCCGCCCACGTGGGGATCGGGCCGGCCGGCGGGTTGAGGGTGTCCAGGGCGTTGCCCTCGGCCGCCAGCAGCCACGACGTGCCGACGAGGGGGTGCCCGGCCAGCGGCAGCTCCACTGCGGGCGTGTGGATGTGCAGGCGCCCGGTGGCGGGGTCCTCGACAAAGACGGTCTCGGCGAACCCGAGGTCGGCGGCGATGCGCTGCCTGTCGCCGCCGGGCAGTCCGGGCGCGCCCAGGAACACGCCGAGTTCGTTGCCGCCGGTATCGCCGTCACCGAGGAACACGGTGGCCACGTGCAGTGTGGTGCTTGCGCTCATGGCAGCCACTCTGCCACGGCGCGGATGGGTCGACCAGCGCGGCTTCGCACCTGCGGGCGCTCTGGGCTCCGCGCCCGCGCCGACCCGGTCCCGGCCGAGCAACTCCCGGCGGACCTGGCGATACCGGAGACTCCGGACGGTAGGATTTCCGGTACCGGGGGTCATCGGCCGGACCCCGGCAGGATCCGCTCTTGACGCCGTCTTGATGTGCGAGCGCTCACAGGAAGGCCGCCGGGCCCCGGTCGCCGGTCCGCGATCCCTGCTGCAGCGGCCTTCCGTGTGCCGCGCCCGGCGCGGTCGGCAGCCGGTGCCCGATCCGTCCCGTTAAGCATCTATTAACAAGTCCTTGCGGACCCCGCTGACCCGCGTATTCTCGAGAATTGTGCTAACGCTGTTCCCGCCCCGCAGACGGCCACTGGACCGCCGGAAAGAAGGTTCCGTGCCTCGAGTGACCGGAGTCGCGCACATCACCCTTTCGGTGCGCGACCGCGACGCCAGTATCGAGTTCTACCGTTCCGTCCTCGGGTTCAAGGAGTTCAAGACCCGCGACGGAAAGCAGTGGCTGCACACGGAGTGTCGCCATCCGTGCGGCGTTGTGCTGGGCTTCATCCAGCACAAGGACCAGTTCAAGGCCACCTTCGACCACCGGCACACCGGTATGGACCACGTGGCCTTCCAGGTCGGCAGCCTCGGCGAACTCGGCTACTGGGAGGACCGGCTCACCGACCTCGACATCGACCACTCCCCCGTCGTGCACTCCGACACCGGTTCCATGCTGTCGTTCAGCGATCCCGACGGCATCCAGCTTGAGCTCTTCTGCCCGGCCGAACTGGGCGACGACGACTGACGACAACCGCCGCCATCCCCTGACCCCGCCTCAGGTGCGGGCATAACCCCGTGCCCGGATCCGGGCACGGGCGGACCCGGCGCCCGGCCGAGTACACCGCCGGCCCCGCAGCAGGTGCGTCCGGCGCACGGACCCGCGGAGCCGCCCGCCGTTGTCGGCGCACCGGCTCACTCCGGCGACACCAGCTCCAACCGCACCTCTTGGGCCCGGATCTCGTCGGCCGCCGACTGGGGCAGCCGGCTGTCCGTGATGATCAGGTCGAACTCGTCCAGGCGCGCCACCCGGAACGTACCGAACTTGCCGTATTTGGTGCTGTCAACGGTGAGCACGCTCTTGGACGCCACGCGCAGCAGCTGCTGCTTGGCCACCACTTTTCCCTCCGAGGGCGTGGTCGATCCCCGCTCGACGTCCCAGGAGCTGCTGGCGATGAAGGCGATGTCGACGTTGACCTTGCTCAGGAAGTCCGCCGTGAACTGGCCGACCGAGGAATGGTCGGCGTGGGAGACCACACCGCCGGTGTGGATCAGCTCGATGTTGGGGTACTCCATGAGGTGGCCGATCACGTTGAAGTCGTTGGTGACCACCGTCAGGCCCACCTTCTCGGTGAGCATCGGCACCATCTGCAGCGATGTGGTGCCGGCGTCGAGGAAGATCGTGAAGTTCTCCCGTACCAACTGGGCCGCCGCACGGGTGATGGCGCGCTTGGCCGGCACCTCCAGTTGGGCCTTGGCCAGGTAGGACGGCTCGCTCTTGAGCCGGGCGGCCAGCCGCACGCCGCCGGTGACCGAGAGCACCTTGCCGTCGTTCTCCAGCGCCTGGATGTCGCGACGCACCGTCATATGCGAAACGGACAGCATCGAGGTGAGCTCGTTGATGCTCAGCACGTGCCGCTCCTGCAGGAGCTTGAGGATGTGCTCGCGGCGCTGGTCGGGGATCATCATTCGCCTTCGGACTCGTAGCTGGTTCTGCGTCGGCCACTCTGGCTGACGCGGGCTTACCACAGAAGTCTCCCAGTCCGCCAGGGCGTGGCGCCGACCACCCCGGAGTGTCGCGCGGCACGCCCGGGCGCGGCGGGCACGCTGCCGGGTCCGGGCGCCCCGATCGCACTGGCGGCGCAGCGGATTGCAGTGGATTCGCCGAGTCGGCCCCCGGCGGCGCGCCCCGTTTGGCACTGTGGTCTACATACGCGGCGGCTGTCGATCGCCGCCATCCACGGGGCCTGGAGACTGATCCATGACGCTGGCGATCGCCCTGAGAGGCGACACCTCCCGTTTCCGCGAGAACACACTGCCCGCGATCCGCTCCGCCATCGCGGCGGGGGCCGACGGCCTCGCGGTGGACCTGCGCACCACCGCCGACGGCCACGTCGTCGCAGTGCGCGACCGCAGTCCGGAGCCCGACCGGGGGCTGGAACGCGCCGCGGCGGCCACCGGCCTGGCCGAGCTCGCCGCGCTGGACACCGACGTCGAGCAGCGCGTTCCCACTCTGATGGAGGTGCTGGCCGAAGCCGGCAGGGCGCCGGAACCGCGCGCGCTGATGTTCGAGGTCGACAGCGTCGAGACCGCGCTGGCGGCCGAGGCGGTGGTCGGCGAGAACGGCATGGGCGAGCACGTCTCCTACACCGGGACGGTCGAGACCCTGCGCGCGCTGCGCACCCACCGGCCGAACGTGCCGATCGTGCTGTCCTGGGACCGGCCGGCGCTGCCCGCACCCGATGTGTGGCAGGCGTTGCGGCCCGGTGTCTACAGCACCGACCACCGCGGGCTGACCCGCGAACTGGTGCTGGAGGTCCAGCGCCACGGATACCGCGTCGCCGCGTGGACGGTCGACGACTTCTCCGAAATGGTGCGTATTGCGGGAATGGGGGTGGATGCGATCATCTCTGCCAACATCGGGGAACTGGTGAAGGTTGCCGGCCGCCGCGATCCCACCACCGAATCCGGTCCGCAGGCGGCCGTGAACCGCATCCCGGGGAACGGCGGCGAGGCGCAGTGACTTAGAAATGAATTCAGTTCATCTATCGGATTCGGAAAACCGGAACCCATTTCCACCGAATCCGCCGGTCGGCCTGCCCAATTTTCCCTGAAAGGGCATGAGGGCGGCGCTATCCTCGAATGGGTCGGTGGCCAATTCATCGACACGCGCCCCCTCGACTACGCCCCGCCCCGGGGCCGGCCCCCTGCAGAGATGATCATGACGGCGGACCTTTCCCATCAGGACGCGCACACCCTCGACTGCACGTTGAACACCGCCGCGGGCCTGTTCGCCCGCCGCGGGCTGCACGGTTTGGACATGGCCGAAGTCGCGCGCGAGGTCGCCGCCAGATCGGGCCTCGACCCTGTCGCGTTCCGCAGAGCGTTTCCCACCCGGTTGGACCTCGCCTACGCAGTCGCGCTCAACCGCGCGCGCACCCTCGTACGCAAGCAGCTCGCCGACCGCGATCCGGGCACGCCCCCGCAGCGCATGGAACGCATCGTGCGGCGCCACATCCGGCACTGCCGCCACCACCGCGCCGCCGAGGAACTCCGCCGCACCGTGCTGCCCACCCTGCGCGCGGTCCACCCCGGCCGCCACCGCGAACTCGCCGGCCTGCGCCAGACCTACCACGACCATCTGTGCACGGTCATCGCCGAGGGCAGCACCGACGGCAGTTTCCGGGTGTCCCGGCCCGCCGCAGCGGCGTCAGCGGTACTGGAGACCCTGGAGGCGGTGGTGAACTGGTACGACCCGGAGGAAGACCTCTCGGAGGCCGAACTCGGCGGCGTCTACGCCGACATGATCGTCCATCACCAGTTGGGCAGTCCGCGCGACTGAGCCGGCCCCTCCGCAGCCGGCGCGAGCAGCGGGCCCGCCGCCTCAGCTCCGGCGGCCGCCCGCGGCCGGGCGCGAGGGCACCGGCAGCACGACGGGCTTGCCGGTGAGCGACCCCGCGATATAGCGGTCGACACCGGGAATCCGCGCCAGGCGCAGCGCGATGCGCCGCGCCCACAGCACCCACGCTGTGTCGGGCAGGAAGATGCGCGCGCCGCGGCGCCCGACGCGCTGCTTCTCCGTGGCCACCGGCCGCCATTCGCGCTCGTAGCTGCGCAGCGCCGCGTCGACGGAATCGGCGGCGGCCAGGTGCTCGGCGAGCACATGGGCTCCCGCCACCGACAGCGAGGCGCCCATCCCCGCCAGCAGCGAGACCGCCTGGCAGGAGTCGCCGAGCAGTGTGACACGGCCGCGGCTCCACTCGGACATGCGGATCTGGGCGACCTGGTCGTAGTAGATCTCGGACGAGGGCGGGCAGGCGTCCAACGCGCGCGGGACCACCCAGCCCAGCGAACCGTAGTTCTCGCGCAGTGCGGCCCGTTCGTCGGCGGGGCGGGCGGGGTCGGGGGTGCGGTGCACGGCGAAGGCGGCCACCCGGTCATCGCTCAGCGCGTAGAAGCCCATCAGCCGCCCGATGCTTTCGGTCAGGCAGAAACCGGCGCCGAGCTCGGAGTGCAGGCCTGCGTCGGTGAAGATGTAGGCGGCGGTGTGGAATCCCAGGTAGTGGATGAAACGGTCCTCAGCGCCGAAGACCATCGACCGCACACTGGAGTGGATGCCATCGGCGCCCACGAGCAGGTCGGCCTCCAGATCGGTGCCGTCGGTCAGGCTCAACCCGACCCCGTCCGATCGGTTGTCGATCGCGCTGATGCTGGTGGAGTAGCGCAGGTCAACGCGCTCGGAAAGGTGCTCGCGCAGCCCTTGCTCCAGGTCGGGCCGCATGATGCTGAGCAAGCGGCCGTCGACCGAGCGGGCGAACTGCTCGTAGTCCAGACCGGCACGGCGCCGGCCCTTGGCATCGATGTAGCGGGCCTCGTCGACCGGGTGGCTCAGCTCGCGCAGCCGCGGCAGCACGCCCATGGCCTGCGCCGCGTCGTAGCCCGGCCCGAAAAAGTCGATCATGTAGCCCTGCGGCCGGGGCCCGGGCGCCTTTTCCAGCACCACGACCTCGAACCCGAGGCTGTCCAGGCGCTGGGCGAGGGCGAGCCCCGCGATTCCGGCGCCGCAGATGGCGATCCTCATCACTGCCTCACCTGTGCTTTCCACATTGTGCGCGTTTTCCCGGATTTCCGTACTTTCCGGGCTTACGGGGTTAAAGAGCTTCTTTTCCGCGGTCCGGACCGTCCGGGCTGACAGGACTATCCGGTCTTACGGGGGGCGTCCGGGTTTTCGGGACTTTTCCCGCCTACCGCGTTTGCTGCGCCGTCCGGAGTACGCGCTTCGTCGCGGTCGCGGCCGTCGGCGGTGGCAGCGGCCGGCACGAGAATGCGGCCGAGCACCGGCGCCACTTCAGGGCCGCTCAGTCCGGGGCTCAGTGCCCGGTGCAGCAGCACCCCGTCGATGGCGGCGGCCAGCACCGCCGCGGTGCGGTCGGGGTCGGCCATCCCGTGGCGCTGCAGCCATCCGGCCGCCTGCGTGCGGAAGTCCTCCAGGACAACGGAGATCTCGCGGCGCAGCGAGTCGTCGCGCGTGGCGGCGAGGTAGGCCTCGACGAACAGCAGTGACGTCGAGTCCAGGCCCGTGTGGGCCTCCAGTTCGCCGAACATCGTCGCCAGCGCCTGTTGGGGGTCGCCCACCTCTTCGAGCAGTTCGGGCACCTTGGCGAGGTAGTCGCGCATGGCGGTGGCGGCGGCTTCGACGAGCAGTGCCTGCAGCGACGAGAAGTGGTAGTGCACCAGCCCGGGGGCGACTTCGGCCCGTTCGGCCAGCATGCGGGTGCTGACCGCGGTCCAGCCGTGCTCGGCGATGAGCTCGCAGGCGGCGCCGAGCAGCCTGCGGCGTACCTCGCGGCCGCGCTGGGCTGTGGTGGGTCGGGGCATGGTGCGGTGCCTTCCTCTGGCGGGGCGGCGGGGTCCGGAGATACGGGGAACCCCGGGCGCAGTTATTGGTCGGACGCCTTGGACGAACCACTTGGTCGATCGCATTGGGCGCATGACCAATTTAGCGCGCACACCGGTCCCCCGCAAGGGCGGCGGTGTGCCCCGGGCCGGCGCGGGCGACGCACCGGCCCTGCAGAAATGCCCAAATATCAACGCTGAGGTGGGTTTTTCTGCATGATCGTCGCCGGAAACCCGGGCGGCACGGGCCATCACGCCATCAAGCGGAGAGGCGGTAGCCCATCCCGCGGACGGTCTCGATGCGCTCGGCACCGACCTTCTTGCGCAGGGCGCGGATATAGACGTCGACGACGTTGGATCCGGGGTCGTAGTCGTAACCCCACACGTGCGAGAGGATCTGCTGGCGCGACAGCACCTGGTCGCGGTGGCGCAGCAGCAGCTCCAGCAGGGCGAACTCGCGGGCGGTGAGGTCGACCGTCCGGCCGCCGGTGGCGGCCCGGCGGGTGCGCAGGTCCAGGGTGAGCCCGCCGGCGCTGAGCGAGGTGGATTCGGGGCCGCGCTCGGTACGGATGCGCAGCCGGATCCGCGCGAGCAGCTCCTCGAAGCGGAACGGCTTGGTCATGTAGTCGTCGGCGCCGTTCTCCAGCCCGGTGACGGTGTCGTCGACCCCGTCGCGCGCGGTCAAGAAGATGACCGGCAGGTGCGACCCGCCGGCGCGCACCCGCTGCAGCACGGTGAACCCGTCCAGGTCGGGCAGGCCGATGTCGAGCACCATGAGGTCGAAACCACCCGCGAGGGCATAGCCCGCCGCTTCCGCTCCGGTGCCCACCACAGTGACGGTGTACCCGTTGGCGGTGAGCCCCTTGCGGACGAAGGCGGCGATGCGCTCCTCGTCTTCGGCGATCAGGATCCGGCTCACGTGCGCTCTCCCTCCCTTCACCGGCGCGCGGCGCCGGCCCGGCGCACGGCCGCCGCGCTGCGGTGTCCCATGGCACCGAGGGTGCCCGATGCGGTCAACCGCGGCATGAAAACCGGATGAGAATCCGTTCATCTGCGCCGGTGGCCCGGCACGCGGGGGGCGCGGCGGGGCGGGCCGCAGGGGGGAGAAAAAAGGGCGCCGCCGCCGTTGCCGGCAGCGGCGCCCTATCCGGAAGGGCGAGGGTATCGGTGGTGCCCCTCAGGGCGCGTCGGGAATGGAGAACGCCGCCCAGACCACCTTTCCCTGCCCGTCGAGGATGTTCCAGCCCCAGTTGGAGCTGTAAGAGTCGATGAGGCGCAGTCCGCGCCCGCCTTCGCCGAAGCCGTCGGTCTCGTTCATCTGCGGCGAGACCCGGCTGGGGTCGAAGACCATGCAGGTGAGTTCGCCGTCGCTGCGCACCAGGCCGAACTGGATCGACCACTCCGAGATCATTCCGGAGGCAACGGGCGCGGCGTGCCGGCAGGCGTTGGTGACCAGTTCCGAGACGACCAGCCGGAGATCGCAGGAGAGGTCGGTCAGGCTCCAGTCGTCGAGCACGCCGCCGGCGAAGTCGCGCGCCTGTTTGACCGAGGCGGGGTGGAAGCCCAGGCCGCACACCGCGGTGAAGGGGCGGATGAAGTGCTCCCCCACCGGTAGCGGCGCCAGAGACAGCCCTTGCCAGCCTCCCGGGACGTCGCCCACACGCGCCGAGGGGACTCGGCCGCTGCTGGACTCCAGGAACAGGCCACCGGCTCTGAAGTGGGCAGAGTGCGCAGTCATCGCGCTCCTTGCGCTGTCGGGCTACTCGCACCGTACGGGTTCACTTGCACCCTTTCGCTCGTCACTTACAGACGTAAGCACGAATGCATGTGCAAAACGCAGTCTAGTGAGAAGAGCGCCGCGTGTCCTCCTCAGCGCCGTTCGTTATGAAAACTTAAGCGAACCGGCCGATCACCCATCCGTCCCACCCAAGGCACCCACCACATCATCGCAGCTCACCGTTCCAGGTCACGCCGAGCGTCCAGGAAAACCCGCCCCGCAGGGGCAAACCATCACCGAACAACGTTCGGAAACAGGGACCAAGGTCCCAATACCCACCAAACTTCGCAAGTTGTCACGTTCTGCACTCTTTGTCAGTTATCTCCGCAGTTAACATGGTTTACTGACGCAAGCACCTCTGCAAGCACATATGCACGTGCATCAGGTAGTCTCCCCGCGAGCCGTAAATGATCTTGGTGCCGCGGCCGGACCCGAAAGAGAGAGCACAGATGCAGCAGCCCTACAACGGCATCCCTGCCAGCAGCATCAGGGACGCCGTGTGGCGCAAGTCCGAGCTCAGCAATCCCAGTGGCAACTGCGTGGAAGTGGCCCGCCTGCCCGACGGCGCGATCGCAATGCGCAACTCGCGCCACCCGCACGGTCCCGCGCTGATCTACACCCCGGCCGAGATGAAGGCCTTCGTGCACGGGGCCAAGCGCGGCGAGTTCGACAACCTGACCGACTGACACGCCCGGAGCAAGGCGGCCCGGCGCGGGAGGCCTACAGCGCGACCCATCCCATAACGGGATGGCCGGCGCTACACGATCCGCCCCCGCCCCACATTGACCCCCGCCCTCCCCCTCCGGGGACGGCCGGGCCGACCTGACACCCGTGGACCGCGGCAGTGCGCGACGGCACCCAGCCCCCTGCTGCAGGAGTCCGCACGGCACCGGCGGCTCCACCGGCTCCGCTCACTCTTGTATGACTTCCGCGCGCACGCGCGCAGGATGCGCCCCGCACCGATACGTTCACAGCGCGATCAGCGACCGCCGCGCAAAACTCGGCGGAAATCCGTGGTTGTGTTCGGCATTGCCCACGAAATTCAATCGCCGCTTCTACATACTCCGCATGCGCGTACCCGACCGCGCCCCCGCGGTCTGCACCGGGGCCATTCCGGACCATGATCCACATGCGTCCTCAGCTGGTCACAGCGCGTATACCAACCGGTCGGCCGACCGCACATCCGGTCCTGTGCACCGCCCACGGCAATTGCCGTTACCGCCGGTATTCTGATTCACTGACCCGGTCAGCTCTTGGAGGGGCAAAATGGAGATAGCGCGGCCGGAAGAGGACGGTCCTCCGGCGAACGTACTCGCCCAGTCACGGGGCGGTCCCACAGTGTTGCGCATTCTACTCGGCACCCAGCTGCGGCGGCTGCGCACGGAAAAGGGCATCACACGGGAGGACGCCGGCTACGAGATCCGCGCCTCGCATGCCAAGATCAGCCGGCTGGAGCTCGGCCAGGTCAGTTTCAAGGAACGCGACGTCGCCGACCTGCTCACGCTCTACGGTGTCGAGGACACCGAGGAGCGCGGCACGCTGCTCTCCCTCGCCCGCCAGGCCAACAACCCCGGTTGGTGGCACAAGTACAGCGACGTGCTGCCGAACTGGTTCGAGGTCTACATCGGCCTGGAAGAGGCCGCCTCGATCATCCGCACTTATGAGCTCCAGTTCGTGCCCGGGCTGCTGCAGTCCGAAGAGTACGCGCGGGCGGTGATCATGCTCGGCCACGGCAATGCCCCTGTTGACGAGATCGACCGCCGGCTGAACCTGCGGCTCACCCGGCAGCAACGCATAACCGGCCCGAATGCGCCGCGGCTGTGGGCCGTCGTCGACGAAGCCGCGCTGCGCCGGCCGCTGGGCGGCACCCACGCCATGCGGGGCCAGTTGGAGCACCTCATCGAAATGGCCACGCTGCCCAACGTCACGCTGCAGATCGTGCCGTTCTCCCGGGGCGGGCACGCCGCTGCGGGCGGCCCCTTCAGCATCCTCCGGTTCACCGGTGCCGATCTTCCCGACGTGGTCTACCTGGAGCAGCTGACCAGCTCGGTCTACTTCGACAAGCCCGAAGAGACCGACCACTACATGGCCGTGATGGACCGGCTGTGCCTTGAGGCCGCACCGGCCTCGGAAACCCCTCGCTACCTCCGGCGCATCCTCGACGACCTCGGCTGAGCCGGCTGCGTTCCGCCTGCTGCGGCGGGGCGGGTGACCCGGTCACCTGCCCCGCCGCAGCAGTGTCTGCGCGCGGGCGCGCGCCCGCGCGCGTAGGCGGCTCCAAGGCCGGCCCCGCGACTCCGCCATCCCGCGCCTGCGCTGGGCCTCCGGCGAGCATCGCTCCAGGCGCGGCGCCGCGGCCGGTCACCAGCGCTTTTTCTGCTCCGGCGGGATTGACTTCCAGTTAGTCCGGAGTCCAAACTAATCCCAGCGCGGTCCAGCGGTGCACCCGGTCCGAACCCGGCGCGGACCCCGTACTCTGATCCCCCGATCACCGCAGTTTCGACGCGCTTGGAGGTCCGACGATGCTGGTCGCAGGTGTGGATTCGTCCACCCAGGGCACCAAGATCGTGGTACGCCGTGCGGACACCGGCGCGCTGGTGCGGCGCGCGCAGGCTCCCCACCCCGACGGAACCGAGATCGACCCGCAGATCTGGTGGCAGGCCCTGCTCGACGCCTGCGGCGGCGGCCTCCTCGACGATGTCGCCGCGATCGGCGTCGGCGCCCAGCAGCACGGCATGGTCACCGTCGACGGCGCCGGCAAGGTCGTACGCCCGGCGCTGCTGTGGAACGACACCCGCTCGGCCGGCGCCGCCCAGGACCTCATCGCCGAACTCGGCGGCCCCGCCGAGTGGGCCAAGGCGGTGGGCAGCGTCCCCGTTGCGAGCCTGACCGTCACCAAGCTGAGGTGGCTGGCCGAGCACGAACCCGCCAACGCCGCCCGCGCCGAGCAGGTCATGCTCCCCCACGACTGGCTCACCTGGCGGCTGCGCGGCGGCACCGACCCCGTCACCGACCGCGGCGACGCCTCGGGCACCGGCTACTTCGCCACCGGCGAGGGCACCTACCGCCCCGACCTGCTGCGCAGGGCCTTCGGCCGCGACCTGGGTGTGCCGCGGGTGGCCCGGCCCGCGGAGAACGCGGGCGCCGTGCAGGTACCCGGCCTGCCGGCGATCGGCGCCGTGGCCGCGGGAACCGGCGACAACATGGCCGCCGCCCTGGGCTTGGAGGCCCAGCCGGGCGACGTGGTGGTGTCCCTGGGCACCTCGGGCACCGCGTTCGCCGTGGCCGAGAACCCGGTCTCCGACGCGTCGGGCCTGGTCACCGGATTCGCTGATGCGACCGGCCGGTTCCTGCCGCTGGTCGCCACGCTCAACGCCGCCCGCGTCCTCGACGCCGGGGCGCGGATGCTCGGCACGGACCTGGAGGAGTTCGGCCGCCTCGCGCTGTCGGCCGAGCCCGGCGCCGAAGGCCTGACCCTGCTGCCTTACCTCGACGGCGAGCGCACCCCCAACCTGCCCGAGGCCGCCGGGCGGCTCGACGGCATGACCCGCGCCAACCTGCACCCCGCGGCCATCGCCCGCGCGTTCGTCGAGGGCATGCTCTGCGGCCTGGCCGACGCCGTGGACGCGCTGACCGCGCAGGGGGTACCGGTGCACCGGGTACTGCTGATCGGCGGCGCCGCGCGCTCGGCGGCGGTGCGGGCGGTCGCCCCCCAGGTGCTGGGCCGGCCGGTGGTCGTGCCCGAACCCGGCGAGTACGTCGCCGACGGCGCCGCGCGCCAGGCCGCCTGGGTGCTGGCCGGCACCGCCGAACCGCCGCAGTGGGCCGGCCCGGGCGATGCCGAGGTCTACGAAGCCGACCCCGCTCCCCTGGTCCGCGAACGCTATGCCCAGGCGCGCAGCGCCCTTGTCTGACGAACCCGCCACGGGGACCGGAGCGGTCCCCCGTCGATAGTTGAGCGAGGACCCACGATGAACGATTACCAGCCCGTCCCCGAGGACAAGTTCGCCTTCGGCCTGTGGACGGTGGGTTGGCGCGGCGTCAACACCTTCGGTGAGCCGGTGCGCCCGGTGCTGGACCCCGTCGAGGCCGTCCGCCGCCTTGCCGACCTGGGCGCCTACGGCGTCACCTTCCACGACGACGACCTCATCCCGCCCGGCAGCGACGCCGCCACCCGCGCCCAGGTGATCAAGCGCTTCCGCGGTGCGCTGGACGACACCGGCCTGGCGGTGCCGACGCTCACCACCAACCTGTTCAGCGACCCGGTCTTCCGCGACGGCGGGTTCACCTCCAACAGCCGCGACGTGCGGCGCTACGCCATCCGCAAGGTCATCCGCAACATCGACCTGGCCGCGGAGATGGGCGCGCAGACCTATGTGTGCTGGGGCGGCCAGGACGGCGCCGAGACCGAGGCCGGCAAGGACGACCGCGCGGCGCTGGAGCGCCTGCGCGAGACGTTCAACATCCTCTGCGAGTACGTGTCCGAGCAGGGCTACGGGCTGCGGTTCGCGCTGGAGCCCAAGCCCAACGAGCCGCGCGGCGACGTGCTGCTGCCCACCGTGGGGCACGCGCTGGCGTTCATCAACGAGCTGGACCGCCCGGAGATGGTGGGGGTCAACCCCGAGGTCGGCCACGAGCAGATGGCCGGGCTCAACTTCGTGCACGGCATCGCCCAGGCGCTGTGGCACGACAAGCTCTACCACATCGACCTCAACGGCCAGCGCGGTGTGAAGTACGACCAGGACCTGCGCTTCGGCGCCGGCGACCTGAAGGAGGCCTTCTTCCTGGTCGACCTGCTGGAGAACGGCGGCTACACCGGGCCGCGGCACTTCGACTTCAAGCCGCCGCGGACCGAGGACATGGACGGTGTGTGGGCCTCGGCCGCGGGCTGCATGCGCAACTACCTGATCCTGCGCGAGCGGGCGAAGTCCTTCCGCGCCGACCCCGAGGTGGCCGCGGCGCTGGAGGCCTCGCGTGTGGCCGAGCTGGCGGTGCCCACCCTCGGCGAGGGCGAGTCGGTCGCCGACCTGCTCACCGAAGAGCTGGACCTGGCCGCGGCCGGCGAGCGCGGCTACGCCTTCGAGCACCTGGACCAGCTGGCGCTGGACCACCTGATGGGCGTGCGCTAACCGGCACGGTTCACCGGCGGCGCCGGCCGGAGGGGCTACCGCTCCCCCGGGCCGGCGCCGCCGCTGTGTTTCAGGCCGGGACCGCTGACCGGCCGATACCGCGGCGCAGGCGGGTGAACGGGCGGGGGCGGTTCATGGCCGCGGCCGCGACCGCCGCGCCGCCGCGCTCGTAGACCGCGGCGAACGAGCGCTCGCCGAACGAACCCTCGACGATGCGCACGGTGTCGCCCGGCCGGGTCCGGCCCGCGAACTGCAGCCGCACCCCGTACTGGTCGGACCAGAAGTAGGGGGTGCGGCGGTACTCCTGGACGGTGCCGCCCGCCAGCAGGTTGGCGACCGCCACCGGGGGCTGGTCGGTGGCCGCGGTCCAGTGCTCGGCGCGGGTGCCCCCGCCGCCGGGGCCGCGCAGCCGCGCAACGTCGCCGACCGCGGCCACGCCCCCGGCCGCGGTGAGCAGACCCGGGCCGCAGACGATCCCGTCGTCGAGTTCGAGGCCGGATCCAGCCAGCCATCCGGTGTTGGGCCGGGCGCCGATGCCCATGACCACCACGTCGGCGGGCACCAGCGTGCCGTCGGCGAGTTCGACCCCGTCGACCCGGCCCTCGCCGCGGAGCCCGCTGACCGGCGTGCCGCACAGCAGCCGCACCCCGTTGTCGGCGTGCAGAGCCGCGCAGGTGCCCGCCACCTCGGCGCCCAGCACCGGCTCCAGCGGAACACCCACGGCCTCGATGACCGTGGTGTCCAGGCCCAGCGCCGAGCACGAGGACGCGATCTCGGCCCCGATGAACGAACCGCCGATGACCGCCACGCGCGGCGATCCGGTGGTGAGCCGGCCGCGCAGCGCGGTGGCGTCGGCGAGGGTCCGCAGCACGTGCACACCCTCCAGGCCGGCCGTTCGGGGCAACCGGTTGGGCACCGAGCCGGTGGCGGCGACCACGGCGTCGGCGGTGACCTCGGTGCCGTCGTCCAGGGCGATGGCGCGCCGGGCGGTGTCGAGTCCGGTGGCGCGCACTCCCAGGAGCCAGTCGATGTCCAGGTCGGCTTCGTCGTCGCTGTCGAGGAGGGCGATGTCGTCGGCCTCGACCTTGCCCAGCAGGAAGTCCTTGGACAACGGCGGGCGGTCGTAGGGCGGGGCGGCTTCCTCGCCGATCACGGTCAGCCGGCCGTCGAACCCCTGCTCGCGCAGCGCGCGGGCGGCCGACAGGCCGGCGAGGGACGCGCCGACGACGGCCACCGCCCTCATGCGGCGCCCCCTGCGAAGGCCTCGGCCGGCACCGATGCGTGCACGTATACGCAGCCGTCCTCGACGCTGACCGGGTAGGTGCGCACCGGCCGCTTGGCGGGCAGGCACGTGGGCGCGCCGGTCCGCAGGTCGAACGCTGCTTCGTGCAGCGGGCACTCGATGAAGCAGCCCTCCAGGTAGCCGTCGGAGAGGGACGCGTTCTGGTGGGTGCAGGTGTCGTCGACCGCATAGATCTCGCCGTCGGCGTTGAACACTGCGATGGGCACATGGGCCATCACCCGCAGCGATTCCCCCTGGGGCAGATCTTCCAGGTGGCAGGCGTAGATCATTACATCTCCTCTTGGTTCGCCGGAAATGCTGGTTGTGCTCAGATGCGCCCCGGGCACCCGCCACCCGGGACGGGGCACTGCCGAGCCCCCACCGCCCGCGCGCGGTACCAGGGAGTCCGGAAAGCGGGCGGGATGTAGGAGCCTCGGCGGAAACGCCACAACGGAAGAGGTTTGAACGGGGAAGATCATCGTCCCCTAATGCGCAACTGGACGCCTATCACGCAACAGTCTCGGCTGCACTCCCAGGCCGCGTCAAGCCCCGCAAAGCCCTACTGCTCAGCAACTTCCACGAAATATTCGTTAACAGTCAGGGGCTTGACGCAGCCCCGCCGCGACTTCAATCTGTTGATAATCACGCAGTGCTGTGCATGATGTGCAACCACTCTCGGGTTGCCAGCTGCCGTTGCGAAGGGGATTGCCGCAGATGAGTACCGTCGCCGCTGCCGGACCGCCGCCCCACACCCGCCCCACCCCGCATCCGCGCGTCGTCGTCATCGGCGCCGGGATCGTCGGCTGCGCACTGGCCGACGAACTGACCAGCCGGGGCTGGAGCGACGTCACCGTCCTCGAACAGGGACCGCTCTTCGCCACCGGCGGGTCCAGCTCCCACGCGCCCGGCCTGGTGTTCCGGACGAACGCGTCCAAGACGATGACCGCCTTCGCCTCCTACACCGTCGAGAAGTTCTCCCGCCTCAGCCTCGACGGGCAGTGGTGCTTCCGCCCAGTGGGCGGCCTGGAGATCGCCACTACCCCGCAGCGCTGGGACGATCTCCACCGCAAGCTCGGCCTGGCCCGGTCCTGGGGGCTGCGCGCCGAACTGGTCGGGCCCCGCGAGTGCGCGCGCATGTGGCCCATGCTCGACCCGGCCCAGGTCCTGGGCGGGCTGTACACCCCCGACGACGGCCTGGCCAAGAGCGTGCGCGCCGGCGAGGCTCAAGCGCGGGCGGCCATGGCGCGCGGTGCGGACTTCCGGGAGCACCACACGGTCGTCGGCATCGAAAGCGCCGGCGGCCGGGTGACCGGTGTCGTCACCGACCAGGGCACTTTCCCCGCCGACATCGCGGTATCGGCCGCCGGGTTCTGGGGTCCGGCGATCGGCCGGATGGCGGGGGTGCCGGTGCCGCTGCTGCCGATGGCCCACCAGTACGCCTACACCGCGCCCGTCGACGGGGTCGACAACCCGCCCGAGCTGGAGGCCGCCCGCCCGCTGCTGCGCCACCAGGACCGCGACCTCTACTTCCGCGAGCACGGCGACCGCATCGGCATCGGCTCCTACGCCCACCGCCCGCTCCCGGTGCGCCTGGACGACATCGCCGAACCGGGCCGGGCCGCGGTCATGCCCTCGATGCTGGAGTTCACCGCCGCCGACTTCGAGGCGAGCTGGCAGGACAGTGTGCAGCTGCTGCCGGCGCTGGCCGACTCCAAGGTCGAAGAGGGATTCAACGGAGTCTTCTCCTTCACCCCCGACGGCATGCCGCTGCTGGGCGAGTCGCGGCGGCTGCGCGGCTTCTGGCTGGCCGAGGCGGTATGGGTCACCCACTCGGCGGGCGCGGCCAAGGCCGTCGCCGAATGGATCACCGAGGGCCGCACGGAAACCGACGTGCACGAGTGCGATGTGCACCGGTTCGAGGACGCCCAGCTCGCGCCCGCCTATGTCGCCGACCGCGGCAAGCAGAGTTTCGTCGAGGTCTACGACATCGTCCACCCGCTGCAGCCGATGGAGCACCCGCGGCCGCTGCGCACCAGCCCCTTTTACCCGCGCCAGCGCGAGCTGGGCGCGTTCTTCCTGGAGGGCGGCGGCTGGGAGCGGCCGCACTGGTACGAGGCCAACGCGCACCTGCCCCAACCCGCGGGCGGGCCGGCCGAGCGGGACTCCTGGTCGGCCCGCTACTGGTCGCCCATTGCCGATGCCGAGGCCCGCGCCACCCGCGAGGGTGTCGCGCTGTACGACATGACCCCGCTGAAGCGGCTGGAGGTCAGCGGACCCGGTTCGCTGGCGTTCCTGCAGCGCATGACGACCAACCAGATCGACCGCAAACCCGGCGCGGTGGCCTACACTCTGCTGCTCGACCCCGGCGGCGGGGTGCGCAGCGACCTGACCGTGGCCCGGTTGGGCGAGGACTCCTTCCAGGTCGGGGTCAGCAGCAACCTCGACGTCGACTGGCTCACCACCAACCTGCCCGGCGACGGGTCGGTGGTGCTGCGCGAGATCACCGCGGGCACCTGCTGCATCGGGGTGTGGGGGCCGCTGGCCCGCGACCTGGTGCAGCCGCTCAGCGGCGATGACCTCTCCCACAAGGGCTTCGGGTTCTTCAAGGCCCGCAACATCCACATCGGGCACGTGCCGGTGCTCGCGATGCGCGTGTCCTATGTCGGCGAACTCGGCTGGGAGCTTTACGCCGGCGCCGATGTGGGGCTGCGGCTGTGGGACACGCTGTGGGAGGCCGGCCGCGGCCTGGGGGCCGTCGCCGCGGGGCGCAGCGCCTTCAACAGCCTGCGTTTGGAGAAGGGCTACCGGCTGGCGGGCACCGACATGACCACCGAGCACGACCCTTACGAGGCCGGGCTGGGCTTCGCAGTGCGGCTGGACAAGGGCGACTTCGTCGGCCGGGACGCCGCCGCGGCCGCCGCCGAACGCGAACCGCGGCGCAGGTTGGGCTGCCTGACCCTGGACGACCCGGCACGCGTGGTCATGGGCCGCGAACCCGTGCTGGTCGGCGGGAACCCGGCCGGCTACGTCACCAGCGCCGCCTACAGCACCACTCTCGGCCGCACCATCGCTTATGCCTGGCTGCCCGCCGAGGCCGCCGCCCCCGGCACCGCCGTGCAGGTGGAGTACTTCGGCGAACCGCTGGGAGCCACCGTCGCCGCAGAACCCCTGGTCGACCCGGACATGGCACGCATCCGCCGCTGACCGCCCCTTCCCGCCGCGCAGGAGGCATCACCATGGACAGCTCCTATGACGTCGCCGTAATCGGCCTGGGCGCCATGGGCAGCGCCGCCGCCTACCACCTGGCAGCGCGCGGTCAGCGCGTGCTGGGTCTGGAACGCCACGGCCCCGCCCACGACCGCGGATCCAGCCACGGCGGATCGCGCATCATCCGCCAGGCCTACTTCGAACACCCCGACTACGTCCCGCTGCTGCTGCGCGCCTACGAGCTGTGGGAGGCGCTGGAGCAGGACACCGCCGCCGACCTGATGCGCCAGACCGGCGCGCTCATGGTGGGCCGGCCCGACAGCCGCACGGTTTCCGGCAGCCGCGAATCCGCCCGCCGGTGGGGGCTGCCGCACGAGATGCTGGAGGCCGCCGAGATCCGCCGCCGGTTCCCCACCATGGCGCCGCGCCCCGACGAGGTGGGGCTGTACGAGGGGCGCGGCGGGTTCGTCCGGCCCGAGGCGACCGTGCGGGCCCACCTCTCGCTGGCCGACCAGGCAGGCGCCGACCTGCATTTCACCGAACCCGCCGAGTCCTGGACCGCCCTGCCCGGCGGCGAGGGGGTGCGCATCACCACCGGCCAAGGGGTCTACACCGCCGACCGGTTGGTGGTGTGCCCCGGCGCGTGGGCGCCGCGCGTGCTCGCCGATTTGGGCGTGGAGTTCACGGTCGAGCGCCAGGTGCAGTACTGGTTCGCCCCGCGCGGTGGCACCGCGGCCTTCTCGCCGCAGCGCCACCCGGTCTACGTGTGGGAGGACCCGCTGGGCGTGCAGGTCTACGGTTTCCCCGCCTACGAGGGCGCCCAGGGCGGGGTCAAGACCGCTTTCTTCCGCCGCGGGAGCCCGTGCACGCCCGAGGACCTCGACCGCGAGATCCATCCGCAGGAGGTCGCCGCGATCTCCGACCACCTGGCCCAGCGGCTACCCGACCTGCCCGGCCGCTTCCTGTACGGGGCCGCCTGCATGTACACCACCACCGCCGACGAGCACTTCGTGGTCGCGAACCACCCCGAGCACCCCCAGGTCACCGTGGCCTGCGGGTTCTCCGGGCACGGGTTCAAGTTCACCCCGGTGATCGGCGAGATCGCCGCCGACCTGGCCACGACCGGGACCACCGCCCACCCCATCGACCTGTTCGATCCCCGGACCCGCCGCGCCGCAGCGACACAGCACGAGGTGACCCGATGACAGCAGTCCAGCAACCGGCGGCCGGTCCGGCCGCCGAATCGGCCGCGAGCCTGGTGCCCACTCTGCCCGGGCACTACTACACCGATCCCGCGGTGTTCGCGCGCGAGCAGGAGCACATCTTCGAGGCCCGGTGGTTCTGCGCGGTCCGCAGCGCCGACCTGCACCGGCCCGGCGCGTTCCGCACCGCAACGGTCGGCCGCGAGAGCGTCCTGTTCACCCGCAACCGGTCGGGGACCGTGCGGGCGTTCCTCAACGTGTGCCGCCACCGCGGGGCACAGGTGTGCACCGCCGAGTCCGGCGAGGTCCGGCGCTCCCTGCAGTGCCCCTACCACGCCTGGACCTACGACCTGGACGGGCGCCTGGTGGCCGCGCCCAACATGTCCCACATGCCCGATATCAGCCGCGAGGAGCGCGGCCTCATCGGGGTGCACGTGCGGGAGTGGCTGGGCTATGTGTGGGTGTGCCTGGCCGACGAGCCGCCGTCCTTCGCCGCCACCGTGCAGGACGTGGTGGCGGGGCGGCTCGGCGACAGCGCGGCCATCGACAGCTACGGCGTCGACGGCCTGGCCCTGGGCCGGCGGATCCGCTACGACGTGGCGGCCAACTGGAAGCTCGTCATTGAGAACTTCATGGAGTGCTACCACTGCGGCACCATCCACCCCGAACTGACCGACGTGCTGCCCGAGTTCGCCGAGGGCTACGCATCGCAGTACTACGTCGGGCACGGGGCGGAGTTCGGTGCCGAGGTCGCCGGGTTCACCGTCGACGGCAGCGCGGGCTTCGGCCGGCTCGACGGGGTCGGCGACGAACAGGACCGCCGCTACTACGCGATGACCGTACCGCCGCAGGTGTTCCTCAACCTGGTCCCCGACCACGTCATCATGCACCGGATGTTCCCGATGGCGGCCGACCGCACGGTCATCGAGTGCGACTGGCTCTACAGCCCGGAGGTGGTGGAGTCCGGCGCCGACCTGTCCCGCTCGGTGGAACTGTTCGACCGGGTGAACCGGCAGGACTTCGACGCCTGCGAGCGGTGCCAGCCGGCGATGGGCTCGCGTGCCTACCGCAGCGGCGGCGTGCTGGTGCCGGTGGAGCACCACATCGCCGGATTCCACTCCTGGGTCGCCGGATTGCTGGGCGAACCCGGAGCCGAACCCGGCCGCTGAACCCGCGCCCGGCCCCGGGGCCCGGTTCCGGCCCGCCCCGGGGCCGGGACCCGGGGCCGGGGCGGGCGGCTCCGCGCCCGCGGCCACAAGCGCCCCAACCCCGGGGAACGCCCGCCCCGCACGGCTTTCGTCGCTTCTGAGACACCTGCCCGAAACCTGTGCGACCGGTTCCCGCCGCCCTCCGGCGCGACAATCCAGGCCGGATGTTCGACAGCGCCGCGCCCCGCTCACGCGCGACGGGCAGGGAAAAGCCGGGGAAGCGGATGAAGCGCATCGGTGCACTGGTGGTGCCCGCGCTGGTCATGGCGGCGGTGGTCCTCAGCGCCGCCGCGCCCCGCTCCCCGGCGACGAGCAGGGAGAGGCCGGGAAAGCGGATGAGACGCGTCGGTGCACTGGTGGTGTCCGCGCTGCTCGTGGCGGGGGTGATCGTCGCGGTGGTGTGGAACTGGCGCAGCGGGATCGCCACCACCACGGTCACCGGGGTGATCGGTTCGGAGAAAGCCGCCTACTTCGCCGACCCCGATGTGGTCGCCCGCCTGGAGGAACTCGGCTACACAACCGATATCCGCACCGGCGGCTCGCGCGAGATCGCAACGACCGACCTCGACGGGGTCGACTTCGCCTTCCCCAGCAGCGACCCCTCGGCCGAGGTACTGCAGCGCAACAACAAGGTCGAACGCCAGTACCGGCCGTTCTACTCGCCGATGGTCGTACTGAGCTACCGCCCGGTCGTCACCGCGCTGGAGGAGGCCGGAGTGGCCGCCAAGGCCGACGACGGCACCTGGCAGCTGGACATGTCGGCCTACCTCGACCTCACCGCCGAACGCACCCGCTGGCGCGACCTGCCCGGCGACCCCATCGGCTCCGGGCGCGGCGAAGTGCTGATCCGCACCACCGACCCGCGCACCTCCAACTCGGCGGCGATGTACCTGGTCGTCACCAGCTACCTGCTCAACGGCGAAGAGGTCGTGCAGAACACCGATCCCGAACCGGACCTGGCCGACGAGGCCGCCCGGCTCTTCGTGGCCCAGGGCAGCCCGCCGGAAAGCTCCCAGCAGCCCTTTGACGAATTCGTGGCGCTGGGCGCCGGCCACACCCCTCTGCTGTGGGCCTATGAGTCGCAGTACATCACCGCGCGCACCGGCAGCGGGCTGCCCGACGACGTCGTGCTGCTCTACCCCGGCCCCACCACCGTCGCCACCCACACCCTGCTGCCCCTGACCGAGGACGGCGGCCGGCTCGGCAAGCTGCTGACCGAGGACCCGCGGTTGCAGCGGCTCGCGGTCGAGCACGGCTTCCGCACCACCGACACCAAGCAGTTCACCGACCTGGTGCAGCAGCAGGACCTGCCGGTGCGCGACCAGGTCGCCGACGTCATCAGCGCGCCCACCTACGAGGTGGTGGAAGGGCTCATCTCCGCGGTCGAGGAGCGCTACAGCGCCGGCGGGCTGCCCGGTCCCAGCAAGGACGACGGCGCCGGTGCCGGCCCCGGTACGGCCGGTGGCACGGAAGCCGAAGCGGACACAAGCACAGTCACAGACACAAACACAGACGAGGACGCAGACGCGGACGCGGCGTCGGACGCCGGAAGCGGCGACCGCGGACAGAACGGGGACGCATGACCGCCGAACCACCGCTGACACCCCCCGACGACGACCTCGTGCTCACCCCGCCCGAACCGGTCGAACCGGTGCGCCCCGAACGCGCCAAGACGCTGGTGCCCATCGACGACGGCAAGCGCGCCGAACTGGCCGAACGCGCCGAGGGCTACGTGGCGTCGCTGGCCGGTGTGGACCCCCGATCACCGGAGTTCCTCACCAAGATCGGCGACATCACCGGGCTGGGCGAATCCGAGATGCGGGCCGCGGCCCAGTCGTCCAACCGGATGCTGCAGCGCTCGGTCGCCGCACTGTCGGGGGCCCGCGGCGAGGGCGCCGACGCCCAGCAGCGGGTCGGCGAAGGCCTGGTGGAGCTGCGCCGGACCGTCGAAGACCTCGACCCCAAGGACACCGGCCGGTCGCCGGGGCGCAAACTGCTGTCGCTGCTGCCCTTCGGCAACTCGGTGCGCGACCTGGTCAGCCGCTACCAATCGGCCGAAACCAGCCTGAACCGGATCGTCGCCGCCCTGCGCTCGGGCCAGGACGAACTGCGCCGCGACAACGCCGCCCTGCACAACGAGCGCGCCCGGCTCTGGGAGACCATGAACCGGCTGCAGGAGTACGCCGTGCTGGCCGAGGCCCTCGACGCGGCCGTGCGGGAGCGGGTGGACGCCGCCGAGGCCACCGACCCAGACACCGCCGCGCGGCTCAAATCCGACGTGCTGTTCCCCGTCCGCCAGCGCAACCAGGACCTGCTCACCCAGCTCGCGGTGTGCGTACAGGGCTACCTCGCGCTGGACACGGTCCGCCGCGGCAACGACGAACTGATCAAAGGCGTCGACCGCGCCGCCACCACGACCGTCTCGGCGCTGCGGGTGGCCGTCACCCTCGCCCAGGCGCTGGCCAACCAGAAGCGGGTCACCCAGCAGGTCGACGCGCTGCGCAGCACCACCGAGGACATCATCGCCGCCAACTCCGAGATGATCGGCGCCCAGAGCGAGGACATCCAGCGCATCGCCGCCGACCCCGCCGTGGGCGTGGAGACGCTGCGCGCCTCCTTCCGGCGCATCTACGCCGCAATCGACAAGATCGACCACTTCAAGGAGCAGGCCGTGGAGAACATGGCCATCACCACCGAGGCGCTGCGCAGCGAACTGGAGACCGCCACGGCCTATGTCGAGCGCAGCCGGCGCCCCAGCGAGCTGGACGGATGAGCGCCGTGGGCGGTTCCCGGGCACGCCGGCAGCGGCGCGCGGCGGGTGCGGCACCGCTGGCGGCTGCGGCGGCGCTGGTCGCGGCCGCGGCCGGGTGCACCTGGGGCGAGGACGACCCCTTCACCGGCCCGGGCGAAGCGGGCGAACTGCGGGTGCTGGCGGGCAGCGAGATCAAGGACCTGCAGCCGCTGCTGAAGCGTGCGGAAGAGGAGACCGGTGTCACCGTGCACCTGGAGTACACCGGCACCCTGGAGGGGGTCGACCAGGTCGTCTCGGGTGCGGCCGCCGAGCGCTACGACGCCGTGTGGTTCTCCTCCAACCGCTACCTCAACCTGCTTCCCGAGGGCGACAGTGCGCTGCGCAGCGAAACCCCGGTCATGGCCTCGCCGGTGGTGATGGCCGTGACCGAATCCAGCGCCGAGGAGCTGGGCTGGTCCGGCGGCGCCAAGGTCACCTGGGCCGACATCGCCGACGCCGCCGCGAAGGGCGATCTGCGGTTCGGGATGACCAACCCGGCGGCGTCCAACTCCGGGTTCAGCGCGCTGATCGGGGTGGCTTCGGCGCTGTCCGATACCGGGACGGCGCTGCGCAGCTCCGACATCGCCGAGGTCACGCCCCAGCTCAAGGAGTTCTTCTCCGGCCAGCAGCTCACCTCGGGCTCTTCGGGCTGGCTGGCCGACGCCTACGTGCGCGGCGCGGGCGGCGGCGGTTCGCAGGCGCGACTGGACGGGCTGGTCAACTACGAGTCGGTGCTGCTGTCGCTGAACGAGTCGGGCGACCTGCCCGAACCGCTCACGCTGATCTACCCCGAGGACGGCGCGGTGACAGCCGACTACCCGTTGTCGCTGCTGGACTCCGCCGGCGATGACGTCGCCGACGGCTACGACAGGCTGGTGGAGCACCTGATGTCGCCGCAGGTGCAGCAGGAGATCAGCGAGACCACGCACCGCCGGCCCCTCGCGCCCGGGGCGGCCGGTACCGGCTCCGGAACCCGGTACCCCACGGTGACCGAACTGCCGTTCCCGGCCCGAGAGCAGGTCGCCACGGACCTGATCGAGGCCTACTTCGACGAGATCCGCCGGCCCGCGCGCACGCTGTACGTGCTCGACGTCTCCGGCTCCATGCGGGGCGGCCGCATCGAGGACATGCGGGCGGCGATGGACACCCTGACCGGTGGCGACAGCGACTCGGTGAGCGGGCGGTTCCAGCGCTTCTACGCCCGCGAACGCGTCACGCTGCTGCCGTTCGAGAGCACCGTGGGCGAGGGGCGGACGTTCACGGTGCCCCCGGAGCAGCCCGGTCCGGTGCTGGCCGACATCCGCGAGACCGTCGCCGGGTTGGACGCCGACGGCGGCACCGCCGGCTACGACGCGCTGGATGCCGCCTTCGACCGGCTCGCCGACGAGTCCGGCGGCGGGGACCGGTTCACCTCGATCGTGCTGATGACCGACGGCGAGGTGAACGCGGGCATGTCGCTGGAGGAGTTCACGACCGCGCACAAGGGGTACCCGGCCGAGCTGCGCAGCGTTCCGGTGTTCCCGGTGGTGTTCGGCGAGTCCGACCCCGCCGAGATGGAGGAGCTGGCCGGCCTCACCGGCGGACGCGCCTTCGACGCCCGCGACGACTCCCTCGACCAGGCGTTCCGGGAGATCCGTGGCTACCAGTGACGGCGGCCGCGGCAGGCGGGCGGCGCGGGCGGCCGGCCGCTACCTCACGTCGACGCGCAACCTGGTCGGTGCCCTGGGCGGGCTCGCCGGGCTGGCGCTGGCCTTCACCGGCCTGCTGGACGCCTGGTGGCCGCTGGGGGTGGCCGCGCTGTACACGGCCGGGGCGCTGGTGGCGCCGGGGGAGAAGGTGCTGCTGACGGAGTCGGCAGGTGTCGAGCTGCGCAACAGCCTGGGCGAGCTGAGCGGTCGGCTGGCCGCCCGGCAGCAGCGGCTGCCGGCGGAGGCGGTCGAGCGCTTCGCGCGCATGCGGGGCAAGCTCGGTGACCTGCTCGACCGCGAGGCGGCGCTGGCGGCCGACCCCGAGGCGGGCTACGAGCTGGACCGCATCATCCGCCGCGACCTGCCCGAAGCGTTCGAGGCGTACCTGAACGTGCCGTGGCGGTTCCAGTCCTCGCTGCGGTTGCCGGGGGTCACATCGGCCGCCGACCAGCTGCGCGAGCAGCTCGAACTGCTGGAGCAGGGGGTCGACGACACTGCGGCCCGGCTGCTGGAGGCAGATGCCCGGCGCCAGCAGGACCACACCACCTATCTCCGCCAGCGCAGCCGCCGCAGCGGGCTCGCCCCGGACGGGGGCGGAGACGGCGCTGCGGGCGGGGACGGTGCGGCGGAGCACGCTGCAGGCGGCGAGCAAAGCGAGGGCGTCGGGGACGGTGCGGACGGCCCCGGCGGCGCAGACCGCCAGGACCGCCAGGGCCGGTAAGTCCGCCGCGGGGTTCAGCCGCCGTGGTCCGGGCGCGTTTCCCGCTGCCCCGGCCGGGTGCGGGACTCCACCAGCCAGTCCAGTGCCTGCCGGCCGCGCACAACGGGGGTGCTCAGCGTGCCGACGCCGGTTATCTCGATGTCCACGACGTCGCCGGGTTCGAGGGTGAAGTCCATGCCGGGCACGATGCCGGTCCCGGTGGCGAGCACGGCACCGTCGGGGAACGGGTTGCCGGCGAAGAGGTAGGAGACCAGCTCCTCGGAGGAGCGGCGCAGCGCCGAAAGGGCGACCTCGCCGGAGAACGCCTCGTGCCCGCCGCGGGTGATGCCCATCCGCACTTGGCCGGAGCGCACATCGGGGACCTCCCAGGCCGGCACGATGTAGCGGCCCAGTGCGCAGGCGCCCGCATAGACCTTGGCCTGCGGCAGGTAGAGGGCGTTCTCGCCTTCGATCGAGCGGGAGCTGACGTCGTCGCAGACCCCGTATCCGACGACCTCGCCGTAGGCGTTGATGTAGAGCGCGAGTTCGGGTTCGGGGACGTTGAGCTCGGAGTCGGCGCGGATCCCGATCGGCTCGCCGTCGGTGACCACCCGCCAGGCCACCGACTTGAAGAACAGCTCGGGGCGTTGTGCGTCGTAGACCCGGTCGTAGAGGTCGGCGCTGTCGCTCTCCTCGCCGCGGGCCTGGCGGGAGCGCTCGTAGGTGACGCCGCTCGCCCACACCTCGGTGCCGCCGTCGGGGGGAGGCAGCGGTACCGCCTCGCCGAGCCGCCCGGTGGGCTGTTCGGCGGATGCGGCGTCCACCAGCTCCCGGATTTCGGCCAACGGCCTGCGCAGTAGGTCGGCCATGCTGTCCACGCCGGAGAGGGGGCGCAGCAGGCCATCGTCATCGTCGCCGAGGCCGACGCGCACGCGCCCCTCGGTGTCGGCGAACCGGATAATCCCGCGCACTGTTCGCATCCTTCCTTGACTTACGTTCAAGATATAGAACAATGGACGACATGTTGAACGTAGCATCGGCGGGGTGCCCCCGTACATCGGTCGGGGAAAGGGATTCGGCCCGCGCCGCAACTGCCGAGGAGGACCAGCGATGACCAGCGACGACGACAGCGGACCCGCCGAAAAGGACCGCCGCAGCACGCACTGGTTCGGCGCCAAGGGCCGATCCGGCATGCTCTACCGCTCCTGGATGCGCAACCAGGGCCACAGCGACGAGGTCTTCGACGGCCGCCCCGTCATCGGGATCGCCGTCTCCGGTTCGGAACTGGCCCCCTGCAACGCCCACCTCTCCCGCGTCGCCGAATCGGTCAAGCGGGGCGTGTGGCAGGCCGGCGGATTCCCGCTGGAGTTCCCGGTGATGGCCCTCGGCGAGACCGTGCTGCGGCCCACCGCCATGCTCTACCGCAACCTCCTGGCCATGGAGGCCGAGGAACTGATGCGGGCCAACCCCCTCGACGGGGTGGTGCTGCTGTCGGGCTGCGACAAGACCACACCGGGCCTGCTGATGGCCGCGGCCAGCACCGACCTGCCCTCGCTCATGATCACCGGCGGGCCGATGCTCAACGGCAAGTTCCGCGGCGAGGACATCGGCTCGGGCACCCACGTGTGGAAGTTCGAAGCGGAGGTGCGCGCCGGGCGGATGTCCGAGGCCGACTGCGCCTTCGCCGAGTCGTGCATGTCCCGCTCCAACGGGCACTGCATGACCATGGGCACGGCCTCGACCATGGCCTGCATGGCCGAGGCGCTGGGCATGCAGCCGCCCTACGCGGCCACCTGGCCGGCGGTCGACGCCCGCCGCTACGCCGCCGCGCAGACCTCCGGGCGGCGCATCGTGGAAATGGTGGAGCAGGATGTGCGGCCCTCGTCCATCATGACCCGCGAAGCCTTCGAGAACGCCATCCGGGTCAACGCCGCGATCGGCGGGTCCACCAACGCGGTGATCCACCTGCTGGCCATCGCCGGGCGGCTCGGGGTGGAGCTCGAACTGGACGACTTCGACGTGCTGGCGCGCGAAGTGCCCACCCTGCTGGACCTGATGCCCAGCGGCCGGTTCCTGATGGAGGACTTCTGCTACGCGGGCGGGCTGCCCGCCGTCATCGCCGAACTGGGCGACCTGCTGCACACCGGCGCGCCCACGGTCACCGGCGAACCCATCGGGGAGGCCGCGCGCACCGCCGAATGCCACAACCGCGAGGTCATCCGGCCCCGCACCGACCCCATGCAACCCGCGGGCACCGGCACAGCGGTGCTGCGCGGCAACCTCGCCCCTGACGGCGCGGTGGTCAAGCAGTCCGCGGCCAGTCCGCATCTGCTCGAACACCGCGGCCGGGCGCTCGTCTTCGACTCGCCCGAGCAGTACCACGCGGTGGCCGAGGACCCCGACCTGGACGTCGACGCCGACACCGTCCTGGTGCTGCGCAATTGCGGCCCGGCCGGTTATCCGGGCATGCCCGAGGTCAGCAACGTCCCGCTGCCGTCCAAGGTGCTGGCCCAGGGCGTGGAGGACATGGTGCGCATCTGCGACGGGCGGATGTCGGGCACCGCCTACGGGACCGTGGTGCTGCACACCGCGCCCGAAGCGGCGGTGGGCGGGCCGCTGGCGCTGGTGCGCGACGGCGACGAGATCAGCCTGGACGTGCCGGCGCGCTCGCTGACCCTGCACGTCGACGACGCCGAACTCCAGCGCCGCCGCGACGAGTGGACCCCGCCCCGGCCGCACTCCGACCGCGGCTGGACCAGGCTCTACACCGAACGCGTACTCCAGGCCGACCGCGGCGCCGACCTGGACTTCCTGGTGGGCTCCAGCGGCCACGGCATCCCGCGCGAGTCGCACTAGCAGCGGCGCAGGAGAAAGGGGGCGGCGACCCCGGAAGCCGGGAGGGGGCCGGGCGACGCAGCGCGGCGCGGGCGCCGAAATATCGAAGGATGTTCTATACTTCGGTTAGCGTCGCGGTGTATCCGCGGCTGCGGCGCCCGTGCCGCCCACCCTAGCTGCGGCGGGCGCGATCCGCCGTTCCCCGGGAAGGACAGCACACCCATGGCCCGCCGCACCCCCGCACTGCTGCGCGCGTTGGACATTCTGGAGCTGTTCACCGACGGACGGGAATCGGTCAGCGCGCCCGAGGTCGTGGACGAACTCGACCTGCCCCGCACGACCGTGCACGAGCTGCTGCACACCCTGGTCGACCGCGACTACCTGGGCCCCGATCCCGAGGTCCCGGGCCGCTACCAGCTCGGCCTGCAGGTGTTCCGGCTGGGCAGCGCCTACGCCGAACGGCTCGACACCGCCCGCACCGGCCGCCGGATCGCCCGCGAGCTGGTCGCCGCCTGCAACGAAACCTCGCACGTGGCGGTGCTGGACGCCACCCACATCGTCTACATCGCCAAGGTCGACAGCTCCCACGCCGTACGGATGGTCTCGACGCTGGGCGGCCGTATCCCGGCGCACTGCACTGCGTTGGGCAAGGTGCTGCTTGCGGCACTTCCAGAGCACGACCTGCACGAACGGTTCGCCGAAGTTCCGCTGCGGGCCATGACTCCCAACAGCATCACCGACCTGGCCACCTTGGGCACCGAACTCGACCGGGTCCGCCAGGCCGGGACCGCGGTGGAGATCTGCGAGTCCAACCCCGACGTCTGCTGTGTCGCGGCGCCCGTGCGCGACCGCACCGACCAGGTCGTGGCGGCGGTGAGCGTCTCGGTGCCGCTGCACCGCTGGTCCGACGAACGGCGCACCGAACTGGAGGCCCTGGTGGCCGAGGGTGCGCAACGCTTCTCGGCGGCCCTGGGCGGGCGCGCCACCGCCTGACGCGCCTGCACGGGAAGGGCCGCCGGGCAGCGGTTCAGCGGTTAGAAGCCGCCGCCGAAACCGCCGCCGCTGGAAAAGCCGCCGCCGGAGAACCCGCCGCTGCCGGACGACCCGCCGCCGTAGTCGCCGCCTCCGTAGTCGCCGCTGTACCCGCCGATGGCCCCGCGCCGGCCGCGCGGGCGCCGGGGCTCGGGATTCTCCCGCCGGAACCGGTCGGCGGGATCCGGTCGCGCGTTCATGCGGGCGGTGCGGGAAATGCTCTCGTGCAGGTTGCGGGTGCTGGGATCGCCGGAGGCGCGCGCTTCGCAGTAGGCGGCGTAGAGCAGGGCGCCGTCGGGATCGACCGCGTCGTAGCGCTCCCACTGCTCGGTCAGGTAGAAGAACACCGCACGGTCCTGGCGCCGCTTGGGCGCGTACCCCGCGTCGACAACGGCCGCTCGGGCTTCGTGGGCCTCGCTGGTCCGGGAGACGGCGATTTCGCGCAGGCGCCTGCGCCCATCGCCCGGAGGCAGCGCACGCAGCACGCGCCGGTACTTGGCGGCAAGGTCCGCCCTGGGCAGCCCGGTACCGCGGAGCACGGACTCGGCTGTTTCCGCCCGGGTGAAATCGACGAGGTCCGGGCGGTCCTTTGCCACCGCCAGCAGCACATTACCGCCCGAGTCCGGCGGGACGAGGTGCGGATTCGCCACTGATACATCGACCAGGTTCCGGGTCGGCGGAAACGTGCCGTCCCACTGCTCCGCCAATGCGGCCAGGATCAGCGGCTGATCCGTAGTGGACAGAAACCGTTCCAGGTCAGGGCGGCGGGGCACGTTCCCGGATATGCACATCAGCAACTCATGGACGATGTCCTCCGGCCGGCTCCACCACGTTTCACCACCCGGCGCGGAATCGAGGAACCGGATGATCCGGGGCGGCGAACCCCCTAATACCAGGGGGGCGGCGACCGATGACCATTTCATGCCGACTCCGCCGTCTCTGCCGCTCGCCTGCAGCAAGCACGCGTGGAACACCGTTCCCACCAGCCGCGGGTCTTCACAGGCCTTTTCCAACGCGCTGAAAGCCCGGTCGGCGCCCGGTCGGTACATGCTCGCCGCGATCCAGGCAAGCCCGTCCACGGCCCGATAGGGCTCCTCCCGGTACAGCTTCTTGGCCAGCCGTGAGACGGCGAACAAGGCCAACGGCCGTTTGAGTACCATGGCCCTGCCCGCGCCCCAGATCTCCCAGAGGCTCCTCGTCGTCACCACCATTCGGCCATTGTCCGCCGTTCGTCCTGCCAATACCAGGCCCGGAATCCGTACCTGTTTCCGGGCCGAACCGGCCGGTCCGCCCCGCCACCAGCGAAAAGGCGGCAGGGCGGACCGGCCGGTTCAACGGGATTCCGGTATTCCGGGCCCCGGAACGTCCGTTCGTTTTTCCATTAACAACACCAATGGCAGCAGCAACACCAATGGCACCGTTTCCCGGCCGCGCGCATGACCGGTTCGCATTCCGGGTTATAAGGCGCGGCAGGGTTCGCAGCAGGGCGCACAGCACGGCTCATAGCAAGGCCGTCGACAGCGCGTAGAGCACGCACACCAATGCGAAGGCCAGCACACCCACCGCGGTCGCCTGCACGGTCCAGGTGCGCAGCGTGGTCTTGGTGTCCATCTCCAAGAAGCCGCGCACCAGCCAGAAGCCGGAGTCGTTGACGTGGGAGAGGACGATTCCGCCCGCCGCTGTCGACAGCACGATCAGCGCCAACTCGAACTGGGAGTGCCCGCCGGCGGCGGCCACGGCGGGAGCCAGTAGGCCGGCCGCCGTGGTCGTGGCCACGGTCGCCGAGCCCTGGGCGACACGCATCGCCATCGCGATCAGGAACCCGGCGACCACCAGAGGCAGCCCCAGGGTGTCCAGGCCGTTGGCCAGGGCGTCGCCGATCTGGCTCTCCGCCATCACCGTGCCGAACATGCCGCCGGCCCCGGTGAGCAGGATGATCGTGCAGACGGGGGCGAGCGCCCGGTCGATGATGCGCTCCAAGGCGGCGCCGTCGTTGCGGCGGCGCCAGCCCAGCAGGTACAGCGCCGCCAGGACGGTGATCAGCAGCGCGGCCGGCGTCTCCCCGACCGCCTGCAGGCACTGCACCCACAGCGCGTCCTTGGACACGGTGCCGACCGCGGCCAGGGTCTCCAGGCCGGTGTTGACGAAGATCAGCACGAGCGGGAGCAGCAGCAGGAACAGCAGTTGCCCCATGCGCGGCGGGGCGATCGGGGCGGTGGCGGTTTCGGTCGCCGCCGGGCCGGCGGCACCGCCGGAGCCGGGCGCGGGGTCGGGGCGGGAGTCGGACTTGGCGGTGGTGCCGATCTTGGTGCCGGCCGGGGTGCCCGCTGCGGTGGTGTCGGCTTCGGGACCGCCGAGGATCGCCGGGATCGGCAGGTCGACGCGCAGCCCCATCCACCGGCCGAGCAGGTAGCCGCCGACGTACCAGCTCGGCAGTGCAACCAGCAGCCCGGTGAGGACTACGACGCCCATGTCGGCCTGGATCTGCTGGGTGGCGGCGACCGGACCGGGGTGCGGCGGCAGCAGGGCGTGCATGGCAAGGAACGCGCCGGTGGCCGGCAGCGCGTAGAGCAGCACCGATCCGCCCATGCGCCGGGCGACGGAGAAGATGATCGGCAGCATGACCACGAAGGCGGCGTCGAGGAAGATCGGGAAGCCGAACAGCAGCGAGGCGACGCTCAGCGCGAACGGCGCGCGCCGTTCGCCGAACAGGCCAATGAGCCCGTCGCAGAGCACCTGCGCGCCGCCGGACACCTCGATGAGGCGGCCGAGCATCGCGCCGAAGCCGATGAGCAGCACTACCTCGCCGAGGGTGGTTCCCAGGCCGCCGATGAGCAGGGGGACCACCTCGCCCGGCGGGACGCCGGTCGCCAGCGCGGTCACGGCGCTGACGATGATGAGCGCAAGGATGGCGTGCAGGCGCACTTTGATGATGAGGAAGAGCAGGGCGGCGATCGAGAGTACTGCGATGGCGATCAGCCATCCCATGGGGAGGTTCGCGGTATCTGCCATGGATGGGGACCTGTTCGGGGGCTGGTGACGGGGGGGGTGCGGCGGCGCGCGGATAACGGGGGCGCGGCCGCGGGGTGCAGGGCCGGGGGCCGGCGGGCTGCGGACGGCGGGTGGCGGGCTGCCGGCGACTCCTGGTCGGGGTCGATGGCTGATGGCGGTCAACGCAGTGCGCCGGTTGTGCGCCGTTCCTGCTGCCCGCGCTGGTTTCGGTGTTCGTTGTGTTCTATATGTGTTCTATATTTCGCACAGTGTCTGTTATTTCGTCACCTTAGAGTCGCAATGTGGGCCAGGTCAACCCGGCGGGTGGCGCGGATCACCGGACGACCCCGGCAGGGCCACCGTTGACCGGACCTCCCCTCCCCCGTAAAGTTCGCTGACGAAATAGGGAACAACGTTCGAAATATAGAATGACACGCACCCAAGGTGCCCAGTACCCCGTGAGGACCGCCATGACAGACTCCGCTCCGCCGGCGCCGACCGGGCGCGCAGCGCTCGAAGCACTCGGTCTGCCCTCCGCCGCCGTCGACCCGCCCGCCTCCGCGCTGGCCTTCCCCGACGGCGGAAGCTGGCGCCTGGAGATTCCCAGCGTCGAAGGGCCGCGCGCGCTGGAGACCGTCCTGACCGCCGCCGGCGAGTGGGACGTGCCCATCCACCGCGTCTCCCAGGGCTCGGGCGTGGGCATGCTGACCGACGGCGAGATCAGCGGGATGGTGCGGACGTGCGCGGCGGCCGGCGTCGAACTGTGCCTGTTCGCCCGCCCCGGCGCCAACTGGGACATCGGCGGCGCCCACGCCAGCGCGGCCGGCTCGGTATCCGCACGCAGCCGTGGCACCGCGCAGCTCGCAGCGGGGGTGGCCGAGGCCGAACGGGCGGCCGGCCTGGGTGTGCGCAGCCTGCTGGTGGCCGACGAAGGGCTGCTGTGGGTACTGCACACCATGCGCGAACGCGGCGACCTGCCCGCCGACCTGCAGCTGAAGGTCTCGGTAATGGCCGCACCTGCCAACCCGGCCGCGCTGGCCGTACAGGAGCGCTTGGGCGCCGACACCGTCAACGTCCCCTCCGACCTCACGCTGCACCAGCTGGCGGAGCTGCGCTCGGCCAGCCCGGCAACGCTGGACTTCTACGTCGAGGCGCCCGACAACATCGGAGGGTTCGTCCGTCTCCACGAGATCGCGGGGATCGTCCGCGCCGCGGCCCCGGTCTACGTCAAGTTCGGGCTGCGCAACGCACCGGACGTCTACCCCTCGGGCGAGCAGCTCAGCGCCACCGTCACCACCTCGGCGCGCGAGCGCGTGCGCCGCGCGCGGCTGGGCCTGGACGCGCTCGCCCGCACGCCGGACGCTCCGCCCATGTCCGCACTCGGCAACCGCGACCAGCCGCAGGGCATGCGCTTCACCCCGCCACCCGCGGTTGCCGGGGGCTGACGGCGGGACCGGCGGCGACCGGACGGCGGCGGGTGGCGGCCGGAGGGAAGACGCCCGCATGGCCGCCGCCCGGCGGGGGAAGGGGACCGGCGCGGGAGCAGCTGCCAGGGTGCGGGCTCGGCCGGGCGTAGGTTCGGCAGCCGCCCGGCGGTCAGCCCGGTGGCCGGCACCGCCCGAACACCGTCCGGGCAACCGGTAGGACGGCCGGCAGCACGACCGGCGGGACAGTCGGCCCATCCCGCAGCACAACCGGGACGAACAGCAGCACAGAAACAGGAACGCGCATGCCCACCGACCCCACGCCAACACGAGGAAGCAGACGATGACCCAGACCGGTATCCGTGACACCACCGACGCGGAACTGGACCGCACCTTGGAATCGGCCGCGCAGGCTGCCGAGGCCTTCGGTGCCCTGGCACCGCGCGAACGCGCCGCGATGCTGCGTGCCGTCGGCGACGCCGTCGACGCCGCGGCGGGCGAGTTGGTACCCGTCGCCCAGCGCGAGAGCCACCTGCCCGAGGCCCGCCTCAAGGGCGAACTCGCCCGAACGACCTTCCAGCTCCGGCTGTTCGCCGAGGTGCTGGAGGACGGCGCTTACCTTGAGGCCACCGTCGACCACCCCGACCCCGAATGGCCCATGGGCGCGCGGCCCGACCTGCGCCGCGTCCTGGAACCGATCGGTCCGGTCGTGGTCTTCGGCGCGAGCAACTTCCCCTTCGCCTTCAGCGTCATCGGCGGCGACAGCGCCTCGGCGCTGGCCGCGGGCAACCCCGTCGTCGTCAAAGCCCATCCCGGGCACCCGGAGCTCTCGGTGCGCACCGGCGAGGTCGTCGCCGCCGCGCTGCACGACGCGGGCGCACCCGAGGGCACGTTCGCCGTGGTCCTGGGCGAGGAGACCGGGCGGCGCGCGGTGCTGCACCAGCACACCCGCGCGGTCGGGTTCACCGGATCCATCCCGGGTGGCCGCGCGCTGCACGACCTCGCGGCCGGGCGGCCCGAACCGATCCCCTTCTACGGCGAACTCGGCAGCGTCAACCCCGTCTTCGTCACCCGCGCCGCCGCGGTGGCCCGCGGCGAGTCCGTCCTCAGCGCGTTCTCCGACTCCTTCACCCTGGGCACCGGGCAGTTCTGCACAAAGCCCGGCATCCTGCTGCTGCCGGAGAGCACGCCCGTCGAGCCCTTGATCGAGGCCGTGCGCGAGCGTTCGGCGGCGCCGATGCTCAACGAGCGGATCGAGCGCGGGTTCGCCGAAGGGTACCGGTCGCTGGCCGACCACGCCGCGACCGAAGTCCTGGTCGAAGGCGGTCCGGGCGACGGCGCCGACGGGAACACCGTGTGGACCCCGTCCCTGGTGCGCACCACCGCCAAGCGGTTCCTGGAGCACGCCGACGACCTGCTGGAAGAGCGCTTCGGGCCGGTCTCGCTGGTGGTGACCTACTCCGACCCGGCCGAGGCCCTGCGCATCGCCGACATCCTGCCCGGCCAGCTCACCGCCACCGTGCACGGCGAGGACGCCGACGAGGAAGCCGGCCCCCTGCTGGCCCGCCTCCGCCGCCGCGCCGGCCGGGTGCTGTGGAACGGCTGGCCCACCGGGGTTTCGGTCACCCACGCCATGCACCACGGCGGACCGTATCCCGCCACCACCTCGGTCCTGCACACATCGGTCGGCAGCACCGCCATCCGCCGCTTCCTGCGCCCGGTCTGCTACCAACAGGTCCCCCAGCACCTGCTACCCGACGCCCTCCGCGACGGCAACCCGCTGGCAATTCCCCGCCGCGTCGACGGAGAACTCCGCCTGCCGTAACCCCGCACCGCGCCCGCGTCCCGCCGGTCACCCCCGACCCGCCCCGACGCGGGCGCGGGGTGTGTGGGCGTGCGGGTGCGAGTGTGGGGCGGGTGGAGCCGGCGCCGGGTGGTCCGGGTTGATGACCACCGGTCCCCCGGCCCGATGGCTCAGCACCCGACGGAGCACCGACCACAGCGGGCGGTGCCGACCACTTACACCGGCACTGCCAGCCCCCGGCCCAAACGAGGCAGCGGCGGCGGATGGTCCAGGTCGGCGATCACCGGCCCCCAGCCCGACGACTCGGCACCCAACGAAGCACCGAAGGCGGCGGGGGCGCCGGCTCCTCATATCGGTGCCGACGGCGAGTGGTCACTGCCGTAGCGGGGCGGCGACGGCGGCGGATGGTCTCGGCTCGGGATCATCGGTCCTGCGCATGGATGGCAGCGCGCCCAGCGAGAGGAAGAGGCGGATGGCGCGGCGTCCCTTATGTCCGATCGCACCGAGATAGGCCGCGACGAGACCGAGCCCGGTGAACAGCAAGCGCCGACTGCACTCGGATTCCACGCCCATCCGCCCACACAATCCATCCCCCGAGGCATTACGCCCGCTTTCGCCCGGATTCCGCAAGCCGTCACTGCACTTCGGCAGGGCCGCAGCGACACCAGACCCACCAAAACAACCGCTAAAGCACCTCAGCATGAACACAGCTCCGGCTCGTCACACCACAGCCCCACCAAGCCATTCTCGTTCCGACAAAACGGATACATCACCCCGAGTTCATCTCGAATCGCGAGACGCCACCATATGAGCCGCACGTGATCCAACACTGAGCCCGGGTCGCGCCTCACTCCGAACATCACCCCGCAGACTGATCAACACAATGTCCGAAATGTCGGCCACCCCACCGCCCCCAGAGCGGAACACCCCGCAACCCGGCCGACTACCGCGGGCACCTATACAAGCGGCCGCCACCCCACACCGCCAGCACCGACGCAAGCAACCCCCGCCCCGCACCGCCGTCGCCGCCTCGCCGGGCGCCAAGCCACCGCACCAGAGAACCGGTGATCGCCCGCCCCAACCACCCGCCGCCCTCACCGCCCCGCTACGGCCGCAACCACCCCACCACCTTGACGGCGACTGGAGCCCCCGGGTGAAGCTGGTCGGTGTGCACGCTAAGCACGGTCCGTATGGAAAGGACGCCATGGACGCCACGGACGGCTTCGACAACTCCGACGGCATGGCCGGCGCCCGCAGCAGCAGGCGGATGGATTGGGACGGGTTCTTCAATGCGCGGGATCTCGGTGGGCTGCCTACGCGGGATGGCCGCACCACTCGGTACGGTGCTCTCTTCCGCTCGGCCGCTCCCAGGTTCGCCACTGCCGAAGGCTGGCGCCAGGCTCGTGCGGCCGGCGTGGACACTGTGGTGGACCTGCGCAACGGCGATGAGATCCAGCGAGCGGCCAAGTCGGCCGTCTCCGGACCGCCGCGCGGGCTGGAGGTTGTGGAAGTACCGCTCGACGGCGCCGACGACACCGCGTTCTGGGACCGGATCGAGCGTGCGGGGCTGACGCCAAGCAGCCCTCTCTACTACCGGACCTTCTTGGACCATAAGGCCGACCGCTGCGCCGCGGCGGTTAACGCGCTGGCCCGGTCCGGCCCCGGAGGCGTGCTGTTCCACTGTGCGGCCGGACGCGACCGGACCGGGCTGGTCGCGCTGCTGCTGCTGGAACTGGCCCAAGTCGAGGCCGAAGCGATCGCGGAGGACTACGAACTGTCCACGGCAGCGCTGCGGCCGCTGTTCGCCGCGCTGGGGCGCGAGGACGAAGGCCCTGCGATCCAGGCCGCGCTGGCGCAGCGGGGCACGAACCTGCGGGACGCGTGCCTTGATGTCCTTGCCGGGCTGGACGCGCGGGCCTATCTCCAGGACGCCGGTGTGACCGCCGCCGACTTGGATGTGCTGCGCTCCCGGTTGATCCGCTGATGGCGGATTGATGCTAAGCCGGTGCCGGACTGGATCTGGCTCGATCCCCGACCTGGCTGCCCGCTCCGTACCCCGCCCGGCACCGCGACCGACGCTGTCGGCGCCCTCGCTATGACCGCAACCATCCACCGCCAGGACCGGTGCAAGCGGCCGCCACCCCGCACCGCCCTCGCCTCTCCGCAACAACCGCCACCACCCGCCGCCCGCACCGCCCCACCGGGCGCCGCGCCACCCCTCGCTCTCCTCCTCACCCGTTCCAGCCGAGTTCGCCGCTGATGGCGGCTGCCGTCCGGGTGAGGTCGGGGACGAGGGCGAGCAGTTGCGGGCGGTCGATGATCATGCCCGGGGCCGAGACCGAGACCGCCGCCGATACCGCGCCCGATGCGTCGCGGATGGGGGCGGCTATGCAGTGGATGAACTCCTCGTGCTCGAAGTCGTCGAGCGCCCACCCGCGCTCGGCGACCTCGGTGAGGTCGGCCGCGAGGGTATCGCGGGTGGTGCGGGTGTTGGGGGTGTAGCGGTCGTACGGGGGGTCGCCCAGGAGCTTGTCGCGTTCGGCTGGGGGCAGGTCGGCCAGGACCGTCTTGCCGACACCTGTGGCGTGCATCGGCGCAGGCGCGCCGATACGTGAGTACATGCGCACGGCGTGGCGCGATTCGACCTTGTCGAGGTAGACCATGCTGCCGCCCTCGGGCGCCGCCAGGTGCACCGTGTGCCCGCTGGTGCCGCCGAGGTCGCGCAGGTGGCCGGCAGCCGCGGCGCGGACGTCGAGCCCTTCGAGCGCCGCCTGGGCCAGGCTGGTCATGCGCGGGCCGATCCGGTAGCGGCCGTCGTCGGTGCGCCGCACGAAGCGTTCCTCCTCCAGTGTGCGGAGCAGGCGCAGCGAAGTGGTGCGGTGCACGTCGAGGGCCCGTCCCAACTCGCTGATGGTCGCCGGGCCGGAAGCGAGTTCGACCAGGATGTGCAGGGCGCGTTCGACGCTGCTGGACATCGGGCGCCCTCCTCAGTCGCGGGGTTGCGGGTTGGTCGCGCCGGAAGCGCCGGTGTGCCGACCCGCCGGCGGATCGGCGGCAATGTCTGCGGCCGATCCCCTGCGGGATGCCGGTTCGACCCCGGCGACCTGCGCATCGGGCGCCGCGCCGCCCCAGGGGGAGGTGTCGGCGGTGTGCGGCCGGGGCGGGATGTCGCCGGGCACGCCCAGCGCGGATCCGGCGAGCCGCGCGCCTTCAGCCAGGCACTCTTGCACGTCGGCGCCGGTGAGCAGCCCTTGCAGCACGCCCGCCGCGAATGCGTCGCCGGCGCCGGTCGGCTCGACGACGTTGACCGGGGGCGCGGGCTCGTACCAGCGCTCGGTGCCGCGGAAAGCGGTGGCGCCGTCGGATCCCTGCTTGATGACGACCAGCGCCGGGCCGTTGGGGTCCGGGCGCCCGTCGGCGGCCGGGCGTTGCGCACCCCCGCCCTCGAGCAGGGCGCGGGCTTCGTCGGGATCGGCCGCGCCCCACAGCGCGGCGGCTTCGTCCAGGCCGCAGAAGACGATGTCGGCGCGGCGGGCCGTGTGCAGCAGTTGTTCGGCTTCGGCGGGACCGTGCAGGGCGGGCCGGTAGTTGACGTCGAAGCTGCGCAGAGTGCCCGGCGCCGCACCGTCGAGCAGGCCGTCGACGAGTTCGCGGCAGCTCGCCGAGAGCACCGCGGTGATACCGGTGGTGTGCACGATCCGGGGCCGCGCCGAGCGGATGCGGGCGGCGTCGCGCCCGCCCAGGGCCGAGGCCGCCGAGCCGGTGCGGTAGTAGCGCACCTGCGTGCCGCCGGAGGGCGCGGGCTCTTTGAAGTAGAGGCCGGTGCGGCGATCGGGGTCGGTGCGCGCCGCGCAGTGCACACCTTCGGCGCTGAGCCGCAGCCGCACGTGGCGGCCGAAGGCGTCGTCGCCCAGCGCGCTGTACCAGGCGACCCGGTGACCGGCCCGCGCCAGGTAGACGGCGACGTTGGATTCGGCGCCGCCGACCTCGAGCCGGAAGGCGGGCGGGTCGGCGCCGGGGGCGGTGTCGGTTCCGGGGGCGGGCGCACCGGGATCGGGGACCAGCAGCGCCATGGTCTCGCCCGCGCACACGACCTCGGCACCGGCGCCGAGCGCGTTTTCGGGGCCCGGGCCGGGCTCGCTGATCAAGCTCAAGCGGGATCTCCGTTCGCTGCGCTCCGCGCCGGGAGCGTTGGACGTATTGACCGGCGTCTTCGCGAAATGCTAAGCACTTGCTGACCCATGCGCAACAGTGCTGCACACAGCGCAGCACATGCCTTCAGTGACCCGAGGAGCCCGGTATGTGGGACCTGCTGATCCGCGGCGGCCGCGTCGTCGACCCTGCCTCCGGGCTGGACGAGGTCGCCGATGTGGCCGTACGCGGCGGCCGCATCGCCGATGTGCTGCCGCACCGCACCCGCGGCGGCGCCGATCCGGCCGACCCGGCGGGCCCGCCCGCCGCCGAATCCGCCGCCGAGGTCGTCGACGCGCACGGCAGCCTGGTCACCCCCGGCCTGGTCGACATGCACACCCACCTCTGGCACGGCGCCAGCTACTGGGGGCTGGCCCCCGACCCGATCGCCTGGCGCACCGGGGTGACCACCTGGGTCGACGCCGGATCGGCGGGCGCCTACAGCATGGACGGGCTGCGCCGGTTCGCGGCCGACCCCGCGGCGGTACGTGTGCACGCGCTGATCAACGTGTCCGGGCTGGGTCTGGTGGCCGAGACCGGCGAACACCACGTACTGGAAAACCTGGACGTCGGTGCCGCCGCCGCGGTCGCCGCTCGCCACGGCGGCTTCGTGCGCGGCGTCAAGGCGCGGATCGACGCCCGCACCGTTGGCCCGCACGGGTTGGAGCCGCTGCGCCGCGCGGCCGATCTCGCGGGGCGGCTGGCGCGCCCGCTAATGGTGCACGTGGGCTACGGCCCGCCCACGATCGCCGACATCGTCCCGTTCCTCGGCGTGGGCGACATCCTGACCCACTGCGCTTCGGGTTGCCCCGCCGACCTGGTCTCCGGCGGGCGCCTCACCGATGCCGCGCGCCGGGCGCTGGACTCCGGCGTCGTCTTCGACCTCGGCCACGGTTCGGGGGCCATGGCCTTCGACGTGCTTGAGACGGAACTCGCCGCCGGGGTGCGCCCGATCGCCTCCTCCGACCTGCACGCGCGCTCGGTGCACGGCCCCGCCTTCGACCTGCCGACCGTCATGGCCAAGCTGGTCGCCGCGGGAATGAGCCTGGCCGAAACCGTCGAGGCCGCCACCGTGCGCCCGGCGCGGACGCTCGGTCTCGACGCCGGGACTCTGGCGCCGGGCGCGCCGGCCGATATCGCGGTGTTCGACGTGGAGCAGGGCGCCTTCCCGATGGTCGACGTGCACGGCGGGGTGCGCGAGTCACCGGTCCGGCTCGCCAACACGGCCACCTACGTCGCCGGGCGCCTGCTGCCGCCGAGCGCGGCCGAACCGCCGCCGCCGTGGATCCCGCTCAGCCCCGCCCAGCAGCGCGCCGAGGACGACCGCGTCGGCCGCACCCGTTCGGCGGTGCGCACCCTCACCCGCCCGGAGGACTTTGACGAGCCCTACCCGCGGACACAGTCGTGACCAGCGCGAACACCGTGCGCACCGGGCGTGCGCGCCGCCGCGGCCCGCTGGGAGTCCGCCCGCCCGCTCCGGCGGCGCGCCGCCGGCCGCCGGCCCGCACGTGCGGTGCATCCTCGAATCGGGCGGCACCGCCGCCCGGCTCCGGCCCCTGTCCCGGGCCACCGGGGCGACGCCGCCGCCCGTCCCGCACCGCCGGTGCCGCCGACCCCTGCGGGCAACCGCCCAGCGGCCCTGCCGGCAAGAACCGTTCGTACTGATCCGCTGTGAAGGGAGGGAAGCGGCGCACAGATCCCGGCCCGATGGGCGGGGCCCGGCGCCGCGTACCCGATGACCCATTCCGTGTCCCACCCCGCTTCTCCGGCCCCGCCGCTCGCCGGCTCGGGGCTGGACGCCGAGGCGCTGGCCGCGCTCGACGCCGAACCGGTCGAGGCCCGCTCGGTGCCCGACAGCCCGATCAGCGCCGCCGAGGTCCGCTCTGCCGGCCTGCACCTCAGCGACCTGTGGCTGCCCGCTGTGGTGCTGCGCGACGAGGCGGTGCGGCACAACCTGGACCGCTTCGCGCGCTGGTGCGCCGAGCACGGCGCCGAACTGGCGGCGCACGGCAAGACGACCATGAGCCCGCACCTGTGGTCGGCCCAGCTCGACCGCGGCGCCTGGGGGCTCACCGCCTCCACCGTCGCCCAGGTCCGGGTGATGCGCCGGTTCGGTCTCCGCCGGGTGCTCATCGCCAACGAGGTCGTCGAGCCGGCCCAGCTCGCCTGGCTCGCCGCGGAACTGGCCGACCCCGCGTTTTCCCCGGTGTGCCTGGTCGACTCGGCCGAAGGCGCGGCGGCGATGGAGGTTGGGCTTGCCGCGGCTCCGCGGCCGCTGCCGGTCCTGGTGGAGCTGGGGGTCGCCGGACGCCGCACCGGGGTGCGCGATCCCGGCGACGCGCTGGCGCTGGCGCGGCGCGTGGCGGCGAGCCCGCAGCTCGAGCTCGTCGGCGTCGAAGGTTACGAGGGCGTCTTCCCGCAGCGCCGCGACGGCGACTCCCCCGAGCGCGCGCGGGCGTGGCTGGAGGGCTTGGTGGAGTTCGCCGCCCGCGCCGACGGCGAAGGGCTGTTCGCCGCCGCCGACGAGGTGGTCGTCACCGCGGGCGGCAGCTCCTACCCGGACCTGGCGGCCGAGGCGCTCGGGTCGCTGTCCGGGCTGTCGCGCCCGCTGCGGCCGCTCATCCGTTCGGGCTGCTACGTCGCCCACGACGACCTGTTCATGGAACGCGCCTCGCCGCTGCGCAGCGGCGCCGATCCCGATCCGCTGCGCCCTGCGCTGACCTGCTACGCCCGGGTGCTGTCGTGCCCCGAGCCGGGGCGGACGCTGGTGGGGGTCGGCAAGCGCGACGTGTCCTTCGACATCGACCTGCCCGTGGTCCGCGCGGTGCTGCGCGACGGCCGGCGCATACCCGTGGAGGAGGGCGGGGTGCGCGTGGTGGAGCTCAACGACCACCACGGCTTCCTCGACATCGGCGACACGGCGGGCGCCGCCGCGCCGCAGGTCGGCGATGCGGTGGAGCTGGGTCTGTCGCACCCGTGCACCGTTTTCGACAAGTGGCCGCTGATCCCGGTCCTCGACGCGCAGGACCGGGTCGTCGACGCGGTGCGCACCCTGTTCTGACCCGGGGCGCCGCGCGGCGCCCCGGGCCGGAGCACCGCCCGGGAGCCGCGAGCACCCCGGATGCCGGAAGGCACCCACCAGACCCCGTTAGACCCGACCGATCGATACTCCCGACAGAAAGGCTGGTTGTGACCATGGCCAAACGAGTGATCCACGCACCGGAGGCGGCCCCGCCCGGCGGCCCGTACTCGCAGGCGGTGGCCGCCGGCGACTTCGTCTACCTGTCCGGTGCGACCCCGCACCGCAAGGACCGGTCGCTGGTCGAAGGGCCGTTCGGCGACCAGGCCCGCGCGACGTTCGACAACCTTGCCGTGGTCGCCGAAGCGGCCGGGGCGAGCCTGGCCGACGCGGTGCGGGTGGGTGTCTACCTGCGCGACCTCGGCGACTTCGCGGCCATGAACGAGCTGTTCGCGGAGTACTTCGGCGCCGAGCCGCCGGCGCGCACGACCGTGCAGGCCGACCTGCCCGGTTTCGCGATCGAGGTCGACGCGGTGCTGTACCGGCCCGGCCTGCAGGGCTGATCGGACCGCCGCAGTAGCCGGGGCCGGCCCGGGCCCCTCTGCCGGGCCGACCCATCCGACCGCCCGCCGCCTGCGCCCCTATCCCCCGGGAGGGCTCGGGCGGCGGCAGCGGTCCCCGCAGCAGCCGCAGCGCGGCCATGCCCGCGCCAAGCGCCTTCTTCCCTCCCCGACCCCCTGTTCCCGGCCGCTGCGGCCGGGCTTCCGGCACCGGAGGCACCATTGAACAACGGCAGTCCCCTTTATCTCGCAGCCTTCCTGGGCGCACTGGTCATCATGCTCGGCATCGGTGTCTGGGTCGCCCGGCGCACCCGCAGCGGCGAGGATTTCCTGCTGGCCGGGCGCAGGCTCGGCACGCCCCTGCTGATGGGCACGACGCTGGCCACTCTGGTCGGCACCGGATCCAGCCTCGGTGCCGTGGGTTACGCCTACGAGAACGGCTGGGCGGGCGCCCTCTACGGGATCGGCGGCGCAGCCGGGGTCCTCGGCCTGGTCTGGCTGTTCTCCGACGTCCGCCGCCACGGTTTCATGACCTTTGCCGAGGAGCTGAGCTACTACTTCGGTGCCAGCCGGCTGATCAAGGCCGTGGTGTCGGTCATCATGCTGCTGGCGTCGGTGGGCTGGCTGGGCGCGCACATCATGGGCGGCGCGCTGTACCTGTCCTTCCTTACCGGCATGGAGCCGGCCATGGCCAAGGTTGTCGTCGCGCTGGGATTCGGCCTTTACACGATCATCGGCGGCTACCTCGCAGTGGTGGTCACCGATGCGCTCCAGGGCACGATCCTGTTCGTCGGCTTCACCGTCCTGGCGCTGGTCGCCCTGGTGCAGACCGGCGGCTTCAGCGGAATCCAGGAGGGCGCGCCCGAGGCGGCGACCTCGATGCTGGGTGTGGAAGCCCTTGGTGCGGTCCCGGCGGTGTCGCTCGCGCTGGTCATCGCGGTCGGGGTGCTCGCCACTCCGTCCTACCGGCAGCGCATCTACTCGGCGTCCAATGTGCGCACCGTGCGGCGGAGTTTCGGGCTGGCGGCGCTGCTGTTCGCCGCGTTCGCGATCCTGCCGGCCGTGGCCGGGCTGGCGGCCCGCACGATCGAACCCGGGTTGGAGAACCCCGATGCCGCCTTCCCCATGCTGGCGACCACGATGTTCCCGGTGTGGCTGGGCGCGTTGCTGCTGATCGCGGGGTTGTCGGCGACCATGTCCTCCGGCGACTCCGATGCCATGGCCGCGGTGACGATCCTGCTGCGCGACGTGGTGCAGCTGGTCACCGGGAAACTGCCGCGGGCCGAGCAGATGGTGCTGTACTCGCGGTTCGCGCTGGCGGGTGTGCTCGGTCTGGCGCTGGCCGGGGCGTTGGTCGCCGACACCATCATCGATTTCATCACCACGATGATCTCCACCGTGCTCACCGGCCTGCTGGTGGCGTCGCTGCTGGGCAAGTTCTGGCCGCGGGCCAACTGGCAGGGCGGGTTGGCCGCAATGGTCGGCGGTTCGGCGGCTGCGCTGGCCGTGCAGAACATTGCGGCGTGGACGGAGTTCTGGGGCAACCCGGTCATTCCGTCGCTGGCCGTGGCGCTCGCCTGCGGCGTGCTGGTGAGCCTGGTGACACCGCGCGCGAACGTCACCCGGGAAGAGGCGCTGCGCATCCTGGCCGAGGAGCGCGCCACGCTCGATGTCGGCACCCGCCTGCGCGGCGCAAAGGCGGACGGCGCGGAGCCGGCCGGCGGGGCGGAAGAAGCCGGCGGGGCGGGTGGAGCCGGCGAGGCCGAGCCGAAAACCTGACCCGCGATACGTAAAACGGCGGCCGGCGCCCCTGCATTCAGGGGGCCGGCCGCCGGGGTAAAGCGCATGACCGGGGCTGTCCAGGGTGTGTGTTACCCGGCAAGGGTTTGTGAGACCCTTTTCAAGTGGTTGTTGCCGTTTACCGGAAACCGGTGACCCACTGCCTTTTACTGACGGCGTATCGGCCGTTCTGGTTACCTGTATGCAACGAACACACCTGCTCAGTGCGTGGTAGGCACGGATACTGATAGACGGATTACGCCGCTACCTGTTACGAACCACACTTCGGTGCCCCGGCCATGCGGGTCTGCGGGCTGCCACCGGGTCAGTCTGCCTCGGCCAGCTCCGTTTTGTTGGCGCGGTTGATCGCCTGCTTGACGCGTTGGGCGAACTCGCCGATCCGGTCGATCTCGTCCCACTGGGCGCGGCGCGGCACGCCGTAGTCGGTGACCTCGACGACGTCGTGGCCGAGCAGGGTGAGCTCCTCGATTTTCAGCCCTTTTTCACTGAAGGACTCGTTCTTGCGCTCGACCCGTTTCACGGTCCGGTAGCGGATCCAGTCGTCGCCCTGCTCGTAGACGCCGACGTCGTCGGCGCGCACCGGCACCGCGCGGGCCGCCTGCTCGAGCTTGGGGATGATGTCGGACTTGAGCACGAGCAACTCGGGGATGGACAGCTCGCGGACGTTGCCGTCGAGGTCCTCGATCTCGGCCCGCGCCTGCTGGTTGGTGCGGGAGATGCGCAGCGCAAGCTGCTCGTCCTCGGCGAGGATCTCGCGGATCCGCTCGCGGCACTCGTCAACCGTGTAGCTGCGGGAGGTGGTCTTTTCCGTTCCGGGTTCGGCGCGGTAGGCGTGCTCGCCGTCGAGGGCCGCGGTCCGGTAAGTACGCCGCTCGGCCCCGGCGAGACCGAGCCGGTTCACCCAGCTCTGCAGATCCGCCGCGAGTTTCTTGCGCCTGTTGAAGGCGTCGCCAAGGGTCATATTCACGGGACGGAAATTAGCATCCCCGGCGCGGTTCCGCGAATCCTTATCCGGAAAACGAACGAGAAACCGCTGTTTTCGCGTTCACCTTTCATGTTTCATGTTCCGCATTCCGCAGGCCACACGTCCGGGCGCCGCCGCATGTTCCTCGGGGACGGCCGGCCTGGCGCTGCTATGCCGCTATCGCGATTACCACTGCGCCCATCCCGAGCACCGCCGCAATACGGTACCCCCATAGCACGGCCGTTCTCAGCCGCGGTTTGGCCTCCAAGGCCCGGCGGTGCTGGCTGGGCAGTGAAAACTCCGGGTTCACCACGGTCGCGGCCAGCACGACAAGAAACACCAACTGGATCAGCTTGTACGGATTGGTCAGCACGCTCAGTACGGCGTCCATGGCGGGGGTACTCCGTCGGTCCTCGGGGGTGTGGCCAAGGGCGGCGCGCTACGCAGCCCACCAGGCATTGACGCGCCGATGGCACCGCGGGTTCCCTGCACCGCCGATACCGGCCGGCCGTTTAGGACTGCGCTTCGCCGGGTGCCCGGGCCAGGACCGCTGCGACCGGGTGACCGGGCAGGGCGGGTCGGCGCACCGCGGCGAAACCCGCTTCGCGCAGGCGCTGGGCCACCTGGCCGGCGCTCCACGCGGTGATGCCGGCGCGGGCCATGCGCCAGCGCGCGAGCGCCTGGGCCGGCGGCAGGGCCGTCGCCGGGCCGCCGTTGTCCTGCAGCACCGTGGCGGCGATGAGCGTGCCGCCGGGGCGCAACGCCGCTCGCAACCGCGGCAGCGCGCTGAGCGCGGCCTCCGGCGCGAGCACGCCCAGCGGCAACCAGACCAGGTCGAATGCGCGGGTATCGGTGATCTCGGCGGCGTCCTGGCAGCGCAGCCGCACCCGGTCGCCGAGGCCGCGCTGGGCGACGCGTTCGCCCGCCAGCCGGAGCACGCCGGCGTCGGTGTCCACGCCCAGCGCGCAGGCGTCCGGGGCGCGCTCGGCGACCGCGGCGGCTATCGCGGCGGTGCCGGTGCCGATGTCCAAGAAGTGCAGCCCGGGCCGATCGACAAGGTCCGCCACGGCCGGGTCCGCCGTTGCCAGCGCCTCCAGCAGCGCGGCAAAGGCCCGGCCGGATTCCTCGCCCTCGGCCCGGAGCTCGCCATCGTTGTGGGCGCGGGCAGGAGCGGGGCGGTCCTCGGCGGCGTCGGCCGCCCAGCGCAGCATGCGGCCGATGCGCGCCGACAGCCCGGCCTTGCCGCTGCGCTGGGCGGCCAGCCTCCGGTACTCCGGCAGCAGCCGCCACCCCCCGGGAACCTGTTCGGCCATTCCGGCGGCGCCCAGCGCGCCGCCCAGTTCGGGATCGAGCGGGTCGCCGGACTCGGCGGCACGGGCCAGCGCCGCCAGCAGCCACGCGCCGCTGAGCAGGTCGTCGATGCGGCGGGCGGGATCCGTGTCTGGGGGCGCCATGCGGCGAGTCTGCCATGGCGCCGCCGCCCGCCGGGCGGCGGCCGCACCGCGCAGCCGCCCCTTGCGCTGATCACCGATATCGGCCAAGGGGGTGACAGATCGCGGTCGACTGAGCTACAAACATTTGACCAACGGGGACCGAACGGCCCTCGGCGCCGAACACACTGTGGAGTGGACCATGGCCTGCGTTGCTTATGAGTGGAACGTGACCCTCGACCACGCCGACGACATCGACGACGCCGTGCAGGAACTCGACGAGGCTGCGGAGCAGTAAGCCGTTGCAGCGGTCCGAATGGATCGCCGCCGCCGTCCGGCCCGGCCGCGACCGGCCGGACGGCGGTTCCGACCAGGTACTTCCGACGTGGTCGGGCGCAGGCGAACGCGAACTCTCCCTGCCCGAAGCCGCCGACCAGGTCCACCGCGACATCGGGCACCTGGGGTGGCGGTCCCGCCACCGCGTCCTCGATGTCCCCGATGGTTCGGCGGCCGATGACCGGCCCACCGCCGTCCAGTGCGAGCTCCGCTCCGCCGGCGGCGCCGAAATCCCCTACGGTTTGGGCAGCGGCAAGGGGCCGCTCGCCGCGGCGCGGGTGGGGGCGCACTTCGAGGCCCTGGAACACGCGTTGAGCGGCCCGGTGGCTCTCGACGGCCTCGCCGCGGAGTGCCGCACCGCGGCCGAACTCTGCGCCGGCCCGTTCGCAGCGGACCGGGCGGTGAGCGGGCTGGCCGGCCAGCCCGACTCCCGGGTCGCCTGCCTGGACTACGAACCGCTCGACGGCGGCGCGCCGTTCCCGGGCCCGCTGTACCTGTGGGCGCCCTGGTACCCGGTGGCAACGGCGGCGATGGCGCGGCGGCGCACGGCACTGGGCGACACCGCCGCCTACCGCCCGCTGGTCGCCTACACGGTCAACACCGGCTGCGCGATCGGCGCCACCGCTGACGAGGCGCTGCTGCACGCGCTCAACGAGTGGGCCGAGCGCGACGCGTTCTCGCTGTTCCTGCTCTGCTCGGTCTACGATCGCGGCCCGATGCCCGCCCGCATCGACCCGGCGTCGCTTCCCGGCCCGCTGGCCGGTCTGCTGGCACGCGCCCGCGACTTGGTCGGCGCCGACGTGGCGCTGCTGGACGTGACCACCGATCTGGGCATCCCCGTGGTGCTGGCCTACTCACCGGAGCTGGGCGGCGTATCCGCCCGCTACTACGCCATGGGAGCCTCGCTTTCGGGCCGGACCGCCGTTGAGCGCGCGCTCACCGAATTCGTGCAGGGCGAACTGCTGGCCCGGGTGGTCGCCGAGCACACGGCCGGCGCGACCGGCGGGCGCGGGCAGCAGCAGGGCGAACATCCCTCGTTCGACGAAGTGGTGGCCGAGCACGACACAGCGGCGGCGATCGGGGTGCGGCTGAGCGGGCACCCGCGGCTGCTGGCCTGCGCGCGGCTCGACTTCGCCGAACGCGTCGGCGAATGCGCGGCGGCCGGCCCACCGCCCGATGCGGTGCCCGCGGGCACCGGCGTGGCCGCTCAGCGCGCGGCCGCAGTGGAGCGCATCGCGGCTGCGGGCCACCGGGTCGGTTTCCACACGCTGCGCCGCCTGCCGGAAGGTACGACCCTGGTGCAGGTGCAGTGCCCCGGGCTGGAGCGGTTCCATCAGGTCACCAACGGGCATGTGGCACTGCCGGGCGCGCGCGGCCGCGCCCGGCGGCACAGCGCACAGGCCTCCGGTGCTTAGGGCGTGTTTGGTGGGTCGCTGCCCTACTGCGCGGCGCCCCAGCACCACTCTCGCGGCGTTCTCGTCAGTCGACAGGGGACCCGCCCTGACTCCCTCCTCGGCCTTGCGAGAGCGGCACTGGTTCCTAACTCAGTGCCCCGCGCCGCAACGGCGCTTCGCGCATCGGGCGCGCGGCACACGCGAGTGCGCCGCTCGCTACGGACGGACCCACCAAACCCGCCCTAGCCCGGCACGCCCGGAGCACCGCACCGCTGCTGATACCGGTAGGCCGGTGCGGTCGGGGGCAGCGGTGGTAGCGTCGCATCCGCCTTCGCGGTGCGCTGGTGCGGTCCCCGGGCGCGGCCGCGGCAACGGTGCGCAGACCAGCACAGACGAGCACAGGAGGCCACGATGAGCGTTCCCCGTATCCGGCCCGACGATCACGCGGTGGTTTTCGGCGCGGCCGACGACGCCGCCGGCCGCCTGGTGCGTAGCGCCTCGAACATGCGGCCCGACCAGATCGGCGAGCCCTCGCTGCTCCCGGGCTGGACGCGCGGCCACGTGCTTGCCCACGTCGCCCGCAACGCCGACGCGCTCGTGCGGCTCCTGGAGGGAGCACGGGAGGGGCGCCAGGCCGACATGTACCCCGGCGCCGGGGTCCGCGAGCGCGATATCGAGGCCGGCTCCGGCCGGAAGCCCGAGGAACAGGCGGCCGACCTGGAGGAGTCCGCCGAACGGTTGGCCGAGGCGGTGCGGGGCATGCCCAAGAAGGCGTGGTCCTTCAAGATCACGCACCGTTCCGGCCGCGTCTTCCCCGCCGCGCGGATCCCGTGGATGCGGCTGGCCGAGGTGGAATACCACCATGTCGACCTCGATCTCGCCTATACGCCGGCCGAGTGGCCGCAGCCCTTCGTCGCGGAGGAGGCGGAGAAGCTGGCCGCGCGCTTCGCCGGCGACGAGGAACTGCCGCCCGTCGTGCTGCGCGACGCCGCGACAGGCGAGGAGTCCCGCATCGGCTCGGCCTCCGGGCAGCCGGCGCTGATCGCCCAGGGTTCGGCGAGCGACCTGCTCGCCTGGCTCTCCGGCCGCGCTGACGGTTCCCGCCTCACCGTCCACCGCGACGGCACACCCGTCGAAAAGCCTGCGGCCGTCCTGCCCCAGCTGCCCCCGATGCTCTGACCGGCGAGCCGGCCCCGATCAGCCGCGGCCGTCGATCGCCGCAGCGCAAATCCGACACCCGCTCGGGGACCGGGTATCCCCGCGGCCGTGCGGCGATGCCGGCTTCCGGCGCCCGCCCGGCGACGGGCGCGCTCTGCCGGCGGGCGCGTTCAGTCGATCGTGCCGCTCCGGTGCAGCTCGTCGAGGACTTGGCGCACAGCGGGGGCGCAGCGGTTCCGGTCGGCGCTGTTCAGCCAGGCCAGGTCCGCGATCTCCGCCGCGGCGGCGGGCTCTCCGGTGTGTTGGGCTGTGTAGCAGGCCAACCGAACGCGGGTGCCTGCCCTATAGCCGTCGGCCTCCTCGTTCACCACCGAGAACGGCATAAAGGTGCCGGGCTGCAGCGCCACGCCCACCTCCTCGCGGGCCTCCCGGGCCACGGCGGCCTCGTCGCTTTCGCCGGGTTCGCGCTTGCCGCCCGGCAGGTAGTAGAGGCTGCGGCCCCGCGTGCGCACGCACAGCAGCCGCCGGCCGCTGACGTGCACCCAGGCGAGCGCGTCGATGACCGGTTCGTCGGCGGTCCCGGTCTGCGGTGATGTCATGGCTTCGACTCTAGGTGTGATGTCCCGGGAGGTTGGTAACGCGGCTGGCGGGAGTGCGGCCGCCGATCCCGG
>NZ_BAAGYZ010000096.1:0-30695 GCF_054778995.1 Streptomonospora sediminis
CGGCGCCCCCGGCCGGCGGCAGCTCGGCGCGGCCGCCCGCCAGCTCGCCTGCCGGGTGGGCGGGGCGGGTGCGATACCACCACACGCTGGGCCGCAGCGGCTCCAGGCTGCCCGCGCCCGGGGGTGGTTGGGCCTCAGCGGCGGCGGCGCTCAGCGAGGCGGGGCGGCGTCCCATCCCCACGCGAACGGTGGCAGCAGGCCGCGCCGGTTCCGCTGCCGCCGAGAACGGTTCTCCCTTGGTGAAGCGCAGGGCGCGCAGGCTCCGGTAGAGCAGCATCAGCCCGACGACCTTGGCCGCACCCACGATCGGCGAGCGGCCCGGATGCGGCGACCACACCAGCTTCATCACCCAGAAGGGGATGCGGATCTGCACATAGACCAGCACCAGGAACAGGATCAGGTCATAGAGGATCCCCGTGCTCTGCGCCGCCTGCTCGGCCGGTGCGGCCAGCACGGTGATCGCCATCGGCTGCATGCCGCCGGAGGGATCACCGGCCGGGGCGGCGGTCTGAATGTGGCCGAAGTAGGCGATCTGGCCTTCGAAGAACAGCCGCATCATCGCGATGAAGGCCAAGGACTGTAGGATGGGCATCGCGCACAGCCCGGCCATGCTGCGCCACCACAGCGCGGCGAGGTAGTTGGTCTGGGGCAGGGCGTGGAAGGCCAGCAGCAGCGGCGCGGCGATCACCAGCACCAGCGACATGACCACGCGGACCACGTCGGCGACGATCCACACGACGATCATGACCACCAGCGCCACCAGCAGCAGCACGGTGAAGGCCACGCCTTCGGCCAGGATCCACTCCATGCGCGTGCGCAGGTTGGCGGCGGCCTCCTCGGCGTCGATGCCCATTGCGCCGATGGCCTCGGCGGTGGCGTTGGCGGCCCGAAAGACCTCGCGGGCGATCCACAGGCTGGAGTTGGCCGCCACCAGGGCGAAGGCCAACCGGCCCAGCATCTCGTCCAGGCCGTAGCGCATCTGGTAGGTCTCCCGGCCCATGAGCACGAGCCCGCCGGCCACGATCAGCAGCACGAACAGCGCGTTGACCACCGTCGAAACACCCGACCACAGGCCCGCCACGCCGTCGCTGGGCTGGGGGATGCGAAAGGCCATGCCGGCGATCCAGCCGAACAGCGGGTTGAGGGCGTCGGTGACCAGGTCGCTGAACCACGAGGTCACATGGCAGGAGACCTCGACCAGCCCGCACCCCTCGGCCTCGGGGGCGGCCGGAGCCTCCGGTGGGCCGTGGCCGCCGTCAGGCTGGAGCTCGGGGTCGGGCTGTGGGGGCGCCGGGCCCGGGGACGGGTCGGGTTCGGGCTGCTGCGGTGGCCGCGGCTGGGGTTCGGGCGAGGGTGCCTCGGGCGGCGGGGCGCCGGGAGAGGGTTCGGGCGGGCGGGGGCGCCCCGGCAGGACGGCCACGGCTCAGCCGCCCTGGACGACGTAGTCGAGCACGGCCATCAGCACGGTGGCCAGAATCGCCACCCCATAGCCGATGCCGGCGCCGCTCATCGCCCGCTTGGCCGCCTCCACCTGGGAGGGATCGCCCCCGGCCAGCATCCCCCGCAGCCCGGCGATCGTCAGGAACAAGGTGCCCACCGCCGAGGCCAGCGCGACGATGACGTTGCGCAGCCGGGTGACGACTTCGCGGATCTCGGCCGTGGAGGCCTCCGCGCCCGAGCCCTGCGCCCAGGCGGCGCCATCCCCGCCCAGCAGGACGGCGGTGGCCGCGACCAGGACCCCGGTCACGGCCGCGCCTCGGGCGGCGGCGCGCCGTTTCGGCCGCCGCGGCGGCGCGTGCTGCTGATCGGCCATGCTGCCCCTCCCCGGTGTTCGGGACCGGTCCGGTTCCGGCGTGGAGCCGGGCGCAAGCGGGCGGGCGGATCGGGCGGGCTTCCCCCTCTCCGCTGCTGCGAAAGCCCGCTGCCGGATCCTTCCTGCGCCAGGGCGAGTGACGGGAAAGAACCCGCCCAGCCCCGCCTGCGCCCGGACTCACCCCCTAAAGAGCCAGCGCCCAGCCCGGATTGGACTCCCCAGCCACACGCACCACCGCAGCCGAAGACCCGCCCCCGGTGCGGCGGGCATCAGCGGCGTCCAAGCCGGGATCGAGGTCGCCGGAAGCCAGAGCGCGGGCCAGGCGCTCCTCCGCGCGCGAACGGCGCTTGGCCAGCGCCCAGTAGGCCGCGCCGGACTGCTCGGCCAGGGCGCGCAGCGAAGTGTCCTCCAGTCGGGTGGCGCCGATCAGTTCGGCCTCCTCGGCGGTGAGCACCCCGCGGCGCATCGCCCGCGCCAGCACGTCATCGGGGTGCCCGCCGCCTCCGGGGACCGTGCCCGCTTCGGGGTGGTCGCCGGCGTCCTCGACCGGGACCGCGGCCAGGTGGGCTCGGCGGGCGCGCAGCCCGGCGCGCTGGGCCCGGCAGCGCAGGTACCACACGAGGTTCGTGTAGTCGGTGTTGATCGCCCGCACGGCCGCGACGAAGGCAGCCAGGATCTCGGCGTCGACCTCCTCGACCCCCTCGGCGCTCAGGCCCCGCGAGCAGCGCCGCGCCACCGCCTTCAGCGCGGGCATCGCCAACCCGACGGCCCCGCACATCCAGTCCTGCGACATCCGCGCCCGAGCGATCACCGCCCGCCACACCGCGTCCTTGAACCGGCGGTCGGTGCCCGCCTCCAGCAACAGGCTCCGGGCCGAAAGCAGATCCAGCGGCCACGCCGCCCCGGCCACCCCGCCCGCCCGGTCCGGGTGCTCGGCGTCCTCGGGCAACGCGACCTCGCCGCGTCCCAGCTCCAGCGGGTCGGGCACCAGCCGCACGAACTCGGCCTCGGCCACCTGCAGCGCACCAGCACAATGCATCAGCGTCTCTCCCCCTTCGATGAGGCGTCCATGACGCCCCCCACCGAAGAAGGCCCCCTCATCAGGGCGCGCTCAGACCGCTATCGGTCCGCACTCACCCCGCGCTCCCGCCGCACTCACAGCCAAGAAATCTTGCTCCACGACGGCGGGACGGGCCCGGCCCGATCCGAGCCGCACCCGCCCCGCCGCGATCACCCGTGATTACACGCTGACCTGGACGAACACCCCGCCCCGCGTCGATGCTCAGTCCGCAATCAGCCGCCCGTGCCCCGCGTTCACACCGCGGCCCCGCCCGCCGCGCCGAAAAAATCCTCCGAGGCCTTCACGGCCGGGGCGTAATCAGTGCCGTCTCCCCCGGCCGCGCGTCCTTGCTGGACCTGCCCCACCAGCCGCCGCGCCGCGCCCGCAACGTCGTCCGCCTCCCACCACACCGCCCGCCCGACCGCATCCCGCCACGTGAAGGCCCCGGCCACCACCCACACCGTCACCCCGCCCGGCAGCGACAGCACCGACATCTTCGGATCGGCCGACCCGTAGACCCGCGCCATGCCCAACCGCCGCAGCTCATCGAACAAGGCCTGCACCGCCGCCCCGGCGTCCCACCCGCCCGCAGCCCGCCGCACGGGCCCCGCCCCGGCCCGGGCCCGGCCACCGGGCGCCGCCGCCCGTGTGGGGCCGTCAGCGGCCCGCTGCCCGCAAAACGCCCGCCGCGGCCCACCCGACCCACGCGGCACCGGCCGCATCAACCCCAGCGGCCCCGTCTCCCGAATCCCGGCCGTCATGGTTGCCCTCATCAGTCCACCTCCCGGAACGGCGCCGCCGTCTGCGGCGCGACCAGGACCATGGACCCGCTACTCCGGCCCAGCCTTCAACACAAACGCGAAAAGAACCTCCGCTCCAGCAGGCGATCCGCCCGATTCAGCCCGATTGCGCCGCGCGGATCCTGGGCAGCTGCGCGGTCAGCACGCGGGCATACTCCGCCAACGCATCCGGGAGTTACTCAACTGCTATTCGCCATCCCCAGAATCATCAGAAACATCGACATCGTCTGCCATTGGAATGGCATACTCGGTCGCCTTTTTCGCCAAATGGAGCGGGGCGGGCAGGATCGTGTAGCTGTCGAACGTATCTGCCAGGCGCCGCTGGACGTGGGTCAGACCCGCCCATGCCCGGGGATCGTCGCCCTCTTGAATACTCGCCACCGAGAGCTCGATGAGTTGCGGATTGAATGTGTCCTTGGCCGTTTCGATCACCGGATTCCCGCGAGTGTTAAGGCTCACCTCGAAACGCGACCCCAGAGCACTTGCTGCCTTACTCCGCGAGCTCGGCTTGTCGCCAGTACTCATAAATATCCGCTTGGACAGCGGAGAGGAGAACAATCCCGAAGGCAAACCGTGATCGATCCGCTTGTCGCCGCGCCAGGGGATTTCATTGTTCGGATTTTTCTTCGCACTTCCCATGCTCATGCCGTACCCCTCGGGTGTTTCGTCGGAGTCATGGGTGCGCACTTGGACGTTACGGAGGTAGGGGGCGCTGGACCCGAGGTCATTACCCCCCACTTTGGGATTGTCGATGACGATTTTTGCGTTCTGCAAATCGGGCCAATCGAACCGCAGGTTCTGAGCCCACGTGAGTAGGAGGACCGGGCGGTCCGTCATGACCGACGAGAGAACGTCGCCAATGAACGAGTGAGTCTGCCGATCGTTGCGGTCGGGAAGTCGGAAGGCTTGGTCAGCGAGCCGGAACAGGAACTCGTGGTAGGGCAACCACTCCGGCATTCCCAATGCCCGAGCGAACACTTCCGGACTATCGGAACTGCACCACACAGCGACGGGCAGCTGATGGCGTTCGGTCCCGCCGGTGGCATTGCGCCGGAGCATATAAATCGCCACCGTGTCTACGTCGCCCTCGGGGATAACTCCGGGCCAAGATCCGCGCATCGGCCGAATGTTTCCGACCAATTGGCGCCTTAAGTCTTTCCATGTCGAGTCGGCCCTAGAACGCAGCGATTCACTCTTTTCGTCTTGCTTTTTCGGAGTGATAAAGTGGGTGAGGCGGTTTCTTTCCGCGAACCCCAAACGAAGCGCGGTTTTGGGGTCGCTGGCGAACTCGGGGAATGCTTCGGCGTTGCGGAGTTCAACGATCGTCAGCCCGACCATCTCGGTTGCCGGCGTCTCCTTGGCCACGTCTTTCTTTCGTGGATCCGCGGCCTTCTTTGCTCGGAGACGCTTGTCTCGAATATCCGCTTCTGGCTGTAGCGCACTGCCTAGTCCTCCGACCGGCCGCGAGTGAAGGTGAACATTGAGCTCGTCGGTTACCCACGACTCGTCCGACTTGTTGTCCGATTCATCCGACGAATCGGGAACGCCGGGGAGCCCGAGATCATTGAGTACGGATGTGCGTATGGCGTCCCGGACTTCCTGGCTGTCCCAGCGGATGTCGATGTCCAGCCGCTTCTGCCCGAGCGTGTCGGCGATACGTCGGCGCACCTCTTCAGGGGCGACCGGAGGGATGCGGGGCACCCTACCGGGGATTTTCTTGTGCGGCGCAATCGGTTCCACGATCCCCCGGAGCGTCTCGGCGACCCAATGGGCGATGCGGTCTCGTTCCCGGGCACTCACACCGGCTCCGACCCCGTGAGTGTTGCCGCCTCCGGCGTTGTGGACGATCGCTGCCGCGGTGTCCTCGCCGTCGCCCCCCAGATACTTGGTCGGGCTGCTGGCGATTTCTGCGGCGTCGGGGAAGCGGCTGTCGAAAGCGATCTGGTCGAAGAGATCGCGGAGCCCGGCGCGCCACCGCATCTGCCAGGAACCGCCGTCGGGGTAGTTGCGCATGGGGACCATACGGAAGCTGCGTGACTGCTCCAGGCCACGAATCCACGGCACCTCCGTCAGCAGGTAGGCGTTGACGCTTCGGCCGCGCCCTGTCTTCGGGGCTGTCCGGCACCATCGACGCATTCCTGTGGTGACGTGGAGGATCGGTTCCGGAACGAACAGGTCGTTCTGGAGGGTGAGGCGGACCCGGTAGGAGTAGGACCAGACGTGGCGGTCGGGCCCGGTGTGTTCGAGAGGCGGCCAGCTCATCAGTTCGACACCCCGCCCGTCAGAGGTCGGGCAGCGTCGGAAGCCGCGCGGGAAACCGTCCGGCCGGTCGTTTCGACGCAGCAGCTCCGCAGTGAGGATCTCCGGCGTGAGGTAATAGACGCTCCTCGGTAGACGAGCAAGCGCGGTGGTGGCCTCGGCGGTGTCAGGAGCGATCTCCTGGCCGGAGGACCAGTCGAGATCGCGGATGGCCGACGTCTCCCAGGCAAGCGGTGTGCTTGCCAGACGCTGCCAGAGTTCCGAGGCAGCATCCGCCTGTTCCGGCTTCACGCTGCTGCGCAGCCATGCGTGCAGGATGGGGTTGAGGCCCGTGATGTCGGGACGGCCGGCGCAGTAGAGCCACTGTCCAGGGTTGTCACGATGACCGACGCCGCGGCTGACCGCGCAGACGTCGGGGACCAGCGCGCGAATGGCGCGATTGAGGTTGGCGATGGATACGCTGCGCTGTTGCGGTCGACTCTGCTGCTGGAGTTCGAGGATGGGCGTTAGCCACTCGCGGGGGAAAGTGAGGACGCCGAGCGTCCGTCCCAGGTCGCTGACCGCCTCGGGGTTGATGCAAAACGCGGTGGTGTGCAGTTCGTTGTAGCTGGGCATTAGTGTTCTCCCAGAAGTCGGCCCAGCCCGCGGTAGAGCGGACCGTAGAGGTTCTCGGCGATTTCGGCCTCGATGGGATCGCAGCGGGCGTCGGGGGTGAGGTATTCGGCGAGTGCATCGCGCATGCCGACGACGAGGCTGGTTTGGGGATCTTCGCCAGGACGAGCGAAGAATTTGCCGTCGCAGAAGTGCACACGTGCAGCGCACCCGCCGCGGACGAGGCGGCCGATCACCTGCCAGATGGTGACCAGTTGGGTCCATGCAAGGGCAGGGCGGTCGTGCGTCTCATCCAAGGAACCGTAGGCAAGTGGGACCGTCAGCATCCGCTGCCAGCGCCGGTATCCGGCGCTACGGACGGCGCGGACCAATGCATGCAGACTCTCATTGGGATAGCCGTGGGCGCCGGCTCCGATCCGGTGGACGACGTCCGCGGCCCAGCGGTTCATCATCTGGACGATGTAGGTGATGTCGTCGGGGCGGGGATGTGGGCGGACGAGGAAGTAGACGGAACCGATGGCAGCGCGGTTGTCGTCGTTGAGGATGTTGTGGCCGCGCTCGACGGCAAGGAGAGGCGCCACCAGGAAGCGGGCGCCGGTTTCGGCGAAGCGGTGCACGTCACCGCGTCGAAGCGTCGGCTCCCAGTGGGTGGTGTACTCGCTGTCATCGGCGACCAAGTGACGTACTTGCCCCCGCCAGTCTCGGCGCGTTTCCACAAGGTAGTCGGCGACTTCTCGGGCTTCGGCATAGCTTCCGACGATCAAGAGAATCCGCCGTCGGTCCGGTTCGAGTAGATTGAGTTCCGCTTCGAGTTTCGATGGTCGGTCCGACCGAGGGCGTATGGCGAGCTTCCTCAGGATCGTGTGCAGGGCGGCGCGGCGCCGGTCTCCGGTCTCTCCCGAGACTTCCACTGTCTTACCGTTCTCCTCGACAGTGCTGCGCAGGAACACACTTTGGTCGATGCCTTCGAGCTCTGTGCTAGGAGCGGGGAGGACGGCGTCCACGGGGAGCTGAATGTCGTAGCGAGGGGACGTTCCGGCCCAGCTGGTTCCCGACAGTAGGAGGACCGCAGGCCCGGTTTCGTCGTCGACGGCGAACAGGCGGTGGAGATTGAGGAGTGCCCATCGGCCGACGCCTGCGCATCGGAAGAATCGCAGCTGTCCCATGCCGCCAGCATTATTGTCACCGCTCTCGTTGTACTGGAAGCCGAGGATGGCGCCCATGGGCGGGCTGGGGACCACGGGTGTGTAGTCCTCGGGCGGACGCTGGAAGATCAATCCGTTCGCCGAGTCGAAGCGAAGCGGTTCTTCGACGGTGCGCCACATGCGTGTCAGTGCATTGAGGACGTTGGAGAGAACGGCCAACTGCATCGTGAACTCGGCACGTAGCGCGTGCTCCTCCAGCTGCGCGCCCCAGTCGGTCTCGGCGTCGTCCTTCTGATCGTCGTACGGCGGAAGCTGGTGCTCAAGGTCGTTCAGCCACCGCTGGACACGCCGTCCCCGCTCGTCTTCATCGGCCACGGACAAAAGCGCGCGGGTGAGTTCGACCATGCCGACGGCGATCGGGATGCCCTCGGCGCGACCGCGAATACCCAACGGGTCCGGCAGGAAGGCGTCGAATGCCTCGCGCAGGGCCGCGTAGCGAGGGTTGTCGCGGTCGGGCTCGGCGGCATGCGACCAGGCTCGGACCAGCTTGTCGGCCAGGGTCCACTCGGTGAAGCAATCGCGCTTGATCCAGCGCTTGAGTGTGCTTCCGCCTCGTGGGAGCGGGTTGCGCTGCAGCAGCGTGTAGAGGCGGTTCGCACAGGCGCGAGCGGTGTCCAAATTGCTGATCCACTCGCGCACCGGCCGGTTGGCGAACTGTGCACGATTTCGACCGCGGAGCTCGCGCTCGGTGTGGTCCGCCAGGAGCTCCAGCCACGCCTCCTGGTCATCGCCGAAGAGGGTCTGGCCAGGGCTGAACATTGAATCGAGTTGTGTCTGTACTTGGTCGGCCTCGTCGACGATGACCAGGTCACTTCGACGCCAGACCAGCTCCAAGTAGCGCAGCTGATCGGCGTTCAGCTCTCGGGGCACACGGCTGTGTAGCAGGCCCGGGGCCGTGGTGACCCATACCGATGCGTCGACGAGGTCTCGGGAGGAACGGTGTCGCTGGCAGCGGTTCCAAAGTGGGCAGTCATGGAACTGCTGCCGATCGTCATCATGGTTCGGCGTCGTCGGGATAAGCCGGTCCCGACACGGTGCTTCGCGGAATCCCCATGGCTGGGCGTCAGTGCGCAGCCCATCGAGGGCGCAGGCGGTGCTGAGGAAGTGGTTCTCGTCGCCGAATCCGGTGAGTTGCGGTCCATGCTCGAATCCGCTGGCGTGGACCCGGTGCATTCGATTGATGTGGCGCACGTGGCTCGATGCCCCAACGATCGGGGCGGCGGTGAAATCACCGAGTGCGACCTTGTTGAACCAAGCCACGTGGCGCAAGGCCGCGAGCACGTCGCCCACCACAAGGGTGACGTGCTCGCCGCGCCGAGCTGCACAGGCGGCCAGCAGCAACATGAATGTGCTTTTGCCGGCTCCAACCATCCCGATCATGTGGAGAACGTCGGTGACGGTGAACGCGTCGCGGTCAACGAAGGCACCGTTCTTCCGCCACTGCGGGCGAATACGGTCGATAACGTCGGACCAGCCCCGTCGTTCGTCCGCCGGCAGGACCTTTTGCTCACGCTCATCGAGCCAGTGGGCGGTGCGCACAAGTTCCAGTCGCTGGAACTCTGTCTCCCTCCGTCCGAGACGTAGTGATAGGTCATGGCCAGCGGGCTGGTCGTCGCTGACGATGTCTTCGGGGATCTTGACGGACACCGGGTGACCGGTGCCCGTGACCGTGTAGGTCCCGGCTCCGCCACCGCGCGCCGGGGTGCGGCGCAGTGGGGGATCAGTGGCCAACGCCTTGTCGAAGACATCGAACCTGTTGGAGGCAACGGAGGGCCGGCGCCGCACCACCCGGCCGTCGCCGTCGACGAGGAACCCGCGGAAGTGTTCGGGTACCTCTTTGTACTGGCGAAGCCGGGTCTCCCAGTCGCGGCGGGCGCGAAACGGGGCGAGGAGGTGACGTGCGACGCGGATGGCCTGATCGTTCTCGGCACCTACGTCGAGGCCCAGCCCTTGCGGCCAGGGGTATCCGGAAAGGAGTTCGTGGGCCACGGATGCCGGCTCCTCCGGGCAGATGCGAGTAAGGAGGTGGATCCCGAGTTCGACGTCGAGGAGCACTCCGGCTTCCATGCCCAACGCGTCGTTCCCCACCGCTTTGCGTAGCTCTTTCATGGGTGTCCGGCGCCAGGCCGTGCGGTCACGCATCCAGACTCTCCAGCTTCTTCGTGACGTAGGCGAGCATCTGGCGCTCCGAGGCGACGATCATCTGGTGTTCGCGCAGCATCGGCTTGGCCCGCTGGCGCAGGGTCTGCACGTAGCCGGGAACGGCCGCGACGGCTTCTTTGGCCGGGACGATGTAGGAGCGCCTCCATGGAGGCTCGAGGGGTATCGGCTTCAGGCAGCGAGCCAAACGAACGGGATTGGACCAGTCCTTGACATCGACCGCCCAGGCTTCCTCGTCCGGGAAGACGATCCGCAGATCGTAGGCATCGAAATCGGGCCACAGTTCAACGCTCGCGCCGGCCCGTTCGATCTTGTGGTAGAGCCGCAACTCAGGTCGACCGGGCGAGGCGATGAAGGTGCGAATGGGGCCGGCCAGCCACCGGATCCCCTCCTCGGCGTTCAGCCGGGTCCCGACTGCGGGAGCACCGGTCCGAGGGCACCGCTCGTCCAGGCACAGCAATCCTTCGGCTGCAGGCAGCAGCAGGTTCTTGCAGGATGCACAGGTCTTGACTTCGCTGTCGTCGACAAATTCGACCGGCGCCGGTGGGTAACAGGCGCCCAACGGCTCCTTGATGAGCTGAAGCTCAGGCCTGGTGAGTTCCAGTTGGTACGCCTTCTCTGTGAGGACCGGCTGGTCGATGACAAGGCGGCGGAAGGCTTTGTAAGCGTCCGGGCGTCCTGCGTTGCGGCAGGCGCTCCGCACTGCCGCGATGACCTCATTCTCGAATAGTTCGGCCTCCGCCCCTCCTTGGGCCGCCTCGACCGCCCACTCCTGGCAGGACCGAGTCGGAGAGCCGGCCTCCAGGAGTTGGTCAGTAGCCACATCCGGGCCGCCTACAGGTGGACGCCAGCTGCCGAGAGGTTCGTGGCACCACTGGAGAAGTTCCGGGATGCCCGCAGGCGGGCGCGCACCGTCCCGCATGCAGATCACGGTGAGGAGATCGAGTCCCCGTTGCAGGTCTGGCGCGTAGGGGACGCTGAGGGGCGCCCCTTTTGCCACGCCGCGATATGTACTGATCAATCCGGTCGCGATGACACGAAGTGCCGCGTCATCGTCGCGGCGTTGGATTCCGGGGGTGGATGACATCACAGGCACAAGGTCCTCGTGGATTCGTTCGCCGACACAGTTCCCGATTCTTGCGTGCATCCGGGGCTTTCGCTGGAGAATCGAACAAGACAGACATTCGGTCCGGGCGAAGCACCAGATGGTCGAGAGGGGTCAGTCGTCCTCGGCTTCATCGGAGCTCGACAGCTTTCGCTGGGGTGTGCGCGGCAACGTCCACCCCGCAAGGAACAGCACTGTGCCGAGGGCCGCGAGTACGACCAGCGGGATCAACACGACCGAGCGCAGCGAATCGCAGGCCGCCTCGGCAGAAGCCGAGCCGCCGGTCAGGACCGCGGTCCAGTCGTCGACGGCCGCGTCGTTGGTGGCGAAGAACGCGGATCCGCACGATGAACCCTCGGCCGAGAGGGGGACCAGGCCGCCCACCGCTGCGGCGAGCAAAAGGCAGCTGCCGACCGTCAAGAGAACGTTTCGCGTCGTCACGACAGCTTCACCTCCGCGGGCGGGTCCAGGGACAGCCAGTCCTGCAGTTCGATCCGCGTGGGCTCCACGTCGGCGGGCACGTCGTAGACGAGCTTGCCCTGCACCTTGTTGCCGGGGTTGATCTCGTTGAGGAAGCTCTCGGCGTCCATGGCCAGCTCGGCCCCGGTGTCAGTGCTGTACTCGTTGCCGTCGGCGTCGAAGAGCTTCTGGCTGGAGGATTCGAAGGTGCCGGCCTGGTCGCCGATGTTCTCGACGGTGACGTGCACGATGACGTACTGGCCCTGGGCCTGCTCGGTCAGGTAGGGGTTGTCGCCGACCTGGGTCACGCCGGTCTCGACCTCGGTGACCGTGAAGGCGAACGCCCCGGACTCCACCGTGTCGCCGATGCCGGCGACGTCGGCCTTCTCCTGGCCGCCGCCACCGCCGTCGCCGCCACTGCCTCCGGAGCCGTCGGCGTCGCCGCCGGGCCCGGAGCCATCCGAGCCCTCGTCGCCGGAGGGGGCCGCGGGCGCGTCCGTCCCGGACGTGGTGTCGGGGTCGCCGCTGCTGAGGGCCGCCATGCAGCCCACCACCATGAACAGCAGCACGACGAGCCCACCGCAGCCCAGGCATCCCCAGAGCCAGCCGTTGGTCTTCTTCTGCGGCGCCCCGTACTGCGCCTGCGGGGGCTGCGGCGCCTGGGGCGATTGCGGTCCGTACATGGGAGATTCTCCCCTTCGCGTGGTGATCATTCCGCGGTTCCATTGCACTGCTGGGGCCCCGCGGCCGGTCGGTAGCAGGCGCCCCGGCCCTCGCGGGTCAAGGCGAGGGCCGGGACGCGGTCGGTGACGGCGCGTCGCTGGGCGATGTGCCGTGGATTGCGCGGTTTCGTTCCGGCGACCGTGCGGCCGGCCGATCCAGCCCTGCTCCGTGCCCGGAGGGCGGACTGGGCGGCCGGGCGGACTCGAAGCGCGCATCCGGTTTCTGCGTCGGCCGCGCAGCACCCGCAAACGGGCCTGGGCGCGGCGTGCTGAAAATCAGCATGCGCATTCACGCGCAAATCCGGAACGAATCGTTCTGATAAGATCAGTTATCAGGAATCATTTGTCTGAGAATGCGGGGAGAGTGGGACCTCTCCCCGCCGGTCGGCTCAGTCGCCGCCCGCCAGCCGGCCCGGCAGCAGACGGGAACCGCCTTCCTCCTCCCGGCGCAGCCACCTCTGTTCGATCAGGAACGTGATGGCCAGCGCGCCGTCCCATCGGTTCCAGCCGAAGATCGCTTCCAGCTCCCGCCAGGTGGGCCCGCGGCCGTGGGCGGCCAGATGCTCGGCGGCGTAGTAGGCGGTCCAGGGCTCCAGGCCGCGGACGGTGCGCCGGGCGCGCCGGGTCTGCCCGGTCGACAGCCGCCCTCCGACGACTCGGGCGCCCCGCCTCCGCCGTCCGGGCGGCGTCGGCGCTGCGCCCGGCGGCGTCGGCCTCTGCACCGGTGCGGCTTGTGAGGTGAGATGCCATCCCCCACACGTCGGACAGGCATAGGACCGGCAGGGTGTCGTCTCCGAGCGCGCCTCGCCCAGGCGCCGGATCCGGGCGATCGCCAGGTCGGCGCTGATCCGGTCGGGAAACCAGCGTTTGCCGCAGCGCCGCGGCTTGGGCGCACGGCGTGGCCGGTGAGGGGACCTGGGCGATGGACGACGGTAGGTGCTCATGGGGGGTACTCCTTTCTGGCTCCCGGCCGCGCGCGGGGCCGGCGCGCCTCGGAGGTCAACGGGACCGTGCGGTCGCCGAGCACACTAGAACCGTGCGAGCGTGGGTGCGGCGCGGATCTCCCGATAACCCCGGTTATCGGATCACTGCTTTAATAAATGCGGTTTCGGCTCTACAGTGATCGGACCCCCACAGCAGAGAGCGAGGACAACGCCGATGCCCGACACGCCCCCGGTGCTCTCTCTCGCCGACATCGCCGCGCTGTCCCGAGTCCGCCGTCCCGTGGTCACCACATGGCGGCGCCGCCATCCCGACTTCCCGTCTCCGGTGGCCCAGAGCGGCAATCGCACCTGGTTCTACGGCCGTGAGGTGGTCGACTGGCTCACCGCCACGGGCCTGGGCAACACCCCCGAGGCGGACCTTCGCGCCGAACTGGCCTTGCACGGTCTCCTCCACCACGCGGGTGAGATCGGCGCCGAGCGGCTCGTCTCCGTTCTCGGGGCTCTGCTGTGCCTGCGCCACCTGGAGGAGCGGCCGCTGGCGGGCGCCACCGGCGAGGAGCTGGTCCGGCGCGCCGCCCGCATGGACTTCGCCGACGAGTTCGTGCTGCGCGAGCTGCGCGAGGACCGCGACGCCGCCGCACGCGCCGCCCCGCTGGCCGAGGATCTGATCGAGGCCGCCTACACCCCCGGCGGGGCTTACGAACAGCTGATGGCCGGCAGGCACCGCCTCGGCCTGACGGGCCCCGCGACCGCCTCGCTGGCCCGCGAGGTGCGCCGCCTGATCGTGCAGGTGGCCGATGCTTCCCGGCGCGCCGCCGAGTCCACGGTGCTCACCGTCGCCGATCCACATGCGCTGTGCGGCGACCTGGTGCACGATGTCGTCGCGGCCGCCGAGGACCCCTCCGGCGTCCGCGTTCTGGCCGCGGAGGAGAGCGAGCGGCTCGCCCGCCTCGTCCGCCGCCGGCTCCTGCTGGCCGGGGTGGACGAACTCGACCTCGACGTCCAGGTGGGCGCGGATCTGGAGGAGCGTCTGGCCGACCCCGACCTGGTGGTGACCACGCTGCCCTACCAGCCCGGCGAGACCCGTTCCCGGCTGCAGGCGCTGGAGGAGCTGGAGTCCATCGGCGACCTGCTCGGCCCCGGACGCACCGCGGTCGTCCTCGGCCCCGCCGACGCCCTGGCCCAGCGGCTGACCGATCCCGAGGAGGCCCAGGCTCGGGCGCGGCTGCTGCGCAGCGGTCTGGTGGAGTCGGTGGTCACCCTGCCCGGCGGTGTCGACCCCTACCGCCCCGGCTACGGCTGCGCACTGTGGACGCTTGCTCGCCGAGGCGAGGACTCCCCGACGCGGGGCTACGTCCTGCTCTGCGACGTCAGCGCCGAACCGCTGACCGCCCAGGTATGCGACCGGCTCGCCGAAGACGTCCTGCTTTGGCGTGCCGAGGGCAGGAGGATGAAGGGCCACGCTCCGCGCTACGGGCGGGCTGTTCCCGTCAAGGCGCTGGAGGCCGATTTCGGGGCGCCGCTGCTGCCCACGGGCCCTTCGGAGTCGCTGCGGATCTCCGATACGGCCGAGCAGCGCCCGGCGTTGATCGCCGAGGCCGAGACCCGCCTGGCACGGGCGGAGGAACAGGCTCGCGATCACGCCCGCGACGCAGGTCCCCTGCGCAGCGGCCTGGTGCGGCGCGTGACCGACGCGCCCGCGACGACGACGGTCGCAGCCCTGATCGCCGACGGCCGGATCGCCCAGGTCAAGGGGCACCGGATCGCCTCCGAACACGTCGGTCCCCGCGGTCAGCTCGACGTCCTCGGCCCCGAAGAGGTCCTGGGCAGGCTCCGGCGCGGGGCGCGCCGCATCGACCGGCTGGTGCTGGCCACCGACTACGCCCACGCCGGGCTGACCGAACCCGGCGATGTCGTCTACACGACGGCTCCGGAGTTCGGCGCGCTCGTCGACGAGGACGGGGTCGCCGTCGTGGCCTTTCCCGCCCGCGTGCTTCGGGTCAATCCCCGGGCCAAGCGCCCGCTGACCCCGCGGGTGCTCGCGCTGCTGCTCAACGCGGCGCCCGCGGCCCGCAGGTCACCCGGTGCCGTCCGTGCGGCCAGAAGCCCGGAGGAGATCCCGCTGCCCGATCTGCCGCCCGCCGAGGTGCGCCGCGTCGATGCGCTGCTGGCCGCCGTCGAAGGCAGACGCGCGTTACTGGATGCCCAGTACGCCGAACTCGACGAGATCCTCGGCCTGGCCGTTGCCGGACTGGCCGACGGCACCCTGGCCGTGCCCGGGGGCTGAAAGAATCCCCCTTTCGGACCTCTCTCCCGATCCCCTGCTCAGTCGGCGATCGGGCGATGCCGAGCAGAACACCGACAAGGAATCAGAGAAGCCGCACATGCCGCCACGCAAACGATCAGCGACGGATCGACAGCCCGAGCTCTTCAGTGCCTCCAGTCCCAAGGAGATCCAGGCCATCCTGTGGAAGGCCGCCGACCAGCTGCGCGGGTCCATGGACGCCGCCCAGTACAAGGAGTTCGTGCTGGGCCTGGTCTTCCTCAAGTACGTCTCCGACGCCTTCGAGGAGCGCCGGCAGCAGCTCGTCGCCGAGCTGGAGGAGACGGGCATCCCCGAGCACCGCAGGGACGCGTTCCTGGAGGAGAAGGACTCCTACACCGAGGAGAACGTCTTCTGGGTGCCCCGCCAGGCTCGCTGGAGCCACATCGCCGAGAACGCCGCCAGCGCTCAGGGCGGCGTCGGCAAGCTCATCGATGAGGCGATGGGCGCCCTGATGGCGGAGAACCGGGCCTTGACCGGGGTCCTGCCGCAGATCTTCAACCGCGACAACGTCGACCAGAAGCGGCTCAAGGGACTGGTCGACCTGATCAGCGACGCCCGCTTCGGCGGGCACGGCGACAAGAGCGCCCAGGACGTGCTGGGCGAGACCTACGAGTACTTCCTGGAGCAGTTCGCCCGCGCGGAGGGCAAGAAGGCCGGCGAGTTCTACACGCCCAAGAGCGTGGTCCAGCTGCTCGTGGAGATCCTGGAGCCCTACCAGGGGCGAGTCTATGACCCGTGCTGCGGCTCGGGCGGCATGTTCGTGCAGGCCAACAAGTTCATCGAGGCCCACGCCGGGCGCGACCGCACCCACGACATCGCGGTCTACGGCCAGGAGTCCAACGAGCGCACCTGGCGCCTGGCCAAGATGAACCTGGCCATCCACGGCATGGACCCCGACGGGGTGGGTGCCCGGTGGGCCGACACCTTCTCCAATGACAAGCTCTCCGACCTCAAGGCCGATTTCATCCTTGCCAACCCTCCGTTCAACCTGCACCCGTGGGAGCGGCGCACCGACGACCCGCGGTGGAGATTCGGCGTCCCGCCGGCGGGCAACGCCAACTTCGCCTGGCTCCAGCACATCATCTCCAAACTGGGCGAGCGCGGTTCGGCCGGCGTGGTACTAGCCAACGGGTCGATGTCCTCCCAGCAGTCGGGCGAGGGCGAAATCCGCAAGGCGATCGTGAACGCGGACCTGGTGGCCTGCATGGTGGCGCTGCCGGGCAACTTGTTCCGCACGACCGCGATCCCGGCCTGCCTGTGGTTCCTGGCCAAGGACAAGACCCCGCAGGGGGCCAAGGCGCTGACCGATCGGCGCGGCGAGGTGCTGTTCATCGATGCCCGCGAGATGGGCGAGATGATCAACCGCACCGAACGGGTCTTCTCCGAAGACGACCTGACGAGGATCGCCGACACCTTCCACGCCTGGCGCGGCACGAAGTCGGCCCGGGACAAGGGGGTGGCGTATGAGGACGTTCCCGGGTTCGCCCGTTCGGTGAAGCTCCAGGAGATCGAGAAGAACGACTACGTGCTGACGCCGGGGCGCTACGTCGGCACCGCGGAAGAGGAAGAGGACCCGGACGCCGAGCCGGTGGAGGAGAAGATAGAGCGGCTGACGAAGGAGCTGTTCGAGCACTTCGAGGAGTCGCAGCGGCTTGAGGGGATCGTGCGCGAACAGCTCGGGAGGATCGAATGAGCGAATGGCCCCTCACCACGATCGGAGATCTAAAGGAACGTGGTGCTCTGGAGTTCGGGGACGGTTATCGAACAAAGCGCACGGAGTTGGGAACTCCTGGAATTCCCATCCTCCGCGTAGCAGAGGTCGGAGATGGAAAGATCGCCCCCAAATTCGAAGACCATGTTCGCGCGTCTTACATTTCGAAAATGGGCGGAAAGACATCGAGGCCCGGAGATATAGTTCTAACCACAAAAGGCACCGTCGGCAGATCGGCAATCATTTCAGGGCGACTGCCACAATTTGTATACAGCCCACAGGTCTGCTACTTTCGAGTAATTAACCAGAATATTATCGACACTCGATACCTTTATTATTGGCTCAAGGGGGAAAGTTTCCAGAGCCAAGCAAGGTCCTACGCCAGCCAAACTGACATGGCAGCATATCTAAACCTGACAGACATCCACTCGCTAAAGATAGCAATCCCAGAAATCAACATCCAACGAGAAATTGGAGATGCACTCGGCGCACTGGACGATAAGATTGAAGTTAACGAGAGGATCGCGAAATCTGTAGACCTACTGGCGTCAGCGATTTTTGATCACCTTCGATGCAGCCACCCATTCCAGAAAACAACCTTAAAAGAAGTCGCTGACGTCAACGCAAAGAAGCCCCCAAAGAGAACCGAAGGAGCAATTCGCTACATCGATATCGCCAGCGTAGGAGATGGCGAATACACCTGGCCATCTCTCATCGATTGGCAGGATGCCCCGAGTCGCGCTAGAAGGTTGGCCTCTGCAGGAGATACGATATGGTCAACAGTCCGTCCTAATCGACGCTCACACGCTCTAGTGATGGACTCGGATCCCAATCTTGTTTTTTCGACAGGATTGGCAGTCCTGACCCCGCGAAACGTAGGTCCCGCCTTCCTATATGAAACGACCAGGACACCGCAATTCCAGTCGTTCCTAGAAAGCTCGGCCGAAGGAAGCGCCTACCCTTCCGTGAACTCTTCAAAATTCTCCCAAGCCCCTGTCTTCCTACCACCCAAAGAAGCGCTAGGAGATTTTGAGGAAACGGCAATGCCTCTGCGCGAACGTGCGCATCGAGCGGCTGTAGAATCCCGCACCCTTGCCACCCTTCGAGACACTCTTCTCCCCCAACTCATGTCCGGAAAGCTGCGCGTCAAAGACGCGGAGCGCGTCGTGGAGAACGCCGTATGACCACCCCCAGACCGGGCCCTACCCCCGCCCGCACCCCCACCGGCCGCATGAGCGAAGCCGACTGGGAGACCATCGCCCTCGACGAGCTCGGTGAGCTCGGGTGGGAACCCACCTCGGGCACGGCCGTCGCCCCCGGCTCCGACAAGCGTCGCTCGTGGGACGATCTCGTCCTGCACGACGAGCTGCGTGAGGCCGTCGCCCGCCTCAACCCCGATATTCCCCCCACGGCTGTCGACCAGGCCCTCACCGTCGCCACGACGCGGCGATCCGCCGACCCCCTCCAGGAGAACCGCGACGCCCACGGCCACCTCACCAAGGGCGTCCGCCTCACCTACTCCGACGAATACGGCGCCGAGCACTCCCCCACCGTCCGGCTGGTGGACTTCCACGACCCGCGGTCCAACACCTTCCGCGCCGTCAGCCAGGTCCGCCTCCTCGACGGCGACCGCGAGCGCCGCTTCGACGTCGTGCTCTACGTCAACGGTCTGCCCTTGGCCGCCGTGGAGCTGAAGAACGCCTCCGACGAGCGCGCCACCGTGCAGGACGCCCACGCCCAGCTGCGCACCTACGCCGAGGAGTTCCCCGCCGCGTTCCGCTACAACGTGCTGTGCCTGGTCTCCGACGGCATCACCGCCAAGTACGGCACCATGTTCACCCCCTACGAGCACTTCGCGCCCTGGAACGTCGACGAGGAGGGCGAACCCGTCGACACCGCCTCCCCCACCTACGACGGTCCCGAAGCCCTGAGCCTCGCCTTGCACGGCTTGTTCGACCAGGCCCGCTTCCTCGACCTCGCCCGCAACTTCGTCAACTTCACCCCCGACGGCAAACGCATCTCCAAACCGCACCAGTACTTCGCGGTGCGCGCCGCCCTGGACGCGGTCGTGGAGGCGTCCCGCACCAACGGGCAGGCCGGCGTGGTCTGGCATACCCAGGGCTCGGGCAAGTCCGAGGAGATGGTGTGCCTCAGCGGCCTGGTCGTGCGCGAGCCGGCGCTGAACAACCCCACCATCGTGGTCGTCACCGACCGCACCGACCTCGACGACCAGCTCCTCGACACGTTCAAGGCCAGCCACGACCTCCTGGGCGACCAGCCCTTCCAGGTGGAGAGCCGACAGCAACTGCGCGAGACGCTGACCAACACCGCCACCGGCGGCATCGTCTTCACCACCCTGCAGAAGTTCGGGCGCACCGACGCCGAGCGCGACTCCGGCACCGACCACCCGCTCCTGTCGGAGCGGCGCAACATCCTGCTCATCGTCGACGAGGCCCACCGCAGCCACTACGACAGCCTCGACGGCTACGCCCGGCACCTGCGCGACGCTCTGCCCCACGCCACGCTGCTGGCCTTCACGGGCACTCCGCTGTCGCGCGCCGACGCCAACACCCGCGAGGTCTTCGGCGCCGGCAAGGGCTACATCAGCGTCTACGATTTCAAGCGCGCCGTGGACGACGGCGCGACCGTGCGCGTCTACCACGAGCCGCGGCTCATCCCCGTCTCCCTGCCCGACGACGTGGATCCCGAGGCGATCGACCGGCAGGCCGAGACGCTCACGGCAGGCATGGACGACGCCCAGCGCCGGCGCGCCATGCAGGCGGCCCTGCAGATGAACAACGTCTACGGTGCCCCCGATCGGGTCCGGGAGCTGGCCCAGGACCTGGTCGCGCACTGGGAGGAGCGCTCCCAGCTGATGCGGCCGCTGCTCGGCGGGCCGGGCAAGGCGATGCTGGTCTGCGTCAGCCGCGAGGTGTGCGTGCGGATGTTCGACGCGATCGCCGAGCTGCGGCCGGAGTGGGTGGGCGAGAGCCCCGACACCGGGGTGATGAAGGTCGTCTTCCACAGCAACCCGAGCGACCCGCCGGAGCTGCGCAGGCACGCCCTGCGCCCCTCAGAGCACAAGCGGGTGCAAGCCCGCGCCAAAGACCCCGACGACGAGCTGCAGCTGCTCATCGTGCACTCGATGCTGCTCACCGGCTACGACGCCCCGCCGATCCACACGATGTACATGGACCGGCCGATGCGCGGGGCCGGGCTGATGCAGGCGCTGGCGCGCGTCAACCGGCGCTTCCGCGGCAAGCGCGACGGGCTGCTGGTGGGCTACGCGCCGCTGACCGACAACCTCAAGCACGCGCTGGAGGAGTACACCGGCTCCGGCGAGGACGCCGACGGCCAGGCGCTGGGCCTGGACATCGACCGGGCCATCGACGAGGTCCGCAACGAGTACCAGACCATCTGCCAACTCCTTTCGGGCATCGAGTGGCGGCGGCTGCTGGCTGCCGAAGGACGCGATGCCCGGGTGCGCGCGCTGCGGTTGGTGTCCAACCACCTGATCGCCCCGGGCGCCGACCGTTCCGACACCACCGGCGAGGAGGCGGAGCCTTCGCTGGTGGAGCGGTTCCGCGACAGCGCGAGCCGGCTGGAGCGTTTCTACCAGCTGTGCTCGATGAGCCGAGAGATCTCCGAGCGGTTCACCGACCTGCAGGACTGGCGCCGCGACATCGCCTTCTTCATCGAGGTGCGCGCCTGGGTGGTCAAGCGCGAGGCCGCCAACCGCCATGCGCGCGGCGAGCCGCTCCCGGCCGAGATCAACCACTACCTGTCGCAGCTTGCGGCCTCGGTGGTCGACGCCGAGGAGATCACCGATCTCTACGCCGAGGCGGGGCTGGGGCAGTTGGATCTGACCCGGCTCAACGAATCCCAGCTACGGCGCCTGCAAGAGTCGGAGACCCCGCATCTGGCCACCGAGGCGATGCGCCGGCTCGTGGAGCGGAAAATGCGCGAGGTGACCCGGCACAACGTCATCAGCCGGGAAAGGTTCACCGAGCGGCTGGAGGACCTCATGCTGCGCTACATGCGCGAGCAGCTCAGCAGCGCCGAGGCGCTGGCCGCACTGTTCGCCATGGCCGAGGAGGTCATGGCCGAGGCCCGCCGCGGCGACCGCTTCGACCCGCCGCTCAACGACGCGGAACTGGCGTTCTACGACGCGGTGTCCCAGCACGGTTCGGCCCAGGAGTTGATGGGCGACGCGGTGCTCGCCGAGATCGCCCGCGCCCTGGTCAAAGACATCCGCAAAAACCTCAGCACCGACTGGCTGTCCCGAGAGCCGGTACGCGCCAAGCTCCGCAACCGGGTGCGCCGGCTGCTGGCGAAGTTCGACTACCCGCCCGACCAGGAGGAGGACGCTATCAAGTCGGTCATCAAGCAGATGGAGACCTTCGCTCACGAGTGGGCGCCCACAGCAGACGGCTGAGGCTTTGCCGCTGCCAGAGCGACTGTCAGGGGACGGGATGGGTCGTAGCCGCCTGGGGGCCGCCGCAGGTACCCCCTGATGGTGCCCGGGCGGCCGAGTCGCACCCCGCTCCGATCACCCCGGACCTGGACGCGGTCGGAGGGGGCCTGATGCGCACAAGCGGTACTCCTCGGTTCGGGGGTCATCCCCAAGGCGCCGCCCTCGTCCCGAGTGATGAGGGGGCTCAACGCCCCACCCGCCCCCTCAAGCCCACCCCCGATGAACCCGTCAGCATCGCCCAGCACGGCCCGGCAGTCGAAAAGAACGAGGACGAGTAGTGCGTTGGTTTCAGCTCGGCGTGGTCGCGGCTGCGGGCCTCCTCGTGGCCACGGCCGCCTGCCGACCCGAAACGCACTTTATCGTCGTCAACCAGCTCGATGTTCCGGTGGATCTCGGCGATCATTCCAACAACCACCCTGCCGACGCTCCCGGCCAGCCAATGACGACCGTCCTCCCTCACCAGAGCCGCGCCATCGGGCTGAACTTGGAAGAAGACAGCAATTGGCCCTGGAACCAATGGCCCTTCACGATCGGGCAAGAAACGCTGCGCGGCCGAGGATGTCTATCTTCGCGCCACCACGCCAGAAGGCCGCGAGTTCACCTACGGCCCCCCGTTGTGCGAGGACGACGTCTGGATCGTCAAGCCCTGACGGACGTATCACCGCATGAGTAGCGGCACGTCCACATCTGCGAGCCCAGGGAGGACCCATGGCGGGCCTGCCACGGTCGATGGATTTCGAGGTCGTGATCGACCACGGACACTTCGTTGTGGAGGACCCTGCTGCGGACGTCTTCGGGCCCGCGGAGGGTGACCTGTCGAGGTGGACCGCGCCCGTCCGCGACCTGATCCGTGTCATCCCCGAGCACACCGATGGCCAGAGCGTCGCCGTCCGCTTGGAGCATTGGACGCAGGAACCGGACACCGACCCCCCGGCCCCCTTCGGCGATCCCGACGAGGGGACCGTGGAACTGAGCAGCGGTTCCCTGGGCGTACGCGTGGTCACCGAGGCCGTCGCGCCGCCCTACCTGGACCTCGACGGCCCCGGACGCTACGCCTTCCGCGCCTACCGCCACGGTGGGCAGGAAGCGCTGCGACTCTGGCAGAGCCAAGACGAACCGGTCCGCGGTGCCGAACGGATCCTGATCCGCTTCTGGCCCGCCCCTTCCTGACCGACGGCCTACATCCGCCTCGGGCTCGGGTGCCGTACCGCGTCCGATCCCGATCGATGCCACGTTCGACCTCCATACGGCCGCCTCGTACCGGAGCCGGTCGGGCACGCTCCTCTGCCTGTACTGGACAGTCCCCGGCCGACCGCGCGCGACAGGATTTCAGCCAGTGCTCGCAGACCTCGCTGCTACGCATGGGAGCGATAAGCGGGCTTATCAGAGACGTTCCTATTCACTCGATTTACGACAGCGTAGGTTGCGACTGCGCCCACAGCGGGGGACGGCTCGCCGGACGAACAGTGACGCCGCGCCGCCAGGCAGTCGTGCGGGCGCATCCGACGAACCGGCTTCCCCAGGAGTTGTGATGAACGACCCGGTAGTCGCCGCGGGCAGGGAGCACCGCGCCTGCCCTACCCGAGAGCTGACTCTGCACCGACTGACGGTCGCCGTCGAGGCCACCGCGGAGGGGATGCGGTCTGCTCTGGAGGAACAGTGCGCCCACGAGGAAGACCTCCGCATCGAGCAGGCCTCGATCGATGGCCGAGCCGCGGTCGTCGTTCACGGCCAGCGCCGGGGATTGCAGGAGCCGGAGTGGCTCCGTGACGCCCGGCGCTCGACTCGCATCGAATTGGACGTGCGCAAGTTGAGTCCTGCGGTGGTGGTATTCATCGCCGTGGACGGCAGGGTGTATGCCTGGAGCTACGGTGATGGGCACTACCTGATCCCCGATACCCTCAAGGACCCCACGTTCGGGCGGCGCCTTGCCTCCCGTGCCTGCGACCCCGAGGAGATCACCGGGGTCCATCGGCGCCCGGCCGACACTCCTGGACGGCGCGACTCCACAGTGTCCACCGCAGGGCTGCGCTGGCGCGACTTCGGCCTGCGCCCACACCTGGACCGGGTGGACAGGATCAGCGCCCGGGGCCAGATCCAGGAGTTGACCTACTCCAGATGCACGGGCCGGCGCCCTCGGATCCACTGCTCCACAGGCGTAGCCACCAAGTTCGGCATCGAGCCGGCCGACCTTGTAGCCGACATCCGGCTCCTGGCCGAGATCGAGCAGGAAAAACAGCCCCACGAGGCCTTCGCCGACTTCAATGCCTTCCAGGAAGTCGATGATCCGGACGAACTCGGGCTGCTGAACCTGCTCTTGGACGACGCCTTGGGCGGGCGCGGGGAGCTGGAACTCGCCATCGCTCCGACCCAGCAGATGCTGGACGACCAGGAAAACGCCCGGTCCGTGCAAGCGCACATCGGCGGGGTCGCCGGCCCCGTGCGCGAGGAACTGGACATCGGCGAGATCCGGTCACGGCTGCGGGTGCAACGACGTGGGGCACGCGTGCAGGCGCTGCGCGACGCGAAGCTCACCTTCTACAAGGACCGGAGTGGGCGGGAGAAGCTTCGGAGCTATACCAACCTGCTGCGGTGCATTGACGCGCTTCTTCCGGACGGGGATCGCATCTACACGCTCACCGACGGCCACTGGTTCGAACTCGGCGCCAACTACGCGGAATCCTTGCGCAATACCGTTCAGCGGTTGATCGACAACGGTGGCCATCTCCGACTCCCCGACTGGGCCGACGGGCTGGACGAACGCGACTACGTCGAGGACGTCGCACGGGATATCCCCGGCATGATCGCCCTGGACCGCAAGCTGGCGGGCACGCCCTTGCATAACGGCAACGGTGTGGAGCTGTGCGATCTGCTGGGCGAGCACGATGAGCTGATTCATGTGAAGCAGGCCGACTCCGCCGGCGCCCTGAGCCACCTGTTCATCCAGGCACAGGCGGCCGTGGAGGCCCTCGACAACGAAGCCGAGGCCCGAAGCTGGCTGCGCGACCGGATCCGCGCCACCTCTCCCGAACGCGACCTCGGCGACGGCTGGCGCCCACGCACCGTCGTCCTCGCCATCCGACTCAAGACGCACCGCCCCCTGAGTGCCCAGAGCCTGTTTCCGACCTCCCAGGTCGCCCTCGCCGCACTGGCGGAGGACCTCCACCGGCGCGGTATGGAACTCCAAGTGACGGGCATTCCCAGCTACCGCTCGTGATCAGGTAGGTACAAGAACCCTCCCATCAAGGAACGGACTTACCTCGAGAGACAGGGCTCGATTTTCAAGAGCGAGCCATGACAGAAGACCGAGACGCAGTCACGACGCGTGGACCTGGGTCAAAGCGCGTGCAGGCCCCAGGACCGGGTCCCAAGCACAATCAAGCTGCTGCAAGCACGGCTACCCGCCGGACACTCCGCAGCCGCTGTTGATAACGCTTTGGAGCAGACTGGGACCTACGCCGCGTCCTGGGCCAGTCTGTGAGGATACGATGCAGGAAGCCGTCTAATATTGCGGACTGGCAAGGTTTTCGGCCCACTCAGGGCACAACTTCTGCAGGTCAACAGGGCGCGGTTCGCTGCCCCAGTCGCGAGCAAGCGCCATGATGTGCTGCGCGTTGCTCAGGGGCACATCATCACCTTCCAAGTACTCCGCGACGAGCGGATGCGACCACCTCGACTCATGGCGATCGTTGTAGAGCCCCTTGATGACTCCGAGTGCCAGGTCGCGCCCACCCCGTCCCGCTCCCACAGCGCACCGGCGGGCGATGTCCTCCGCCCAGGGGCGCAGGGAGTAGTCCAAGACAACCTCGTCCGGTTCGATGTAAGCGAATCCGTCACTTGGGATCGGTGAATATTCGGCGCTCACTACCCCGTCAGCCGATCCGAAGTACGCCGGGAGTTCCTCGGGCCGGAACAGCTCCAGCGATCGCCGGACACGTGCTGCCGTAGCGGCGACATCCACCTCGTCAAGATGCGCAACGGCCAGGCGTTCCAGCTCTCCCACCAGTTCGGGCCGACGTTCCAGCAGATTCTGCAGAAGGAGACCGTTCTCGCGCATGTCGAGGCGGCTAAGGAGTGTTCCCCGCCCAGGCTTGATCTTCGGGTCGGCCTCCTTGTGGAGTTCGGGTCGGGACGGCGTTGCATGGGTCGGAAGCTCGTACCACCGGGCTCCCCGCTCCGCAGCATCTAGGGCCACGGCGACGGCATGCCGGCACAGATCGTCGGTCGGCTCGGAAGCTTCTTCTTCCTCGTCCAGGAGCCAGGGGACCAGGATTGTCTTCTCCCGGGGGATGCAGTCTTCGCATTCGTAGACGAGGAGGCCGTTCCTTATACCGGCCCAGACGTGTATCTCCGTACCTCCCCCTTCTTCCACTAGACCCACCACACTTCCATAACGTGCGTCAGTCCACCTCACGCACCCTTGCTGGTGCCAGCTCATCCCTTCGATAGCCGTCTGGTCGTTGCCAGCGGCAGCGACGATGCGGCACTCATCGACCCTCATGTGTCACCTTCTGTGCCTGTGCGTACACGTGGTTTGCATCGACTTACCGTATACGGCATGCGGGACAGAACACCCTCTTCTCGGCTGGATACTTCTGAGATGATCACTGCAACCTGCGATGCACGGAAGAGCATCCTTGTACGTATGTCGAAGTTTCGGGACGTGGCCGCACCCAAGGACGTTGCAGTCGGGAACAGAGGCACCGCTCCGTAGCAGGAAATTCGCTTCGTTCCGCCACGAACTAAAGCCGTGGGAGTTGACTATTTGAGCGATGCGCGTGTGCTCCATCGGCAACCCGCAATTCGTCACTCTGTGGCCAGCTTCTGGAGCAACGTGACATGGTCCGTTCCGGCTTCCTCGAGGAGACGCTGAACCGGTTCCGGGGGAACCTTGCCGAGAGGAACGGGGACACCGACAAGACCGACCTTGGTAATGCCTTCGCCGCCCGCGAGGCGCGACTGCGGCGTGGCCATCTTGGGGAGGCTGTAATAGCGCCAGGTGTTGCCGGGGCGTCTCGCCAGGACGAGGTCGGGGCGCCGCCAGGCGATGAATGCCCAGCAGCCGTTGCCACCCCGGGCATGCACGAGCACAACATCCCTATGCGCCCCAATAAGGGTAGCGACTCGGGCGGCCACGGGGACGGGGTTGGTGAACGATCCGGTCACCCGGTAGAGACCGTCGGCGTAGTCGAGTTCCCGACCGGCTTCGGCGAGTTCCTTCCTGACGTGCACCAATGCGTCATCGTCAGCCGCTTCCCTGATCGTGGAGGCGAGTTCGGAGCGGCTGAGAGCGTGGGCGTGGGAGGGCGCCATCCATCGCAACAGATCCTCGGCAAGTGCGCTGTCCGCCTTGCCCACCACATGCTTGACTTGCTCCCAGGTGCCAGACGCGAGGATGTCTGCCGGAGCACCGCCGGTGAGAGATGCCTGGGAACGAAGCAGCCCCATGCACACGGCAGCGAGGGCGGTGGCGTGCTGCAGCGCCTCTCCTGGCACATCGTCGCCGGCATTCGAGGCCAATCCTCGAGTGAGCTGGGCGAGGTCCTCACGCCAAGAGTCGTCGCCTGCCTCCCAGACCCGCTGTCCAAGTAGGAGGATGAACAGCCGAGCGATCAGGATCCGCAGTGCTAGCGGGGCAGCAGGCCCGCGCCCGGCGGGGGCCACCGCATGTACCGCTCGCCGAGCCCAGTGCCGCCATTCGGCCCGGGCCTCCGGGGGCACCCGTGAGGAAGCGTTCTCAACGGCGTCGACGCTTCCCGATTCTTCGTCCCCCGCTGGGTCTTCGCTTCCGTCCTCGAAGGTGATCGCGGTATCGAGTCCCCATGCGGAGGTCGATGGCTCTGCGATTTTCATCATCGAGTTACCGAAAAGCTTCTCGGTGAGCGGGCGCCCGATCGTACGCTCGCATTGCTCCAGGTAAGCGGCCCAGTGATCCTGGATGGCGGAGGAGGCCGCCGGCTGCTTCGGCCTGGCGGCGGCCTTGGTGGTTCGGTGCTGGGCGAGCTGCTCGGTCAGGCGGATCATGTCGTAGCGGAACCGGCGGGCGATCTCCTCGTCGCTGAAGATCTCCTCTTCGGTGTAATCGCGGCGCAGTCGCGGGCCGGTGTCCTCGGCTGTGCGCCGGGCGGCGCAGCGGCCGGGGTGGACGGCGAAGGCGGGAGGAGACTCCGTTCGCCCGTGGTCTGCTGCGAGTGTGATTGCGCGGACGACGGATCCGGCGGACTCGGGAACCGCGAACACTCGGGTGGTTTCGCCAGCGGGAATGGTGCCGATCGGGGTCCAGGAGCCGGGCGAGCCGTCGGGCGAGGTCTCGACGGTCGTAGCGGCGACGTGGGCACGGGCCAGGGTCACCTTGAGGCCGTGGCTGGTGAGCACAGCACCGAGCACGGACAGCGCTGGTCGACTCTCCGGCGGGCGGACCGTGCGGCGGCCCTGAAGGTCGCCGGTGGAGCTGATGGCACCATCCGGCATCACAGCGGTCTCGCTCGGGGCGAGGACGGCCAGTTCACAGTTGCCGCCGCGTGACGTGGGCCGGAGGAGGGCGGAGGCGGTGAGGTTGGCGCTTCCGGTCAGGGCCCGCCGCCTGGCGGCTACCGACCATTCGAGCAGCTTTCCGTGCCGCGGATGCTGCTCGGGCAACAGTCGGAGTTCGGTGTCGTAGCCACCGATCGCATTGAGCAGGGCGTCGCCGTCGTAGCTGGTCCATCGTTCCTGGACACCGATGACGGTCCGGGCCGGAGCGAAATGCTCGATGATCCTGGTGAGTGCGGTTCCGGTGGGGTCGATGAAGGGGGCGTAGAGGCACAGTTCGTCGACTGGGCCGGCTGGGAGTTGCTCCAGCAGGCTCGTGTCGAGGTTGTGGAGGAGCTCTACCTCGTCGGCGGCGTTCGCGTCGGGACAAAGCGCGGCCAACTGGTCGGCGTTCTCCCGTAGAAGATCACCGATATAGTCCGCCACCGCGGTTCGCTCGGGGAGGTGACGAAGCCACGCGGCGAGCTGCCCGAACCCTGCGGGAGCCGCGCCGCGGTCGCCGCGCAGGACGGTCCACAGCTCCTCGTTGTATCCCCACCCGGCCATGGTCGGGTTCCCCGACCCCACCGCGGCTACGACCTCGTTCTCCCCGATGAGCAGGGCCAGTTTGGGGTGAAACGCGCCCTGGCAGGAGGCAAATCCGTGGAGATAGGCGCGTCCGGCCATGCGTACGTCGACCGGATCGTACCGGGCTTGTGCGGCGTCGCCGACCACGGTGATGCGCGCGCCCAAGGCGCGTGCGGTGGAGATGGCCACCTTTTCCAGGAACGGAAGATCGACGCTGAAACCAAGGAGCAGCACCTCGTGCAGGTCGGCCCCGTCCGCGCGATCGTTCCACTCATTCAACAGCGACAGTGGGGAGGCGATCGGTTGCTCGGTCACGGGCCCACCGCCAGAAGGTTCGTGCCCAGCGGGGTCAGCCCTGTCTCGTCGTTGTGGCCCTGTTCCACCAGACCGAGCTGGGTAGCGATGCCGGCCAGTTGCCCGATACGTGTTCCCAGATCGCTGTCGCCCTCGTTGCTGGTCTTGTAATAGCGGCCATTGCGTTCGTGAACTCGGGAGAACACGACCATCGTCCCGGGCGCTCCGGGCCTCATCTTCGTTAAGGCGACCCGCCGGGCCTGGGCGAGCATGTCATCGATAAGTCGGCATGCGAAGTCCCGCATCGATTGGTCTTCGAGCTCCCGCACGCACCGGGCCACCCACAGCGGGTTGAGGAACTGCCTCTGCTGTGCTCCAAGGAAGATCTTGCGCGCCTGTCCGTCGAGTTCCTCGACCCGTTGGCTGCCGAGTAACAGCAGCCGGACGTTGGTCAGCGGAGTACGCGCCTCATCCCGCGCAAGAACCTGCCGCTCCGCGGGAGCAGGATGCCCGTCGGCGAGCGTGCCCGGAAGCTCGGCCATGCACTGCCGTACGGTCATCGCGGGCATCTGCTCGGCCAGCCAATCCCGCAGCTCCTGGTGACTGGCGTCGGCATCCTCCCCCTCAGCACCGATCCGGCGCACCAGGGCAGCCCACAGGCGCCGCCAAGCTCCCACCGAGTAGTGCCGCAGCAGCATTCCGCGCCAGGCCCACACCTCATCGATGTCTCGCAGCACCAGATCCATTTCCGCCCCCTCGCCGAACACGACAGCGGATCGGACCGCTTCCTCCCAGTTCTGCGCCGCTTCAGCGGGGTGGAGAATGGCCGTCCGCGCGAGGATCCGCAGGGCCGCACGGCGTCGGCGACCGACGGGCTCCCATTCTTCGGGATCGTGCCGACCGGATCGGCAGGCTGCGAACAGCTCTGCCAGCCACAGAATCTCCGGTGTCTGCTCGGCCTGGATCGTCACAGGGCGCAACTCTCGCAACTGGGTCCGGCTCAGCCAGTCGTTCTCGGCGGCGGCGAACAACGGCGCGAAGAGGTCGCCGACCGGCTGGGGGCAGGCGTGCCGGCCCGGGTGCAGCGCGCCCTCCTTCATGACGGCTGTGCCCAGGGCCGCGCTCGGTCCCCGATAGTCCTCCCAGAAACCCCACGGTCGCGGCGAGTACACCTGCTGCGCCGGGCCATCGCCGGCGACGCGCGCAATGTCCAGCCCATCGGGCCCCAATACACCCCGGACACGATCGGCCCCATGCGCGTACCCGGGCCATGCGCCCGCATCGTCCTGCACTTCTGAAGCCGCAGCGAGGACCGTCTCGCTGCGGCGCAGCAGCTGTTTACATCTCTCGGCGCCCAGATCATGCCGGTGGGTATGCGCGGCCAGCGCCGCGTACAAAGCGTAGTAACGCACATAGTGCGTCAGCATGGAAACCCCGGGAACCAGCAGGTCAACGGCGTTAAGCACCGGCCCTTCCACAGCAAGCGGATACCGCCCGGCACGCTGACCCAAACCGGGAGCCGACCATACCGGCCCTTCCACCGCCGCAGTCATAAGACCACCCCTGCTCGAATCCCGTTTCACCGAGACCCTAACCTCGGGCTTTCACGGCGGGCGTGACCGCAGACCCCTCTGGACATGCGAAAGGTGCTTC
>NZ_BAAGYZ010000097.1:0-14430 GCF_054778995.1 Streptomonospora sediminis
CTTGCCGGCCGCACCCGGGTGGGGCGCCCGCGCCGGGTCGCCCGCCTGCGCGGGGCCGGCCAGGTTCGCCAGGACGGGGGGCAGCATCCCGGCCGCGGCCTGCTCCCGCAGGGCGGCCCGGTCCCAGGCGATCGGCACCGCCAGGGCACGGTCGGCACCCGCTGCGGCGTCGAACAGCGCGAGCCCGTCGGCCGAGGACAGCGGGCGCAACCCCATCCGCGCCATCCGCCGGAGGTCGCCCGCGCCGAGGGTCGCGGTCAGGCCGCTGCGCTCTTCCCACAGCCCCCATGCCAGGGACACCGCCGGCAGCCCGTGCGCCCTGCGCTGCGCGGCGAGCCCGTCGAGGAAGGCGTTGGCCGCCGCGTAGTTGCCCTGCCCGGCGTTGCCGAGCGTGCCCGCGGCCGAGGAGAACAGCACGAAAGCGGACACGTCGCCGGCGAGTTCGTGCAGGTTGCGTGCCGCCTGCGTCTTGGCGGCGAAGACGGTTTCGAGGTCTTGGCGGGTCAGCGACTCCAGGGCGGCGTCGGCGATCGTCCCGGCGGCGTGCACGACCCCGGTAAGCGGGTGGTCGGCCGGGATCGCGGCCAGCACCCCGGCCAGGGCGGCGGCGTCCGCGGCGTCGCAGGCGGCGATGGTGGCGCTCGCCCCCGCCGCGGCGAGTTCGGCCGCCAGTTCCGGTGCGCCTTCGGCGGCCTCGCCGCTCCTGCTGAGCAGCAGCAGGTGGCGCACCCCGTGTTCGGCGACGAGGTGGCGGGCCACCTGTGCGCCGAGCAGTCCGGTGCCGCCGGTGATCAGCACGGTGCCGTCGGGGTCCCATCGGGGTGCCGGCGCCTTGGCGGCCGGGGCCAGCCGCGGCACCAGGGGCCGGCCGCCGCGGATCGCCAGTTGCGGTTCTGCGGCGGCGGCCGCGGCCGGCACCGCGCCGGGCAGGGCCGCGGCGGGCTCCGTGTCCTGGGTGTCCTGCGCGTCCAGGTCGACCAGCATGAACCGGTCGGGGTGGGCGGCCTGCGCCGACCGGACCAGGCCCCACAATGCGGCGCCGGACAGGTCGTCGACGCCTTCGCCCGGCCGGGCCTCGACGGCGCGGCGGGTCACCACGACCAGCCGCGACCCGCCGAACCGGGCGTCGGCCAGCCAGTCCTGGACCGCCGCGAGCAGGTCGGCGCTCGCCTCCAGCTCGGTTGCGCCGCCGGCCGGGGCGGCCAGGATGACGAACTCCGGTGCCGAGGCGCCCGCGTCCACGGCGGCGCGCAGCGCCCCGAGGTCCGGGTAAGAGCGGGGGTAGGCGCCGGTGCTGCGCAGCGCGGGCAGCACGGCGAACGCGTCGCCGCCCAGCACGGCCCAGTCGGCGGTGCGTTCGTCCGGTTCCGCGGGTTGCCAGTCGAGGCCGAACAGCATGTCCGGTTTGCGGGAGGCGCCCGGCAGCCGGAAGCTGCGCCGCTGGAACGGATAGGTCGGCAGGTCGACGCGCTGCGCGTCGGTGAAGGCGCTGCGCCAGTCCACCGCCAGTCCGCGGGTGTGCGCTTGGGCGAGGGCGGTGAGCAGTTCCCGGTTGCCGTCCTGGTCGCGGCGGAGCGTGGCCAGCGCGGCGGCATCGGCGGTGCCGGCCGCGTGGGCGCCGGAGTCGCCGATGGTGTCGGTGAGTGCGGGAACGAGGACGGGGTGCGGGCTGACCTCGATGAACGTCCGGTATCCGGCATCGAGGAGCCGCCGCACGGCCGGTTCGAACCGCACCGTGCTGCGCAGGTTCGTGTACCAGTAGGCGGCGTCGAGCCCGGTGGTGGCGAAGCGTTCGCCGGTGACCGTGGAGTGGAACGGGATGGTGCCTTCGGCCGGGGAGATGCCGGCCATGGCGCCGGAGAGTTCGCCGCTGATCCCGTCGACCTGGGCGGAGTGGGAGGCGTAGTCGACGGCGATGCGCCGGGTCTGGATGCCGTCGGTTTCGCAGCCGGCCAGGAATTCGCCGAGTGCCGCGGTGTCGCCGGCGACCACGGTGCTCGCGGGTCCGTTGACCGAGGCGACGGACAGCTGCTCGCCCCATGGTGCGATGCGGTGGGCGGCCGCCTCGGCGGTCAGCGCCGCCGACACCATGCCGCCGCGGCCGGACAGGTGCCGGTCGATGGCGCGCGCCCGGGTGATCACGATCCGCGCGGCGTCGGTGAGGGAGAGCGCCCCTGCCACGCAGGCCGCGGCGATCTCGCCCTGGGAGTGGCCGACCACGGCGGCCGGTTCGACACCGCGGGAGCGCCACACTTCGGCGAGGGAGACCATGACGGCCCACAGCGCGGGCTGGAGCACGTCGACGCGTTCCAGAGGGTCGCGGTCGCGCAGCACCCTGGCGATGGAGAGGTCGGCGACGGTTTGCAGGGCCGCGTCGCATTCCGCGATCCGGTCGGCGAAGACCCGGTCGGTCGCGAGCAGGTCGGCGGCCATCCCCGCCCACTGCGAGCCCTGGCCGGGGAACACGAAAACGGGGGCCGCTGCGGAGCCGGCCGCCGCCGGGCCGGCGACCACTTCGGCGGCGGGCCGGTCGTTGGCGAGGGCCGCCAGGCCGCGGTCGAGTTCACTGTGGTCGCCGGCCGCGATGACCGCCCGGTGGGTGAAGGCGGACCTGGTGGTGGCCAGCGAGAACCCGAGGTCGGTGAGGGCGGGGCGGTGCGGGGCCGCGGCGGTGTGCTCGGCCAGCCGCCGGGCCTGTTCGCGCAGGGCCTCAGGGGTCTTGGCCGACAGCAGCACCGGCACTGGGCCCGCCGGTTCCGCCGCCGTGTCCGTTTCGGGGGCCGTTTCCGCGGCCGCCGCCCGGGGAGCGCCGCCGGACGGATCGGCGCCTTCGGCACCCGGCGGCTGCTCCAGGATGACGTGGGCGTTGGTGCCGCTGATCCCGAAAGAGGAGACCGCGGCGCGGCGGGGCCGCCCGGTCCGCGGCCAGTCGGTGTGGTCGCTCAGCAGGTCGATTGCGCCCGCGGACCAGTCGACGTGCGACGAGGGGGTGTCGGCGTGCAGCGAACGCGGCAGAGTGCCGTGGCGCAGGCTCAGCACCGTCTTGATGACGCCGGCGGCACCGGCCGCGGCCTGCGCGTGGCCGATGTTGGACTTGACCGATCCCAGCAGCAGCGGCGGCCCGGTCCGGTCGCGGCCGTAGGTGGCCAGCAGCGCTTGGGCCTCGATGGGGTCGCCGAGTGCGGTGCCGGTGCCGTGCGCTTCCACGGCGTCGATGTCGCCCGGCGCCAGGTGGGCGTTGGCCAGCGCGGCGCGGATGACCCGTTCCTGCGACGGCCCGTTGGGGGCGGTGAGCCCGTTGCTGGCACCGTCGGAGTTGACCGCCGAGCCGCGCAGCACCGCCAGCACCGGGTGTCCGAGCCGCTGGGCGTCCGACAGCCGTTCGACCACCAGCAGGCCGGCCCCTTCGGCGGCGCCGAACCCGTCGGCGGAGTCGGCGAAGGCCTTGCAGCGGCCGTCGGGCGACAGCGCGCCCTGGCGGGACAGTTCGGTGAACGCCTCGGGGCCGGACATCACCGTGACGCCTCCGGCCAGGGCCAGCGAGCACTCGCCGGTGCGCAGGGCCTGCACGGCCAGGTGCAGCCCCACCAGGGAGGACGAGCAGGCCGTGTCGACGGTCACGGCCGGGCCTTCCAGGCCGAGGGTGTAGGCGATGCGGCCGGAAGCGACACTGGCCGACTCGCCGGTGACCAGGTAGCCGCGCAACTCCTCGGGGATCTCGCCCGCCTGGGCCGCGTAGCCCTGGTGGCTGAGTCCGGCGAAGACCCCGGTCCGGCTGCCGCGCAGCGAGAGCGGGTCGATGCCGGCGCGTTCAACGGCCTCCCAGGAGGTTTCCAGCAGCAGCCGCTGCTGCGGGTCCATGGCGGCCGCTTCGCGCGGGGAGATCTCGAAGAACTCCGGGTCGAAGTCGGTCGCCCCGTCCAGGAAACCGCCGGCTTTGACGTAGGTCCCGGACTCCCGGTCGGGGTCGGGATCGTAGACGTCGTCCAAATCCCATCCGCGGTCACCGGGGAGTTCGCCGATGGCGTCGCCGTCGGCGGCCATCAGCCGCCACAGGTCTTCGGGGGAGCCGACGCCGCCGGGGTAGCGGCAGGCCATGCCCACGATGGCGACGGGCTCGTGGTTCCGGGCCTCGGCCGCGCGCAGCCGCCCCTCGGTCTGGCGGAGTTCGCCCATGACCCGGTTGAGGTATTCGCGCAGCTTCTGCTCATCGCCCGCCATCGTCGGGTCCCCCCAGTTTCCGGTCGATCAGTTCGAACAGTTCTTCGTTGGTCGCGGCGGCGAACTCGGTTTCGCCGACGTGGTCGGCCGAGTTCTCCCGCCAAGTCCAGAGCATCGTTTCGAGCCGTTTGGCGAGGTCGGCCAGCCCGTCGTCGGACGGGCGCCGGGCGAACAGGTCCTCCAGGCGTTCCAGTTCGGCCAGCCCGGAGTCGTCGTCGCCGCCGTCGAGCCCCAGTTCCCGGCGCAGGTGCTCCACCACCGCTTCGGGGGTCGGGAAGTCGAAGACCAGGGTGGAGGGCAGGCGCAGTCCGGTGGCCGAGCCCAGGCGGTTGCGCAGTTCGACCGCCATCAGCGAGTTGAACCCGAGGGAGCGGAACGGCCGGTCCGGTTCGACGGCATCGGTCGCATTCTCGTCCAGGACGAGGTGGCCCAGCACCGCGCCGGCGTGGGAGCGGACGAGTTCGTGCAGGGCACGGTCGCGTTCGGCCGCGGGCAGCGCGGCCAGCCTGGCGGCCGGGTCCGGGTCCTGGCCGCCTGCGCCCGGACCGGTTTCGGCCGGGGCCTGCGCGGCTTCGGGGATTTCGGCGAGCAGCGCGGTGGGCCGCTTGTCCCGGTAATTGCGGGCGAAGCGGTCCCAGCGCAGGTCGGCGAGCACCGGAACGGTCTCGCCGGCGTCGATCACCCGGTGCAGTGCGGCGGTGGCGGCCTCCGGCTCCAGTTCGTGGAGGCCTTCCATACGGCCGCGGGCGCCGAGGCCGCCAGCGGCCATACCGGTCGCCCGCCAAGTGCCCCAGGCGACCGCCGCGGCCGGCAGCCCGGCGGCGCGGCGCCACTCGGCGAAGGCTTCGAGGTAGGCGTTGCCCGGGGCGTAGTTGCCGAGGCCGGGCAGGCCGAAGGTCGCCGAGAACGAGGAGAACAGCACGAACGCCGACAGCGGGGTGTCGCGGGTCAGTTCGTGCAGGTGGCGCGCGCCGAGTGCCTTTACCGCCAGCACCCGGTCCATCCGCTCGGGGGTCAGCTTGCTGACGACGCAGTCGTCGAGTGCCGCCGCGGAGTGGAACACCGCGTCGAGCGGATGCTCCGCGGGGATCCGCTCCAGCACGCCGGCCAGCGCGTCGGCGTCGGAGACGTCGCAGGCTTCGATGGTCACCGCGGCGCCGAGCCCGGCCAGTTCGGCCTCCAGTTCCGCGGCGCCCGGTGCGTCGCGTCCCCGGCGGCCGATGAGCACGATGTGGTCGGCGCCGTTGCGGGCCAGCCACCGGGCGACGTGTGCGCCGATTCCGCCGGTTCCGCCGGTGACCAGCACACTGCCGCGCGGTTGCCATTCGGGGGGCCCGGCCGATGCGGCGGGGGCGCGGACGAACCGCTGGGCGTGGACGGTGCCGGCCCGTATCGCGAGCCGGTCCTCGGTCCCGGCCCGATCGAGCACGCCCACCAGCCGGGCGGCGGTGGCCGCGTCGGGCTCAACGGGCAGGTCGACCAGGCCGCCCCAGAGTTCGGGGTGTTCCAAGGCGGTGACCTGGCCGAGCCCCCACACCTGGGCTTGGGCGGGTGCCGAGAGCGGGTCGCCGGGGCCGGTGCCGACCGCGCCGCTGGTGGCGCACCACAGCGGGGCTTCGACGCCGTGCTCCTCGCGCAGCCCGATGAGGTCCTGGACGAGGGCGGCGGTCGCGGCGAGGCCGGTGGGCAGTGCGGCGCCGCCGGGGTAGGGGGTTTCGTCCAGTGCCAGCAGCGACAGGATCCCTGCGGTGCCGGTGTCGGCGCGCAGCGCCTCGGGGAGTTGGGCCGGGGCCACCTGCCGGATACGGGCGCCGTGCTCGGTGAGCGCGTCGGCCCACCGGGCGGCGGGTGCCCGGCCGTCGGGGACCACCAGCAGCCAGGTTCCCGGTGCGGCTTCCTCCTCGGGGATGCCGACCGGGCGCCAGTCCACGCGGTAGTGCGCGTCGTCGGTCCGCGACCGGGCGGGCGCCGGGGCGTCGAGCCAGAACCGGCGGTGCTGGAAGGGGTAGGTGGGCAGGTCCACCAGCGTGCCGCCGCTCAGGTATCCCTGCCAGTCCACGGGCACGCCGGCGGCGAACGCCCGCGCGAGCGAGAACGCCAACTGCCGCACGGAGTCCTGGTCGCGGTACAGCGTCGGCAGCACCTCCGCCCCGCTGCCGTCGTACCCGTGTTCCTCGATGGCGGCCTGCAGCGCGGGGGCCAGCACCGGGTGCGGGCTCACCTCCACGAAGTGCCGGAAGCCCTCCTGCAGCAGGGCTTGCACCGCCGGCGCGAACCGGACCGGTTGGCGCAGGTTCGCCGCCCAGTACTGCGCGTCCAGGTCGGCGGTGTCGGCGATACCGGCGGTGACGGTGGAGTACAGCGGGACCTCGCCTGCCGTGGGGGCGATTCCGGCGAGGTCGGCGGTGACGCGGTCGGTCACCGCTTCGACCTGCGGGGAGTGCGACGCGTAGTCCACATCGATCCACCGCACCAGCACGCCGGCGGCCTCGCAGGCGTGGGCGAATTCCGCCAGCGCCGTCCAGTCGCCGGATACGACGGTGTCGGCCGGGCCGTTGACCGCGGCCACCGCAAGGTTTTCGTTCCACGGTTCCAGGAGTTCGGCGGCCCGGTCGGCGCCGGCGGCGACCGAAACCATGCCGCCGCGGCCCGACAGCCGCTCGGCGATCGCCCGCGCGCGCATGACGACGATGCGGGCGCCGTCAACCAGAGACAGGCCTCCGGCCACACACGCCGCCGCGATCTCGCCTTGGGAATGGCCCACCACCGCGGCGGGCTGCACGCCGTGCGCCCGCCACACCTCGGCCAGAGACACCAGCACCGCCCACAGCGCGGTCTGGACGACCTCGACGCCGCCGAGCGGGTCGCCGCGGCGCAGCAGTTCCACCACCGACAGGTCGGTGTGGGGCTGCACGGCCGCGTCGCAGTCGGCCATCCGCGCCGCGAACACCGGACTCGACTCCAGCAACCCCGCGGCCATGCCCGCCCACTGCGAACCCTGGCCCGGGAACACGAACACCACACCGCCGGCAGCACCACCGGCCGAAGCAGCCGCCGTACCCGCCACGGTGTTCGGGGCCGCTTCGCCCGCTGCCAGCGCGGCAAGCCCCCGCCGCGCGTCGCCGGCACCGCCGGCCAGCACCACGGCACGGTGCTCGAACGCCGACCGCCGCACCAACGACGCCCCCACGTCCACCAGCTGATGGCCGTCCACGCACGGTGCCAGCCGCTCGGCCTGCGCGGCCAGGGCACCGCGCGTCCGGGCGGAGAGCACCAGCGGCACCGGACCGGCCGCCCGGCCCGGGGAAGCGGCGGATTCCGCGGGCACTTCGCCAGCTTCCACCGGTTCGTCCGGTTGGTCTGGTAGGTCCTGCTGGTCTTGCTGGTCCTGTTGGTTCTGCAGGTCCGCGGGGGGCTCTTCCAGCACGACGTGGGCGTTGGTGCCGCTCGCGCCGAACGCTGAAACGCCCGCCCGCCGCGGCTTCTCGCCGCGCGGCCAGCCCACCGGCTCGGTCAGTAGCCGCACCGCACCGGAGGACCAGTCCACCTGCGGGGTCGGCTCCTCGGCGTGCAAGGTGGGCGGCAGCACCCCGTGCCGCATCGCCATCACCATCTTGATCACCCCGGCCACGCCCGCGGCGGGCCCGCTGTGGCCGAAGTTGGTCTTGATGGTGCCCAGCCGCAGCGGCCGGTCCGCGGGCCGGTCCCGCCCGTAGGTGGCCAGCAGCGCGTCGGCTTCGATGGGGTCGCCCAGGCTGGTGCCGGTGCCGTGCGCCTCCACGGCGTCGACGTCGCCGGGGGCCAGGCCCGCGTTGGCCAGTGCCGCGCGGATCACCCGCTCCTGGGCCCGCCCGCTGGGGGCGGTCAACCCGTTGGAGGCGCCGTCCTGGTTGACCGCCGAACCCCGCAGCACCGCCAGCACGCGGCGGCCGTTGCGGCGCGCATCCGACAGCCGCTCCAGCACCAGCACCCCGGCGCCCTCGGCCCAGACGGTGCCGTCGGCCCCGGCGGCGAACGCCTTGATGCGGCCGTCCGCCGACATTGCGCCCTGCCGGGTGTACTCGGCGAACGCCGCGGGTGTGGACATGACCGCGACACCGGAGGCCAGCGCCATGGAGCAGTCGCCCGACCGCAGCGCCTGGGCCGCCAGGTGCAGTGCCACCAGCGACGACGAGCACGCGGTCTCCACGCTGATCGCCGGGCCTTCCAGGCCCAGGGTGTAGGCGATGCGGCCCGAGGCGACGCTGGACATGTTGCCGGTGCCCACGTGGCCTTCGACCGATTCCGGGGGTTCGCCGAGCCGCGACACGTAGTCCTGGGTGACGATCCCGGCGAACACGCCGGTCGGGCTGCCGTGCAGGGAGGCCGGGTCCAAACCGGCGTGTTCCAGCGCCTCCCACGAGGTTTCCAGCAGGATCCGCTGCTGGGGGTCCATGGCCAGTGCCTCGCGCGGCGAGATCCCGAAGAATTCGGGGTCGAATCCGGTGGCGTCGGCGAGGAACCCGCCCGCGTCGGTGAAGTCGCCGCTGACGTCCCATCCGCGGTCGGTGGGCAGCGGTGTGACGGCGTCGACGCGGGAGTCGACCAGGTGCCACAGGTCCGCGGGCGAGGCGATCCCGCCCGGGTACCGGCAGGCCTGGCCGACGATGGCGATGGGGTCGTCGTCGGCGCCCGGTTCCGGCCGCCGGTGCGGGCCGGGTTCGGCGGTGGCCGCGGAACCGGCCGAGCCGGGGTCCAGCTCCGCCAGCAGGTGCCGCGCCAGGGCCGCCGGGGTCGGATAGGTGAAGACCAGGGCGGCGGGCAGGGTGAGCCCCGTTGCGGCGCTGAGCCGGTTGCGCAGCTCGACGCCGGTGAGCGAGTCGAAACCGGCCTGGTTGAAGCTCCGGTCGGCGAGCACGTCGTCCGGTGTGTCCTGGCGCAGCACGGCGGCCGCCTGCGCGCGGACCAGGTCGAGGACGATGCGGTGGCGGTCGTGCGCCGGGGCCTGTTCCAGGCGGTGGCGCAGCCGGGGGGTTTGCGGCTCTGCTTCGGCGGCCTGTCCGGCCTGTCCGGCCGGGCGGTCGGCGGGTTCGCCGGTGCGCTCGCCTGCGGCGGGGCCGCCCGCGGACGTCGGCGCGTCGAGCCAGAAGCGGCGGCGTTGGAAGGCGTAGGTCGGCAGGCCAACCCGGCGGCCGGCGGTGCCGAACGCCCGGGACCAGTCCACCGGCACGCCGTGCACGTAGCCCTCGGCCAGCGCGGTCAGCAGCCGGCGCATGTCCCCTTCGCCGCGCCGCAGGGTCCCGACGGCGGCGGCTTCGGCCGCGGCGCCATCGCCGTGGTCATCGAAGATGTCGTGCAGCGCCGGAACCAGCACCGGATGCGGGCTCACCTCCACGAAGAACCGGTGCCCCGACTCCAGCAGCGCCCGCACCGCCGGATCGAACCCGACCGGACGGCGCAGGTTCGCCGCCCAGTACCGCCCGTCCAACTCCGCGGTGTCCACGACCTCGCCGCGCACTGTTGAGAAGAACCCGACCCCGCTGGATGCCGGGGAGATCCCCTCCAGGGCCGCGGTGATCTCTCCGGTGACAGCGTCGGCCTGCGGGGAGTGCGACGCGTAGTCCACGTCGATCCACCGCGCGCGCACGTCGGCGGCCTCGCACGCCTGCACGAACTCCGCCAGCGCCGCCGACTCGCCCGACACCACCGTGCTCACCGGGCCGTTGACCGAAGCGACGCCGAGGTCACCGCTCCACGGTTCCAGCAGCTCGGCCGCCCGCTGCGCATCGGCGGCCACCGCGACCATGCCGCCGCGGCCCGACAACCGCTGGGCGACCGCGCGGGCCCGGGCCATGACGATGCGGGCGCCGTCGGCCAGCGACAGGCCCCCGGCGACACACGCCGCCGCGATCTCGCCTTGGGAATGGCCCACCACCGCAGCAGGTTCGACACCGTGTGCCCGCCACACCGCGGCCAGCGACACCATGACCGCCCACAACGCGGCCTGCGCGGATTCCACATGTTCCAGGGCGGCGCCCTCGCGCAGCAGCTCCACGACGGAGAACCCGGCCTGCGGCTGCAGCGCCGCGTCGCACTCGGCCATCCGCGCCGCGAAAACCGGGCTCGACTCCAGCAGCTCTGCGGCCATCCCCGCCCACTGCGAACCCTGACCTGGGAACACGAACACCACCGAGCCCGGAAACTCGGTGTCGACCGCAGCCGTGCCGGCCACCGCCTGCGGCGCCGCGCCGTCGTCGGCGATGGCACCAAGACCGGTGCGGGCCTCCTCGGCGCCGTCGGCCACGACGACGGCGCGGTGTTCCAGCGCCGATCTGGTCGTTGCCAGTGACCAGCCGATGTCGGCCAACTCGTGCGCGGCCACGTGCGGCGCCAGGCGTTCGGCCTGTGCGCGCAGCGCCCGCGGGGACCGCGCCGACACCACCAGCGGCACCGGGCCCGCCGCCCGATCGGGCCGGGCCTGCGTCACCGCCGCCGGCGCGGCCGCTGCCGCCTCCGCTGCATCCGGTTCGTCCGCCGGCGCCTCCTCCAGGACCACGTGGGCGTTGGTGCCGCTCACCCCGAACGCCGACACACCCGCCCGCCGCGGCCGGTCGCCTTGCGGCCACTCCACCGGCTCGTCCAGCAGGCGCACCGCGCCCGAGGACCAGTCCACATGCGGGGTCGGCTCGTCGGCGTGCAAGGTGGGCGGCAGCATTCCGTGCTGCAGCGCCATGACCATCTTGATCACCCCGGCGGCGCCCGCGGCGGCGGAGGTGTGGCCGATGTTGGACTTGACCGAGCCGAGCCGCAGCGGTTGCTGCGCTGACCGGTCCTGCCCGTAGGTGGCCAGCAGGGCCTGGGCCTCGATGGGGTCGCCGAGTGCGGTGCCGGTGCCGTGGGCCTCCACGGCGTCCACCTCGCCGGCCGGCACCCGGGCGCTGGCCAGTGCGGCCCGGATGACCCGCTCCTGGGCGGGACCGTTGGGTGCGGTCAGCCCGTTGCTGGCCCCGTCGGAGTTCACCGCCGAGCCCCGCAGCACCGCCAGCACGCGGTGCCCGTTGCGGCGGGCGTCCGACAGCTTCTCCAGCAGCAGCATGCCCACGCCTTCGGCCGGGCCGAACCCGTCGGCGGAGGCGCCGAACGCCCGGCACCGCCCGTCCGGCGACAGCGCCCCCTGCCGGGCGAACTCCACGAATCCCATCGGGCTGGACATCACCGTCGCCCCGCCCGCCAGCGCCAGCGAGCACTCGCCGGACCGCAGCGCCTGGGCCGCCAGGTGCAGCGCCACCAGCGAGGTCGAGCACGCGGTGTCCAGGGTGACCGCGGGCCCGGCCAGCCCCAGTTCGTAAGCGATGCGGCCGGACGCGACGCTGGCGAAGTTGCCGGTCGCCAGGTAGCCGTCGACGGCCTCGGGAACCGGATGCTGACCCCACGCATAGTCCGTCATGCTCAGGCCGACGAAGGTCCCGGTGGGGGTGCCCCGCAGCGACACCGGGTCCATGCCCGCACGCTCGACCAACTCCCAGGCCGTCTCCAGCAGCAGCCGCTGCTGCGGGTCCATGCCCAGGGCCTCGCGCGGCGAGATCCCGAAGAACTCGGCGTCGAACTCGGGGGCGCCGTGCAGGAAGCCGCCGCCGCGGACGTAGTGCGTTCCGGGCCGGGCGGCCTGCGGGTCGTAGAGCCCGTCCAGGTCCCAGCCGCGGTCGTCCGGGAACCCGGTGATCGCGTCGCGGCCTTCGGACACCAACTCCCACAGCTCCTCGGCGGAGGCGACCCCGCCGGGGAACCGGCAGGCCGTGCCGACCACCGCGACCGGTTCACCGCCGGCCGCCTGGGCCTCGCGCAGGCGCTGCCGGGTTTCCCGCAGGTCGCCCGTCACCCGCTTGAGATAGGCGAGAAGCTTTTCCTTCTCTTCCATGGGTCCTTCCACTTCAGGTTTCTCCGAGTTCCCGGTCGAGAATGGCGAACATGTCCTCGGCCGAGGCCGCTGCGAGTTCGCCGTCCGAGGGCGCAGTCGCCGTGGCGGGTCCGGCTCGTAGTTCGGCTGCCAGCGCCTCAAGGCGTTCTGCGGCCCGTGCGGCGTTTTCGCCGTCTTGGTGCAGCGCGGGCAGGGCGTTTTCCAGCGCGTCCAATGGGTCCAAGGGGTCCGAGGGGTCTGGGGTATCCGGTGCGTCCCCGGCGCCGGGAGCGCGGCGGGCGCTCTCCTCGGCTTCGGGCAGCAGCGCCGAACGCAGGTGCTCGGCCAGGGCCACCGGGGTCGGGTGGTCGAACACCATGGACGCCGGCAACCGCAGCCCGGCCGCCGTACTCAGCCGGTTCCGCAACTGCACGACGGCCAGCGAGTCGAAACCCAGTTCGCGGAACGGCCGTCCAGCGGGGACCTGGTCGGTGCGGCCCAGCACGCCCGCCGCTTCGGTGCGCACCGTCTCGACGAGCAGCCTGGTCTGCTCGGCTGCGGGCAGACCGGCGATGCGCGCTGCAAGGGCGCCGCCGGTGCCGTCCGCGCCATCTGTGCCATCTGTGCCGTCTGTGCCGTCCGCGGGGCGGCCGGGCCCCGGGTCGGTGTCCGCCGCGCCCAGGGGCCGCTGCGCCTCGGGCAGTTCCGCCAGCAGCGGGCTCGGCCGTGCGGCGGTGAATCCGGGGACGAACCGGGCCCAGTCGATATCGGCCACAGCGACACAGGTCTCGTCGTGTTCGACGGCCTGCACCAAGGCGGCGACGGCGTCTTCCGGGGCCATCGCCACCACACCGCGCCGGTCCATGTACTCGGCGGCGCCGTCCAGCGCCGCGATCATCCCGCCGCCGCCCCAGGCGCCCCAGGCGATCGAGGTGGCCGTGCGGCCGCGCGCACGGCGCGATTGGGCGAACGCGTCGAGGAAGGCGTTGCCCGCGGCGTAGGCGCCGTTGCCTCCGGCACCCCACACGCCCGCGTTGGAGGAGCACAGCACAAAGGCTTCCAGCGGGGTGTCGGCGAGCAGGTCGTCCAGGTGGACCGCGCCGGCGACCTTCGCCCTGGTCACCGCGGCGAACTCGGCCGTGCCGGTGTCGGCGACGTCGGCGAACGGCTGGGCGGCGCCTGCGGCGTGCACGACCGCGGTCAGCGGCAGGTCCGCGGGGATGCCGGCGAGCAGGTCGGCGACGCTGGAACGGTCGGCGACATCGCAGGCGGCGATGGTCACCCGGGCGCCGAGTCCTTCCAGCTCGGCCGCAAGTTCGGCGGCGCCGGCCGCCTGCGGTCCGCGCCGGCCCGCCAGCAGCAGGTGCTCGGCACCGGCGGCTGCCAGCCACCTGGCCGTATGCGCCCCGATGCCGCCGGTGCCGCCGGTGATCAGCACGGTTCCGCGCGGCCGCCACTGCCGGGCCGCCGCGGCGCCGCCGAGCGGGGCGCGGACGAGCCGGCGGGTGTAAATGCCCTGCGGGCGCACTGCGATCTGGTCTTCTGCGCCGATCCCGCCGAGTGCCGCCGCCAGGCCGGTCCGGGCCGCCGCGTCCGGGGTTTCGGGCAGGTCGACCAACCCGCCCCACTGGTCGGGCCGCTCCAGCGCGATCGTCCGGCCGAGCCCCCATGCCTGGGCCTGGCGCGGGTTGGGTGCGGGGTCGTCCGGGCCGATGGCGACGGCGCCCGTGGTCACCGCCCACACGCGGCAACCGAGGTCGAGCGCGGCCAGTTCGGCGGTTGCGGCCAGCCCGGACGGCAGCCCGGGGTGGTCGGGATGCGGTGTTTCGTCCAGGGCGAGCAGCGACAGCACTCCGGCGGGGCCGCCCGCCTCGGCCGCGGCCTTCGGCAGGTCGTCGGCGCTCACGGTCCGCACCCGGGCTCCGTGGTCGCCGAGCGCTTGGCTGCACGCCTGCGCCCACGGGTGGCGGACGCCGCCGTCGGGGACCACCAGCAGCCAGGTTCCGGTCGGCGCCGCGGTCGCGGCCGGCGCCTTGCGCCAGCGCACCCGGTAGCGCCACCGGTCGGTCCGCGACCGCAACCGCCGCTTGCGCAGCGCCGCGACCAGGCCTTCGAGCGGCGGGCCGCCGTCGGGGCCGGGCTCGGGTTCGAGTCCGAGTTCGGCCGCCACGCCCGCCACGTCGCCGCGTTCGACCGCGGCCCACAGCCCGGCGTCGGTGTCCGTGCCGCCCGTTTCGCCGGTGCGGTCGACCGGGGAGATCGGCGGCGGCGCGTCGAGCCAGTAGCGGCTGCGTTGGAAGGCATAGGTCGGCAACTCCACCCGCCGACCCCCG
>NZ_BAAGYZ010000098.1:0-109581 GCF_054778995.1 Streptomonospora sediminis
CCGCGCCGGCGCGGGCGGCCCGCCCGGCCCGGGCGGCGGGCGGACCGCTGCGGCGTTCGTGCAGCGGCACGGCGCGCTGGTGGTCCTGGCGGCGGTGCTCGCTATCGCCGCGCTGACGCTCGACGGCTTCCTGAGTCTGGGCAACCTCAACCACATCGCGGTCGGTGCGGCGTTTCCCGCGATCATCGCGCTGGGGATGACGTTCGTGATCATCACCGGCGGGATCGACCTGTCGGTGGGCACGGTGTTCGCGCTGGCCGGGGTGCTGGCGGCGTGGGCTTCGCAGTTCGGCAGCCTGGCGGCGCTCGCGCTGCCGCTGGCGGTGTGCGGGCTGATCGGCATGCTCAACGGGGTGCTGATCGCCCGCGCGCGGCTGGCGCCGTTCATCGTCACCCTGGCCACGATGCTGGGCGCGTGGGGGCTGATGCTGGCGGTCTCCGACGAAGGCACCGAGACCTACGTGGTGCCCGACGGCCTCGCCATCACACCGCTCGTGCAGGACCGCATCGCCGGGATCGGCTACCCGGTGTTCCTGGTGGTCGTGCTCTTCGCGGTGGGCGGTGTGCTGCTGCGCCGCACCGGCTGGGGCCAGCGCGTCTACGCCGTCGGCGGCAACGAGGACGCCGCGGCGCTGATGGGTGTGCCGGTGGCGCGCACCAAGATCGCCGCCTACACGCTGTCGGGCCTGCTGGCCGGGCTGGCCGGCGCGCTGAACGCGGTGTGGCTTGGGTCGGGCGTGACCATTTTCGGTATCGGCATCGAGCTGGACGCGATCTCGGCGGTCGTGATCGGCGGCACCCTGCTGGCCGGCGGCTACGGCTTCGTCTCGGGTTCGCTGGTGGGTGTGCTGCTGCTGAACGTGATCCAGAACATCATCAACGCGATCGGCGGCCTCAGTTCGGCCTACCAGCAGGTGGTCAGCGGGGCGTTCCTGGTCGCGGTCGTGCTCGCGCAGAACTACCTGAGCAGGCGCAGGCACCGGGAAGCACCGCCGCCCGTGTGAGGGCCCGCGCCGCCCCGCGGGAATTCAAGCGGGGCGGCCGGGCAGGCGCGGGCCGGTGCCGTCCTTGGCTTCGGCGACCGGCAGGCGGCCGTGCTCGTCGGGCTCGGCCCGGTGGACCGCCAGGCCCGTGCGGCCGGGGGCCAGGGCCGGGTCCAGCACCAGGTCGCCGCCGTAGTCGGTGCTGTTCTCATGGCGGTAGGCGATCGGCTCCGCGGTCTCCAACTCCGACAGCCGCTTGCGCAGTTCCGCGGCGTGGCCGGCGAAGTCGCCGCTTCCGGCGCGGTCGGCGCCGTAGACCACGAACGGCGGCAGCGCGGCCGCGCCGGTGTACCAGAAGGTGCCGTGCAGCAGCGGGAAGAGCACTTCCTCGACTTGGCCGTGCACGCCCCGCGGCCCGAACCCGGATTCGCGCGCACCCACCGAGGTGATGATGAGCACCCGCTTGCCGACCAGCCCGCCGTCGCCGTAGCGCCGGGTGGTGCCGCGGGAGTCCTTGAGGCCGAAGGCGAAGCCCTGCACGAGCACGCGGTCGAACCAGCCCTTGAGGATGGCGGGCGGGCCGAACCACCACAGCGGGAAGTGGAAGACGAGCGCGTCGGCCCATTCGACGTTCTTCTGCTCGGCGCGCACGTCGGCGCTGAGCCGCTGCTCCTGGTACGCCCGCTCCTGCTCGTCGCCGACGAACATGCGGTCGCAGCCGGCACCCCCGACGCCGCGGAAGTCGGTCGCGTCCACAACGGGTTTGAAGTCCATCCGGTACAGGTCGGAGACGCGGTGTTCGTGCCCGAGCGCCTGAACGTGCGCTAACCCCTCGTCCAGCAGTGCGCCGTTGAGGGAACGCCGTTCGGGGTGTGCGAATACCCAGTTGATCTTCATGGTCGCATCCTGCCCCAGGTACGGCGCTCGGGACGAGGAAGCGGCGGCCCGGACCGCCCGAGGCGCGCCCCGGACAACGCGGAGCTGCAGGGTAAGGAACTTTTGGCCACAAGTGGCCATCGGTTCCGGACAGTCCTGAACTCGTTTGCCAGGGGCCGGGTCAACGGGGTGCTGGGCGCCGACCGGAACCATGGGCGGCTACACCGCGGACCGTTCGCGCAGACCGCGGGACAGGTCGCGGGCGCGCCGCGGAGAGGCGCGAGCAGGGAAGAAAGCGGTGCCGGCCGCATCCGGCGGCGCCTCCACCAGGCCGGACCGGCGCAGCAGGCCGCGGGTACCCGGACCGCACGTGCGCACCGGCGTGGCGCGGTCGCGTTGCGCGCAGGAGTCCGGTCGGCACCCGGACGGCGAACACCGCGCGAATCCCCATCGGCAACAGTGGTCCACCGCAGTCGGACGGTAATCCACACGACGCTCGATCACCTTTTTTCCCAGCAGCGATCCGGGTAAAGTTGCCGTCGCGGCGTCTCCGTTAATTCGCAATTCCCCGGCCAAGACGGTCACCCCCCGCGCCGCAGCGAGTCGGCAATCGGCTTTGACCAGGCGCTTTCTGCTGATTGCGAACCCCGCCGACCGGTGCCCCTCCCCGGATCGGCTGCCTCTCCTCAGCAGTTGCGCCACCGCAGGGCACAGACCCGGCGTTCTTCACCCCCAGAGGAATGACAGGAGACCGGTAACCTTGCGCCACAAGAAGAATTCGGAACGCGGCCGTTTCGGTAGGCACGCCACCGCCGGAGCCGTCACCGTTCTGGCCACGGGGCTCGTTGGCAGCGCCGTGTTCGGGGTGGGTGCTTTTAGCCATCTCGACCAACTCTCCGATGGCTCTTCCTGGCTGTGGAGCCGCGTCACCGGCGAGGTCATCCGCGTGAACGCCAACAACGGCCAGGTCGACCTCGTCCAGGCCGTGAAAGGCTCCGCCAACCACCCGGTGCGCCTGGCCCAGAACAATCGCCACCTGGTGCTGCACGATCTCAACACCGGTTCGCTGACCTCGGTAAACCTCTCGCGCATGGATTTCTCCGGCGAGACCGAGATCGGCGCGTCCACCGACAACCACTTCATTCTCGGCCGCGATGCCGCGGTCATCGTCGCCAAGGAAACCGGCGAGATCCGCCGCGTCGACCCCGAGACCCTCCAGCCCGTGGGCGAACCCCTGCAGCTGGCCGGGCCGCTGGTCGGCGGGCAGTTCGACTCCGACGGCGTGCTGTGGGTGGCCGCCCCGTCGCAGGGCACCGTCGTGGGCATCGACCCCAGCGGCGACCAACCCCAGGTCGTCGACAGTGTTCCCGTCAGCGACCCCGGCGACGATATCGCGCTCACCGTCCTCGATTCCGGTGCGCTGGCCGTCAACCGCGACTCCGGCGAACTGAGCGTGGTCTCGGGCGGTTCGGCCACCACGGTCGACTCGCCGGTCAGCCTCAAGGGCGCCGAGGTCCCCGACCGCACAGCGGGCGACCTGGCCACGGTCACCGTCGCCGACTCCTCGTCCATCGTCGCCGTGCGCGACCTCACCGGCGATCCGCAGCCGCAGGCGTTCACCGTGCACGGCGAGCGCCCTGATCCCGCGCTGGCGTACTCCGGCCAGGTCTACGTGCCGTATTCCGGCGAGGGCCTGGTCCGCAAGTTCTCCCGCGACGGCACCCAGAGCAGCACCATCCAGGTCCCCGACGCCGGCAAGAGCCCGCTGGAGCTTGAGGTCCGCGAGAACCACCTGTTCATCAACGCGCCCGAATCCGAATCCGCGCTGGTCATCGACCCCGACGGCCTCGTGCGCAAGGTGAGCAAGTACGACACCGACCCCGAGGGCGACGGCTCGGGCGACGGCCAGGGCGGCGAGGGCGGTTCCGATCAGCGCGACAACAGCGGCGAGCCCTACGTCGACGGCCCCGACCAGAGCGACTACGTCCCCGACCAGACCGACCTGCCCGATGCCAGTACGCCCGAGGACCTGCCCAAGCCCCCGCCGGGCCCGAACAAGGACGGCAAGAACGGCAAGGACGACCGGCGGCACCCGCTGAACGGCGACGACAACCCGCACGACGACCAGGGGCGCCCCGAGGACCACGAGGACGGCTACGAGCCCCCGCCGCTGCCCGACGGACAACCGGAGCTGCCCGAGCTACCGGAAACACCCGAGGGCCCCGGCAACGGATGGGGCGGCGATGACGACGGGCCCGGTGGCGGCGACGGCAAGGACGACGACGGCGGCAACGGCTGGCCCGGCGGCGACGAAGACGGCGGCATCATCGACTGGCCCGATACTCCGGGGAACAACGGGGACGGAAACCAGGACGACGAGGACGACGACCAGGAAAACGACGCGCCCGGCCTGCCCGGCGGTCTGCCCGATCCCCCCGACGAGGACGAGGACGACGAGTCCGAGAACGACGGCGACCAGGATCAGGACCAGGGCAACCCGGACGACGGCGAGAACGGCGGCCCGGACGACGGCGAGGGCGACCCGGGACAGGGTGAAGGCGATCCAGGGCAGGATGACGGACCCGAGACCGAGCCCGAGACTCCGCCCGGCGATGGCGAGGGCGATGGCACTCCGGATCCCGGTGGCACTCCGCCCGACCAAGGCCAACCGCCTGAAGAGGGCACCGAACCGCCGCCGAATGAGGGCACCCAGCCTCCCCCTCCCGGCCCCCAGCCCGACCCCGGCACTCAGCCCGATCCGGGGCAGGAGCCCCCGATCGAGCAACCCGAGACCCCCGAACCCAACCCCGGCACCGAGCAGCCCCCCGAGACCCCTGCCGCCTAAGGAGTCCCAGGCGCCGGCTCCCGACCACGGCACCCGGTAGCCCCGCCGGGCGCCGTGGTCCGGGCGTTGCGCGCCCGGCCGTGCCCGTCCCTGTGCCGGCCGTGCCCGGCGCACCGGGCACGGCGCGCACCCGACCGCACAAGTAGAGAAGAGACAGTGACGACTCCGGTTCCGCAGACCGATCCCGGCGAGACCGCCGCGGACCGCGCCCCTGCCTCACCCGCCTCCGCACCCGCTCCGCTGACCGGCGCCGAGGCCGCCGACCACGCGGCCCGGTTCGGGCGGCTGGCCGCCGAGGTCGAATCCGCCGTCCTGGGCAAGGCCGAGATGGTCCGCCTGGCGCTGGTGGCCATGCTCAGCGAGGGCCACGTGCTCCTTGAGGACGTGCCCGGGGTCGGCAAGACCACGTTGGCCCGCGCCATCGCCGCCGCCACCGACGGCGAATGGCACCGGATCCAGTTCACGCCGGACCTGCTGCCTTCCGACGTCACCGGGGTCCCCGTGTTCAACCAGGACACCCGCGAATTCCAGTTCCACCCCGGCCCGGTCTTCGGCAACGTCGTCATCGCCGACGAGATCAACCGCGCCTCCCCCAAAGCGCAGTCGGCGCTGCTGGAGGTCATGGAGGAACGCCAGGTCACCGTCGACGGTACGCGCTACCCGGTGCCGCGCCCGTTCCTGGTCGTGGCCACCCAGAACCCGGTCGAGATGGACGGCACCTACCGGCTGCCCGAAGCCCAGCTCGACCGGTTCCTGATCCGGCTTTCGCTGGGCTATCCCGATACCGACTCCGAACTCTCGATCATGCGCGGCGACCGACTCAAGGACACCGACGAGCTGAAGACGGTCGTCGGCGCCGCCGAGCTGGCCGAGACCACGGCCGCCGCCAAGCGGGTGCACATCCACGAGGCCATCTACCGCTACGCGCTGGAGCTCGCCAACAGCACCCGCGACCACGACGAGATCCACGTCGGTGTCTCGCCCCGCGCCACCGCCGCGCTGATGCGGGCGCTGCGCATGTTCGTCCTCACCGAGGGCCGCCACTTCGCCACCCCCGAGGACGTCAAGGCGCTGGCCGTGCCGGTTTGGGCGCACCGGTTGGTGCTGGCCGCGGGGTCGGCCGTCAGCGGACGCAGCACGGCCGACGTCCTGGCCGACATCGTCGACCGCGCACCCACACCCCAGCCGGTGCAGTTCGGCGGTGAGTGAGGTGTCCGGCGGCGGAGCCACCGGCACCGCCCGCGCCGCCGCCACCCGCACCGCCGCGCCCGACGACCGCGAGGCCGCCGGCGGGGCGGTGCTGCCCACCACCCGCGGCTGGCTGGTGCTGGCGGGCGGCGCGGCCCTGCTCGCCGGCGGTGCCGTGTTCGGCTACCGCGAACTGATCGTGCTGGGCGCGGCACCCGTTGCCGTGCTGGTGGTGTCCGTGGTCCTGGTGGGCCGCCTGCGCCCGATGCGCGTGTGGCGTTCGGTGGCCACCCCGCGCGTCGCACCCGGCGACGAGATCGACGTCGCCCTGGGCACCACCGAGGACGGCCGCGGCCGGGGAGCGCATCTGCTCGCCGACCGGGTGAGCGGCCCCGACGGCACCCGGTCGGTGGAACTTCCGGCTGCCCGCCCCGGCGATTCCAGCCCTGTCGGATACCGGCTGCGGGCCGAACGGCGCGGCGTGCTCGACCTGGGGCCGCTGGAGTCGCGGCGGCGCGACCCGCTCGGGCTGGTGGCGACCCGGCGCAGCTCGGGCGGCACAGCGCGGGTGTGGGTGCACCCCCACTGGGAGCCGCTGGTCAGCATGCCGGTCGGCCGCACCGACGACCCGCAGGGCGTGTTCGACGGCGGTCGCGCGGGCAGCGTCAGCTTCCACACCCTGCGCGACTACGTCCCGGGCGACGACGTGCGGCACATCCACTGGCGCAGCACGGCGCGCCAGGGCAAGCTCATGGTGCGCGAGCACCTCGACACCTCCCACACCCGGCTCACTGTGGTGGCCGACGACCGCGCCGGCGCGGCGGGCGACGAACTGGCGGCGCTGGACGAGGTCGCCGGCGCGGCGGCGGCCGTTGCCGCGGCGTCGGTGAGCGGGCGCTGGGCGTGCGAACTCCGGCTGGTCAGCGGCAGGTCGCTGGAGAGCACCGGGCGGCTGGCGCCGCTGCTGGACCTGCTGGCCGAGGCCGCCATCAGCACCGAGGCCGGACTCGCCGAGGAGCTGTGGCGGCTGCGCAACCGGCCCTTCGGCGACACGGTCGTACTGATCAGCGCCTCGGTCACCAGCGCCGAGGCGCGGCTGTTCGCCCGGCTGCGCGACCTCTACCCGCGGCTGGTGCTGATCGTGCTTCGCCAGTACGGCCAACCGGTCGGGGCGGTCCCCGGTGTCACCGTGGTCAACGCCGCCGACTCCCGCGACCTGGCGGCGCGCTGGAACGGGCAGCGGTGGTCCGCGTGAGCCGGGCCGGCGCCGCGCGCACCGCCACCGCCCTGCTGGCGCTGGCGGCGGCCGGCGCGGCGCCGGGACTCGCCGTCGCTCCGGCCTACACCGCGCCCACCGCGGTCGCCGCCCTGCTCAGCGGCTGGTCGGTGGTTGCCGTGCTGGTCACCGCGCTGCTGCGGCGGCGCTTCAGCGCAACCGCCGCGCTGCTGGCGGGGCTGCCGGTCGCCGCCGGCGGGGTGGCGGTACTGGTCGCCACCGTGCCCGGGCCGCACAGCGGACTGCTGCGGGGCACCGCCGACGCCGTCGTCCACTCCGGCGCCCGCATCCTGACCACCTCGTTGCCGACCGCGGTCACCGCCGACACGCTGGCGCTGCCGGCACTGGGGGTGTGGCTGGCGGCGGCGGCCGCGGTCCTGGCGGTGCGCGGCGGCTACCCGCTGGCAGCTCTGCTGTGCCCGCTGCTGGCCCTGGCGGGCGCGGCGGTGCTCAACGGGCCCGATATCTCACCGGCCTACTACCCGGCGGCGCTGTTCGCGGTGGCCGCGGTCGTACTGCTGGCGGTCGCCGCCGGGCAGCAGACCCGGTCCGAGTCCGACGGCGACGGCGGCGGGCAGGCGGCCGGCGCGGTGGTGCCGATCGCCCCGCCCAGCAGGGCCGGCGCCTTCGCCCGGGCGCTGCCGCGGGCGCTGAGCCTGGGAGGGGTGCTGGCGCTGGTCGCCGCGCTGACCGCTTATGTCGGGCCGCTCGCGCTCTACGGCACACCCATCCACCCCGCCGACCCCCGCGCCGCGGTCACCCCGCCCGAGGACGACAACCCGGCGCTGAGCCCGCTGAGCTACCTGGCCGCCTGGTCGGCGGAGCCCGGGCAGGAGTTGCTGCACGTCGAATCCAACGTGCCGACCGAACTGCGGTGGGCCACCCTTTCGCGCTTCGACGGCGTCACCTGGCTGCCCGCGGGCCGCTACCGCGCCGCATCGGAGGTGCTGCCGGAGCTGGAACACGAGGTCCCGCCGGGCCAACCGCGCCGCGTCACCGTCGACGTTGCGGGCCTGCCCGGGCACTGGCTGCCGATCGCGGGCGTGCCGCACCGGGTCGAAGGCGTGCCGGTGGCGTTCGAGCCGGCCTCGGCCACGGTGCGCACCCGCAGTGGCGGGGTCGAGGACCTGCACTACACGGCGTTGGGCCACTCGCCCGAGTACAAAAAGGCCGATCTCAAGGACGCCGGGCTGCCCGACAAGCAGGAGTTCGCGGACTATCTGGTACTGCCGAAGGGCGCACCGCCGGAGATCAACGAGATCGCCGACGCCTTCAGCGACGGCACGCCCTACCAGCGCGCGAACTGGCTGGCGGGCCACCTGCGGAGCAACTACGGCTTCGACCCCGACGCCGCGGGCGGGCACGGCTACGCCAACCTCGCCGAACTGCTGGTGCCGCCGCACGAGAAGGGCGGCGGGGGCACCGCCGGGCAGTTCGCGAGCGCGTTCGCGCTGCTGGCGCGCGCCTCGGGGCTGCCCAGCCGGGTGGTCGTCGGATTCGGCCGGGGCACCCCGGAAAACGGCGGCAAGGGCCGGCTGATCCGTTCCGGCGATGCCGTGGCCTGGGGCGAGGTCTACCTCAAGGGGGTCGGTTGGGCGCCCTTCGACGTCATCCCCGGCGACCCCAAACGCAACGGTGCCGAGGGCTCCGAGACCGGCGGCGGCAAGAACGGCGGCGGCGCCCAGGCGGGCGCCGGGGCCGCCGCGGAGGAGTCGGGCTTCTTCCGGATGTCCGGCGCGCCGCTCGATGTCGCCTATGCGTGGGGGCTGGCCGGACGCACCAGCGCCGGCGTGGTGGCGGCCCTGGTACTCGGTGCGCTGCTGACCGGGCTGCTGCGCGGCGCCCGGCGCGGGGTCCGGCTGCGGGCCCGCGATCCGCGGCGCAGGCTCGCGGGCGCGTGGTGGGAGCTGCGCGACGGCCTGCGCCTGGCGGGGGCCGCGCCGCGCCCGTCCGAGACGGTCACCGAGGTGCTGGTCCGCTCGGACGAGCTGCTGCCGCCGCCCGGGGGCGGCCGGCGCGACTGGACACTTGGGCGCGCGTTGAACGCGATGGCGTTCGTGCCGCCGCAGGAGCGCACCGAGCGGGCCGGCGCCGCCCCGGATGCGGACACCGCCGCAGCCGAGGTCCGCTCCTACACCGCTGCGCTGCGCCGACGGAGCGCGTGGAGCCGCCGCCTGCTGTGGTGGCTCGATCCCCGGCCGCTGTTCTGGAGGCGCCGATGAACGCGCGGCGCGGGCACCGGGTGGCGCAGCGGGCAGGCCGGGACGGCGGGCGGGCGGCCGGGGCAAGCGGGACAGGCAGGGCAGGCGGGGGCAGTGGAATCCGGCATCCGGCACGGCCTGGAGGTGCACCATGAATGAGCGCGGTGATCGTGTGCGATCGGACACGTGGATCGTCCCGGGCGTACACGCGCCCGAGCCGCTGTACTGCGGGGCCGACTCGGTGCTGTACCGCGCCCGGCGCGATCCCAGCGAGATCCCCGTGGTGGTCAAGCTGGCGCGTACGCAGGGCCCGTTCGAGCAGCGCGACGAGATCGAGCTGTGGCGGATGCATTCGGCGGGCCGCGGCATCCACTCGCTGCTGCAGCACGGCATCACCGACACCGGTCGGCCCTATGCGGTCATGGAGGACTGCCCCGAGGGCGACTACCGGAGCATCGTCATGGCGCAGGGCCCGCTCTCGGTGGACGAGGCGGTCGCTGTGGGCACCGCCGGCGCCGAAGCCCTGACCGCGGTGCACTCCCGCGGCCTGCTGCACCATGCGGTGGCGCCCGAGAACATCCTGCGCGCCCGGTTCGGGCCCGCGCTCATCGACTTCGGCTCGGCACTGCCGCAGGACCACCCGTTCCCGCCGGTGCACTACGGCGAGGCCGGTCCGGAGCACGCGCCGCCGGAGGAGCTGAGCGGCGGGTGGCCGGGGCAGGCCTCGGACGTCTACCGGCTGGCGTCCACCGTCTGGACCCTGCTGGCCGGGCACCCGCCGTTCTCCGACGGCCCGGACGATGCGGTGTCCGCCGCCGCTTACCGGGCGCGCATACTGGGCTCCCCGCCGCCGCAGGTGCCGCGCGCCGATGTGCCGGAGTGGCTCCAGCAGGTGCTGGTGCGCGCGCTGGCCACCGATCCCGCAGAGCGGGTCGACAGCGCGGCCGACCTCGCCCGGATGCTGCGCACCGAGCAGGCGCAGGTACCGGCGCAGGGCCCGGAGTCCGGCGCCCCCGGAAACACCGGCTCCGCTGCACCGTCCGAACCACCGCGCCGCGAACCGCTGCGTCCCGGCCCCCGCCCCAAAAACGAGCCGCAGCCGCCCGCCGCAGCACCTCCAGCTGCGGCACCGCTGCCGGCGCTGCCTGCGGAGGCCGCTCCGGCAGCGGGGGCGGACGGCACGTCCGCCTCCGGCTCCGCAGCGCCCGCGGCGGGCCCGGCCACAGCGGGCACGGGCACGGGCACGGGCCCAGGCACCGACGGCACCGTTGCCGCCGGTTTCGCCGCTGCCCTGGGCGATCCCGTGCCGGAGCCGGGGGCGGAAACGGCCGGGGAGTCCACTGCCGACCCGCAGCAGCTCCCGCCCCTTCCCGAGCCGCCCGCTGCCGAGTCTCCCGCGCCGCCCTACGGCCTGAGCGCGCCCCAGAACTCCGGCTCCGCGGCCGCCGCCCCGGACCCCACCGCCTCGGACACCGGATTCGACGCCGTTCCCGAGCCGCCCTATGTGCTGCGGTCCCCTTCCGGCGGTTATCCGGGCTCGGGCGGCGGAGCGGGGACCGGGGGCGGGTACGCGCCGCATGCGGGTGCCGATCCCGCCGAGCCGGTGGCCCCCGCACCGCCGCCGCTCCCGCCCCCGGTGCCGGTACCCGCGCCGGGCTCTCCGCCACCGCCCGATGTCCGCCCGCGGCGGCGGGTGCGGCGCACCGCGCTGTACGCGCTGGCCGTGGCGGCGCTGATGGTGGCGGTCTCGGGCGCGGCGTGGTGGGCGTCGTCGCTGCTGCCGTCGGTACTGCCGCAGTCGCAGCAGCCGCTGGCCGGCGCCGACTCGTCCGCGGCACCGTCCGGGCCCACCGGCGACGGCAAGCCGGCGCCGGAGGACACCGGAGCCGCCGATGCCGCTGAGGACGCGGCGCGGGACGTGGCCGAAGACCCCGGCGCGGAGGCCACGCAGGCACCCGACGCGGCCGAGATGGCACCGACATCGGTGCGGATCGTGCGCGACGGCACGATCAGCGTCGAGCTGTCCTGGACCGACAACTCCGGTGGAACCGCCACCCACCACGTCGTCGGCGGCCCGGTAGGGGCCGAGGAGGTCACCAGCATGGCCAGTGTGCCGCTCGGCGAGACCGGCATCGAGATCACCGGGCTCAACTCGGAGGCCGAGTACTGCTTCCGCGTGGTGGCGGTGCAGTCGACCGATGTCTCGGCGGCGTCGAAGCAGGTCTGCACGGACCGCGGTTCGCAGGACCAGCCGGAGTAGGCGGGACCGGGCCGCCCACCGGTCCCACCGGTCCCGGCCGGTCCGGCGGGCTGCGCCGCCGCGGGTGCGTGCGGGCTCAGGCCAGGGCGGTGAAGGCGGCGCGGTCGCAGGCCCGGCGGATCTCGACCAGCGCCTGCTGCGCCTTCTTCGGCAGCCGCACCTGTTCGACTTCGGCGATGTCCACTTGGCGCAGCCCGGCCACGTGGGGGAAGCGGATGAGGCTGCCGACATTCGGCTCGGCGGTACGCAGGGCGGCGGTGGCCGCGCGCGGCTCGGGGCCGGAGCCGTCGGCGACCACTACCAGCGCCGCGATCTCGGCACCGGCCGCCGCGACGTGGGCCACCACATCGGCGGCGCGGATCGCGGCCGCGGCGTTGTCCCTGGTCACCAGGGTCAGCGGACGGCCGAACGTGGCAATGTCGCTGTTCTCGACGGAGTAGGCGCCGAGTTCCCAGGGGGTCTTCAGCAGGATGCGCAGGGTGGTGGTTCCCGCCCCGCCGTGGCAGCCGAGGAGAACGATCTCCCGGGCCCAGTCGGGCAGCGCCGCTGCGCCGTCGTGTCCGGCTGCGTTCTGTTCGCCCTGCCCGCGTGCCATGCCGCCACCGTCCGTTGCCGTGTCACCGGTGCTGCGCCGCGGTCACCGCGCCCCGGGCGGCCCGCGCGGGACCGGAATTCAGGACATGTACGGCACAACACCGGTTTCCTACCGCAGCCCGGGAAGGCGCGCAACCTCGTGGGCCGGTGCGGACCGATTGTTCGGCTGGTTTTGCGCTCCGGGCCACCCGCGGACCCTCGGACGGGTCGCCGCGTGTCCGTTGTGTCGCGTTCGGGGGCTGCGGTCGGCGGTGATCATGCAGAAATGCCCGCCTGGGAGCCAGGCTTCGGCATTCCTGCATGATCACTTCGATGCGCCGGGTGGCCAAACAAACAGGCCGCTAGAAACCGGCCCCCGTGTAGGCGTCGAAAGCCGCGGGCGATGCGACGTCGACGTGGTCGCAGCCGCGGTCGCGGGTCAGCGGCCACTGGGTCAACCAGTAGACCTCCCGGCCGGTGTCGGCGATCGCGCGGTTGATGCGGTCGGCGCCCGCAGCGTCGTTGTAGTAGGTCTCGCCCACCACCCAGCCCTGTTCGTAGCCCATGTCGGCCATCTGCCGGTGCGCCGCGGTGAACTGCTGGTACTCGTCGGCGCTGTCGTCGCCGTAGAAGTGGAAGTCGAAGAGGTATGGCGGGTTGCCGCGGTACATCTCGGGGATGGCGGCGATCCGCTCGGGGCGGCTGCCGATGATGGAGAACCCGACGGTGTCGGCCTTGCCGTAGGCCGCGGTGTAGTCGTCCCACAGCCGCTGGGTGTAGGCGAGGGTCTGCGGCTGGTTGGGGGCGGGGGTCAGCTCGTTGCCCAGGTTGAGCCGGTAGTGGATCCCCGATTCCCGCACGATAGGCCGGATCTGCTGGATGAGCTGCCAGTTCTCGCGGTACAGGTCCTCGTTCCAGGTGTCCCAGTTGTTGGGGCTGTTGTCGCCGAGCACGTGCATGGCGACCTCGACCTCGGCGAAACCGATGCCCTTGGCGGCGGCCAGCAGGTCGGCGAGGTTCTCCTTGTACTGCGGCTTGATGTCGCCGCCGGCGGAGTTCATCACCGTGCCGGTCTCGGGCCCGTTGTGGTGGAAGACGCCGATGATGAGGCGGCGCTGGCCGTTGGCGTGCATCTCGGTGAGCTGGTCGGTGATGAGGTCGCGCTTGGTGTGGAAGTTCTTGAGCACGCCGTACGGTTCGCGGTTGCAGCCGTCCAGCTTGTAGAAGTTGTAGTTGGAGCCGCCGGGGCTGTTGGCGCCGCCGGCGCCCGCTGCCGGTGCCGCCTGCGGCCCGGTTCCGGCCTGCTCGGCCGTTGCCGCGGTGGGCGCCGCCAGCGTCAGTGCGGCGGCCACCGCCATACCGGCGACTCCCGCCGCGCGCAGTCGCCACCGCGCCGTTCTGCCGATTCCCCCGATCATGGGACCCCCGATCTTCGGTGCTGAGTGTGCAAGGCCCGCCGAGTCTTGCGCACACCACCATGACCGGGCAATCCCGGCCTGTCACCGCAAAAAAGGGACGGAACACCAGGTCACCGGGGGCACCGGGGGTTTCCGCACTGGCAGTGCGCCCAAGATCGGCCGTGACCGGCCAGGTGGGGAACCGAAACGGCGCGGTGGGCCGTCCGATTCGGTTATGCCTGCGCGGTGGTTACGCCGGCGAGCCGCGCACGCACCGCGTCGACCGCCTGCTGCGGCGCCTTCTCGGGCGAACCCGTGTCGTAGGGCGGCTGGGGGTCGTACTCCGTCACGAGCTGGATCGTCCGGGCGAACTCGTCGCCGGCGATGCGCCCGAGCAGGGTGAGGGCCATGTCGATGCCCGCCGAGACCCCGGCCGCGGTCACGTACTTGCCGTCGAACACGACCCGCTGCCCGGTCGGCTCGGCGCCGTAGGCCGGCAGTTGGTCCAGCGCCGCCCAGTGCGAGGTCGCGCGGCGGCCGTCGAGCAGGCCGGCCGCAGCCAGCAGCAGCGAGCCCGTGCACACCGACGTCGTCCAGGTGGTCGCCGCGTCGGCGGCGCGGATCCACTCCAGCATCGGCCGGTTGTCCATGTTCTCGCCCTGGCCCGGCCCACCGGGCACCAGCAGCATGTCGGGCGCGGGCACATCGGCCGGCGCCGCGTCTGCGACCAGGGTGAGCGACCCGGTGTCGTTGCGCACGGGTCCGGGGCGTTCGGCGACAAAGGACACCTGCGCGTCGGGCAGGCGGCAGAGCGACTCGTAAGGGCCGACCGCGTCGAGCGCGGTGAAACCGTCGAAGAGCAGGATCGCGATCTGCATACTGGTTCTCCTTTTTCGGTGTTCCGGTGTTCCGGTGTTGCGGTGGGTCGGTGGATGGGTGGGTCTCGGTTCAGCCGGCCGGGTCGGTACGCACGGATTGCGGACGTTGGCTGCCACGGGTTTCACATACGTCCGAAAGGAGCCGGGTCCCGGGGCCGGAAGCGGCTGCGGTACTCGGCCGGGCTCATGCCCAGTGCGCGGATGAATGCGCGGCGCATGGTCTCGGGCGTGCGGAAACCGCAGGAGCGCGCCGTCTCCTCGACGCCCGCACCGGTGTCCTCCAGGCGGCGGCGCGCGGCCTCCAGCCGGATGCGGTCGACGTAGCGGCCCGGCGGCATGCCCACCTCGGCGGTGAACGCGCGGGCGAAATGGCGCGGGGAAAATCCGGCGCGGGCGGCCAGTGCATCCACCGACAGGTCGGCGCCGGGGTGCTCGGCGATCCACTGCTGGGTGGCGCGCAGCGGCTCGCGCTCGGCGGTCTGGGCGGCCAACTGGGTGCTGAACTGGGCTTGGTCGCCGGGCCGGCGCAGGAAAACGACCAGATAGCGGGCGACGGTCAGTGCCAGTTCGCGCCCGGCATCCTCCTCCACCATCGCGAGCGCCAGGTCGATGCCCGCGGTCACGCCCGCCGACGTGGCGAACTTCCCGTCGCGCACGTAGACAGGGTCGGCCGCAACATCGATGCGGGGGAACCGCTCGGCCAACTCGCGGCATTGCGCCCAGTGCGTAGTCGCCCGCCGCCCGTCCAGCAGCCCTGCTTCGGCGAGCAGGAACGCTCCCGTGCACACCGACATGATCCTGCGCACACGGGGTGCGCGCGCCACCAGCCACTCGACGACCTCGGGCTGCGGGCTGCGGGTGCCCAGGCCGCCGGGGACCAGCACCATCTCAGGGGCGGGCACCGGCTCCAGGGCGGTGTCGGGTGTCAGGCGCAGCCCGCTGTCGGTGGCGACCGCTGCGCCGCCGGGCGCGGCCGTCGCAATGTCGTAGAGCCGCGGCTGGCCGCGAGCGGCGCGGACGTGGTTCGCGCCGGTGAACACCTCCAGCGGTCCGGCCACGTCCAGGCTCTGCACGTGCTCGAACAGCGGGATCAGCAGCCTCGAACCGGTCATGCGGCCATGCTCGCCGCAGCGAGCGGTGGCTGCAACGACGAGAAACCCACCTTTCCTGCCATCACCTGGTTGAGCTGCGGCCCGGTCGCCGCGCGGCGGCGCAGCGCGCGGACCGCGCCGATCACGCGCCGAGCCGGGCGCGGCGTTCGCTACCGTGGTGCCGGTACCGCACGCAGGCGCTGCCCACCCGGGACACCCCCGCTACCGCTCCCCGCATCCGCTCCCCACCGACGGGAAGGCCACGCATGGCACGCAAGCCGGGCGCCCGCGCCGACGGCGGCGGTTCCTGGCAGTGGAGCCGGACCGCCCGCACCCGCAGCGTGCTGCTGGAGGCGGCCCGCGAAGTGTTCACCGAGAAGGGTTTTGCCGCGGCCGGTGTCGCCGATGTGGTCGAACGGGCGGGTTCCAGTGTCGGCAGCCTCTACCACCACTTCGGCGGCAAGTCCGAACTGTTCCTGGCGCTGTGGGAGGACCAGCAGGCCGCCGACGAGGAACAGGCCACCGGCGCGGTTGCCGCGGCCCGCGCCAGCGGGCAGAGCGACCCGCTGGCACTGTTCATCGCGGGCGCCCGCGCCTTTCTGACCGGTTCGTGGCAGCGCCGCCACGTGGGTCTGCTGCTGCTCAGCGGCGACGGCCCGCCAGGCTTCGACGTGCTGCGGCGCGGACGCAGCCGCGAGTGGGTGCGCAAGAACGCCGAGCTGCTGCAGGCCGGCGAGTCGGCCGCCGACCGGTTGTCCGTCAGCGTGCTCACCGCGATCATCGGCGAGGCGAGCCGCGAGATCGTCGTCGCGGATTCCCGCGAGGAGGCCAACGAGATCATTGAGGCCGCCATCGGCCTGATCCGGCGCCTGGGCGAGTGAGTGGCCCGGGCGCTTCGGAAGGGAGGACCGAAGCGCCCGGGTGGGGGCGGCCGCCCGCGCCGGGGCGTGCGCGGCTTACTCGGCCCGCAGGTTGTCGGGGCGGACGAGCCGGGCCAGGGCGGGCAGGCTGAGCACGGTGACCGCGAGGACCACCGCAGCCGCGACGCCCGAGGTGGCCGCGATGGCGACCGGGTCGAACTCCACCGGGTAGTCGACGGCGCGCAGCAGCAGCCCGCCCAGCACGGTGCCCACCGCGGCGGCGACGGCCAGGCCCGTGGCAAGCGGGATTGCGGCCTGGTACAGCACCGACGCCGCCAGGGTGCGTCTGCGCACGCCTGAGGCGGCGAGTACCGCCAGGGGCCGCCTGCTCTCGCGCAGCTGTTCAACGGTGGAGATCAGCAGCCCGAGCCCGATGACCACCAGGGACATCGAGACCGCGGCGGTCAGCAGCGCCCGGATCGGGGCGATCACGTCGCGGCCGTCGACCACCCGGTTGACCACGGTGCGGGCGAGCGGGCTGATATCGCGGGCCGCGGTGCGGGCCTCTTCCAGGGCTTGGGGCTTGCCCGGCGCGAGGTCGAAGGCGACCCGGGTGGGGGCATGCGGCAGCCCGGCACCGCTGATGGCACCCGGTGTGGCGAGCACGCCGCCGGCCTCGCCCGGGGCGGTCATCTCCGTGGTGAACTCCGACGGCGGCACCGCGCGGGTGGAGGCGGGCAGTGTCCAGGCGGTCTCGTCGCCCCCGCGGGCGATCTGCAGCCGGTCGCCCGGTTCGGGGCGGTTCTTGCCCCCCTCGACAACGAAGGTGTCGCCGTCGGAGCACATGCCGAGGCGGGCGTACTGCCGCAGCGCGTCGCAGCCGCCGACCCGCATGGTCAGCCGCCCGGCCGGGCCCGCAGTGTCGTGGTACCGGGCGGTGGCCCGCGCGTCCTCGACGGCGGGCGAACCCGCCAACCGTGTGGCGGTCTCGGCCGCGGAGAGCGGGTCCTGGTCAGGGATGTCGGCGTAGTAGAGGGGCGCGCCCGGGAAGAGCGGCCGGGGTTCGCCGAAGCCTTTCTCGACGCCGGCGAGCACGGTCTGCAGCGCGATGACACCTGCGACGGCCACCACGACACCGGCGACGATGCGGGTTTCGGCCGTGCCGTCGGCGCGCAGCCTGCGCACCGCCAGCATCCGGGCCACGCCGCCGCCGCGTGCGCGGGACACGGCCACCTGGAACAGCCACGGGGTCACCGCGGCGGCGCCCGCCAGGAACAGCACCATCCCGGCGACCATCGCCGGCGGCGTGGAGCCGGCTCCGGAGCCGGCCAAGCCGTCTCCAGCCGCGGTCAGACCCAGTAGCGCAGCGCCCGCGGCGAGCAGCGCGAACCGCCACCACGGCTTGCGGCGCGGCCGGGGGGCACGGTGGGTGGCCCCGAGCGGATCGGCCGCCGCCCGCGCGGTGGAGACAAGGGTGACGCCGACCGCGAGACCGACCACGCCGACCGCCACAGCCGCCGCCAGGGCGGGGTGCGGCACGATGTCGGCGGCGAACACGTCGATGCCGCCCGGCCGCAACGGAGGTACGGCATTGCGCAGCGGCAGGAACACCGCGGCGCCGGCCGCCAGCCCGGCCAGCGCACCGGCGAGGGTTTCGCCGCACGCGATCCGCCCCGCGGTCCACCGGTCGGCGCCGAGCAGCCGCAGCGCGGCGAGCCTGCGGTCGCGCTGGTCGGCGCCGAAGCGCAGCGCCGCCGCCACGAAGACGCCCAGCGGCAGCAGCGCGACGACCGTGCCCAGCAGTACCAGCACCAGGATGGCCGGGTCGGTACGGGACTCGACCTGCGCTTTTCCAAAGCCGTCGATGCGGTGGACCATCGCGACGCCCGGGGCGAGCACGCCGGTGTCGGCCCCGGCGTAGTAGGCGAGCTCGTGCGGACCGAGCAGGCCGGCGCCGCCGATGGTTCCGACGACGCGGTAGTCGAGCCGCTCCCGCAGCAACCGGCTGCCGGGCGAGTCCAGCAACCGCCCCAAGGCGGGCGAGACCACCATCTCGCCGGGGCCGGGGAGTTCGGCGACGCCGGGCGGCGCGGGTGCGCGCGGGCCTTCGGGGTGGACGACTTGGCCGTAGACCCGCTGGCCGTCGTAGTCGGTCCGGGCGTCGCCGATGAGCAGCGTATCGGCGGCGGGCTCCTGGATCGCCGCGGTCACGTCGTAGGAGCGGGCCAGGTCGCGGGCGGCGCGGGCGTCCATCAGTGTCGGCACGGAGGCCGCGCCGAACAGCAAGGCCACCGCCGCGCCGACGGCCACCGTGATCAGCGCGAGCCGAACCCAGGAGTCGCGCCCGCCCGATACCGACATCCGCACACCCAGGGCGGTCTCGCGGCACCAGCGCAGAGGGGCGGCGGGCCGGCGCGCGCCCTGCGGGCTCACTGGGCGCCGCCCGGCACGAGGTCGCGGGTGCGGCCGTCGCGGACGCCGGCCTCGCGGTCGCAGTATGCGGCCACCCGCGCCTCGTGGGTGACGAGCACGACCGCGGTGCCGCTGCTGCGCGCGGCGGAGGTCAGCAGCTGCATCACCTTCTCCTCGTTGAGAGAGTCGAGCGCGCCCGTGGGTTCGTCGGCGAAAAGGACGACGGGTTCGATGGCGAGCGCCCGGGCCAGGCTGACCCGCTGGCCTTCACCGCCGGAGACCTCGCCGGGGCGCTGGCGGGCCGTGTGGTCGACACCCAGGTGCGCCAGCCACTCCGCGGCGCGCCGGTGGGCGGTCTTGCGGGAGAGGCCGTTGAGCCGCAGCGGCAGGGCGGTGTTCTCAAGGCAGCTCAGTTCGGGGACGAGCCCGCCCGACTGGAACAGGAAGCCGAAGTCGCCGCGGCGCAGCCAGCTGCGTTCGCTCTCGGACATCGAGCCGAGGTCGCGGCCCAGGTAGGAGACGGTTCCGCTATCGGGGCGGATGATGCCGCCCAGGCAATGCAGCAGCGTGGTCTTGCCGGAGCCGGAGGAGCCCATGATCGCCACCATCTCGCCCGGGGCGACATCGAAGGATGCGCTGCGCAGGGCGGTTGTGGGGCCGTAGGACTTGGCCAGGCCGCGGGCGCTGAGCAGGAGGCGGCCGGGGTCGGCGCCGGAAAGGGGCGGGGCTGCGGGGGCGGCGGAGTCGGGGCTCATGAGTGGACCTCCGCGGCGAGTTCGTCGAGCCGGGCCGCAGTGAGCTCCAGCCAGCGCAGGTCGGCCTCAAGATGGAAGAGCGCGTGGTCGCAGACGAGGTGCTCGGCGAGGTCGCCGCTGGATTTGCGCCGGGTGAGCTCGCGCATGGCCTCAAGGTGGGCGCCGCGCTGCACCTCCAGCACATCGGCGGCAGGGCGGCCGCTGAGGAGCGCTATCACGACCTTGGTGTAGAGGGTGCTCTGCAGGTACTGCTCGGGCGCCTCGGGACCGGCCAGCCAGGCATCGAGGTCGGTGACCCCGGCATCGGTGATGGCGTAGCGCTTGCGTTCGGGCCCGGAGCCGGATTCGGTCCCGGCGACCTCGACCAGGCCTTTCTTGAGCAGACGCGCAAGCGCGGCGTAGACCTGCCCGTAGTGCATCGGCCGGTCCAGCCCGAAACGCTGGTCGTAGGCCCGCTTGATGTCGTAACCGTGCGCCGGGCCGTTCTCGAGCAGCCCGAGGACAGTGTGTGCGAAGGACATGGCCAGGACTATACACGCCATCTATACATCGTGTGTATAGCCGAGCCGAGCCATTCCGGCCGCTGCACACAAGCAGGGGCCCGGCTACCGGACGTATCGGCGCGACCGCTCCACCGGCCCGAAGGCGCCAGCGGCCGGGCTACCGGACGTCTTCGCCCAGCCGCTCCACCAGCGCTTCGGCTACCTCGCCGCGGTGGCGGCCGAAGTCGTGGTTCGTCTTGCCCGCAACGACCGCCTCCGCGAGCCGAGCGCGCTGCCCGTCCTCCAGCGAGTCGGCCATCTTCTCGGCGAGCAGCAGCGCGTGGTACTGCTCGAAGGCGCTGCCGGCCATCTCCACCAGCGGCAGCAGCGCCTCGAAGTCGCGCAGGTCCGGGTCGGCCTGCATCATGCCCAGGGCGGTGACCCGCCGTTCCTCATCGCCGGAGCGCAACCACTCGCGCACCTGGTCGGCGTCGGTCCCGCCCGCGCGGGCGAGGTCGCGGGCCCGCTCGACGATCCGCTCCATGATCGCGGTGCGCCGCGGGCCGGAAGGCATCGTCCGGCGGGTCGAGCGGTAGTCTTCCGCGATCGCGCCGGCCGCCTCCAGCAGCGCCCGCGCCTCTCCTCGCAGCCGGTCGCCGGCAGCGGTGTCGCCGCGTTCGTCGGACTCCTCGGCCAAGGCGTACTTCGCCGCCGCAGCGGCACGCATCCGCAGGTTCGCGCCACCGAACTCGAGGCTGTCGATCCGGTCACCGAAGAGCGCCAGCACCAGGAGTACGCCGCCGAAGATGATCAGCGCCGCCGCGCCGGTGCCGTTCGCGGTCAGGAACACCGCGGCCGCCCCGAGCGAGAACGACCCCAGCCCGAGGACGGCGGTCAGGGAGCGCATGAGCCGGGACAGCGTGGGCTGCTGGGATGAACGGGGCACGGTGTATGTCTCCTCGGAGCCGGGGGGTGAGGGCGCCCAATCTTCTCACCGCCCCCGGAACCGGCGCTGCGGCGGCCGGCCCGCGGCCGACCGGTCAGTACAGCACGTGCTTGCCGCCGTCGATGATGAGGGTCTCTCCTGTGACCGCGTCCATCTCCAGCATGGCCAGCAGGCAGCGGGCCACCTGGTCGGGCTGGGTGGTGGCGCGCAGCGGGATGGACTCGCGCTCCTTGCGGCTGAACTCGGCGAACCCTTCCTCGCCGCGCAGGCCCGTCTGCCAGCGGGTCTCGACCGTGCCCGGGGCGACCGCGTTGACCCGCACGTCGGGGGCGAGCGCTGCGGCCAGGGACCGGGTGAGCTGCTCCAGCGCGGCCTTGCTCACCCCGTAGGCGATGGAGGAGCCGCCGGCGCGGTGCGCGGAGATCGAGGAGGTGTTGACGATCGCGCCGCCCGCCGCCCGCAGCGGCCGTTCCAGCGAGCGGGCGCAGCGGAACGCGCCGACGACGTTGACGTCGAGGATCTCCCGCCACATGTCGTCGGTGAGCCCGGCGAGATCCTGCGCCGCGGCGACGCGTGTCGTCCCGGCGTTGTTCACCAGCCCGTCCACGCGGCCGAACCGTTCGAGGGCGGTGTCGGCCATGCGCCCGACCTGCCCGGTGTCGGCGACGTCGGCCTGCACCGGCAGCGCGGCGGCGCCCGCCGCCTCAACCTCGCCCGCGGTCTCCGCGGCCTCCTGCGCCGAACGGGTGTAGGTGAGCACGATCCCGGCGGCGCCGCACCGGGCGGCCTCCAGGCACACGGCCCGCCCGATTCCGGTGCCGCCGCCCGTCACGACCAGAACGGCGCCGTCGATCCGCATCCGCGTCCTCCTCGCTCGTTGCTGCTTGCTGCTTGCTCCGTGCCTGTTGCCCGGTGCCTGCTGCTCGCCGCCGCCGCCCGCAACCGCCGCGCGGTCCGCTATCCGGCGGCCTCCCGTACGACCGCCGATGCGCCCCGCACCTCCAGTGCGCGCAGCGCCTCGGCGACGCGGTCGCCGACGTCGGGCCGGGCCCCCGACTCCCCCGACAGCCCGGGCATGCGCTTGCGCAGCAGATCCACCGCCTCGGTGGCGTAGCGCGCCGCGGCAAGGTGCTCGGCGAGGTGCTCGGAGTCCGGGTCCAGCCGCGGGCGGTCCCCCGGCGGTGTGCGCAGCAGCCGCACCCACGCGGCGATCGCCAGGCACGCGAGCCGCGGCTCGCGGCCGTTGCGCACGTGCTCCTCGGCCGGCGCGACCAGGCGCTGGGGCAGCTTGCCCAGCCCCTGCTGGGCGATCTGGGCGAGCCGGTGGCGCAGGTTCGGGTTGCCCAGGCGCATCAGCAGGTCCTCGAACCCGGGCGGGTTCCCGCCGGCCGCGGCGGCGCTGGGCACCAGTTCCCCGGTGTAGAGCGCGCGCAGGAAGCGGCGCAGGTCCAGGCGCCCGACCGCCTCGGCAACGGTTTCGGCCCCCAGCAGCAGCCCCATGCACGCGGCCGTGGACTGCGTGGCGTTGACGCAGCGCAGCTTGACCGTCTCGTAGGGCCGGACATCGCCGGCGAAACGGGCGCCGGCGCGGTCCCAGGCCGGGCGGGGTCCGGCGAAGCGGTCCTCGATCACCCACGAGCGGTGCTGCTCGCCGACCGCGGCCGCTTCGTCGCGCACGCCCAGCTCCGCGGCGACGCGGTCCCGGTCGGCCTGCGCGGTGGCCGGCACCACCTGGTCGACCACGGTGGAGCAGAAACCCACCTGCGCGCGGATCCACTCCAGCAGCTCGGTGCCCTCGTTCGCGGGCAGCAACTCGCAGAAGGACTCGACCAGCCCGCGCACCAGCCGCCCGTTCTGCGGCAGGTTGTCGCAGGAGAGCACGGTCAGCGGCCCGCCGTCGGCGCGGCTGCGCGCCTGCAGGCCGCGCACCAGCTGCCCCACGGCCGTGTGCGGCGCCCGGCCGGCGATGTCGGCGGCGGTCTCGGGGTCATCGGGCGAGAGGCGGCCGGTGGCGGGGTCGTGCCGGTAGCCGCCCTCGGTGATGGTCAGCGAGACGATGCTGGTGGCGGGCGCCGCGACCGCGGCCGCGAGCAGCTCGGGTTCGTCCAGCGCAGCCACGCTGCCGGTGATGGCGCCGACCAGCCGCATCCGGTCGGCGCCATCGGGTGCCCGCTCGGTGACGGTGTAGAGGTGGTCCTGGGCGCGCAGCGCGTCGACGACCGTTCGCCCGCGCGCGGCTGCGGCGCAGATGCCCCAGTCGCCCGGTTCGGCGGCCATGGCCCGCTGGGTGTAGACCGCCTGGTGCGCCCGGTGGAACGCACCCGGCCCCAGGTGCACGATCCCGGTTCCGGTACCGGGCGGCGGCAGCTCGTCCGCCGGTCCGGCGGACAGCCGGTCGCGTACCGCCGTCCGGTTCAGACGCTGTTCGGCCATGGTCATGAGTCACCTCGGCATCGGATGTGGACGTGCGCCACCGGGCCCGGTTCAATGCTGCTCCGGAGCCGGGCGGCGGTTGCGCCAGGACGCAGTGACGATACTGGTCTGGTCGGTGTCGAAGGCGGAGATGTCGACCTCCCGGGTCTCGCGCGAGAACACGAAAGCCGCCAGCGAGATCGCCGCGGTTCCGATCATCAGCAGCGCGACCAGCCACGGGTCGCCGCCCGAGTAGGCGAGCAGGGCACCGGCCGCGACCGGCGAGAACCCGGCGATGGCCGCGCCGATCTCGCGGGAGGCGGCGAATCCGGTGTAGCGCACCCCGGCGCCGAACAGCTCCGCGTAGAAGGCCGGCTGCACCGCGATCATCGGCGCCACACCAAGGGTGGTGGCGATGATCAGCGCCAGCCAGATCACCGCGGGGATGCCCGTGTTGAGCATCAGGAAGAACGGGAAGGCGAACGCGGCGGTGAACAGCACGCTGAAGATGTTCAGCGGCCGCCGCCCGATGCGGTCCGACAGTGCGCCGTAGACCGGCTGCAGCAGGATGACCGCCACGCCGAACGCGATGACGCCGGTCAGCGCCACCCAGCGGGGCTGGTCCAGTTGGGTGGTGAGGTAGGAGACGCTGAAGGTCGCGTAGATGTAGACGACGGCGGTGTCGCAGATGTGCGCCCCGATGCCGACCAGGAAGCTGCCGGGGTACTTGCGCAGTGCCCGCACGATCGGCAGCCGCACCGTGGTGCGCTTCTTTGCCGCCTGCAGGAACACCGGCGACTCCGCGACCCGCAGCCGCAGGTACAGCGACACTCCGATCAGCAGGAAGCTGAGCAGGAACGGCAGCCGCCAGCCCCAGCTCATCAGCGCTTCGTCGGGCAGGAAACCGACGACGAGGAAGACCACGGTGCCCATCACCAGGCCGATCTGCACGCCGGTCTGCGCGAACGAGCCGAAGAACCCGCGCCGTTCCGGCGGGGCGTGTTCGGACAGCAGCGTGGAGGCGCCGCCGAACTCCGCACCGGCGCCCAGGCCCTGGCAGATACGCAGCAGGGTCAGCAGGACCGGCGCCCAGAGTCCGATCTGCGGGTAAGTGGGCAGCAGCCCGATGATGCCGGTGGACAGCCCCATGATCAACGTGGTGATGACGAGTGTGGTGCGCCGGCCGAGCACGTCGCCGATGTGGCCGAAGATGAAGCCGCCGAGCGGGCGGAACACGAACCCCACGCCGAAGCTGGCGAAGGCGACGAGCGTGCCGATGGCGGGGTCGGCGTCGGTGAAGAACAGCACGTTGAAGACGAGGGCGGCGGCCGTGCCGTAGATGAAGAAGTCGTACCACTCCAGCGCGGTCCCCACCAGCGAGGCGAGCACGACGCGCCGCATGTGTTCAGGGGACGTGGCGGGTGTGTTGTCCGGGGCCCGGGCCCCCTCCTGGTCGGTCATGGCGTTACTCCGTCTCTCCCCCGTTTTCGATCGTGGCCGGGTCGGCGTTCGCAACTGGGGGCGCCCTGCTGGAGGGCGCGGGGGCCGGCCGGGTGCGGACCGGCCGGCCCGGGCTCACCGTGTGGGCCCCGCTGCCGGGTCGGCGGCGGGGCCGCCCGGAGCGTGCTGGTCGTCGGGGCCGGCGGGTCGGTCCGGGCCGGCCAGGTCGTCCGGGTTGCTCGGGCTGTTCGGGCTGTCAGCGCTGTCCTGGTGGCCGCCGGGGCGGTCGACCAGCAGGTCGGTGAGCGCTTCCCACACCGCGGGCGGCACCGGGATGCCCGATTCGGCCCGCTCGGCGCGGGCGCGCCGTTCGACGTCGCCGGGGACGAGCACCTCGCTGTGGCCCGCGGCGGCGGGCGTGCGGCGCAATTCGTCGCAGAAGTCCGCGACTTGGGCGCGGAAGGCATCGGCGGGCAGGAACCGCTCCGGGTCGATGGCGATGAACACCGTGCCATTGCCGCCGTCATACCCCGGTAGGCACGACACGCCGCCCCCGGAGAGCAGTCCGCCGACGGCTTCGATCATCATGCTGAGGCCGTAGCCCTTGTGCCCGGCGAAGGGCAGCAGCGCTCCGCCCAGATAGAAGTCGCACGGTTTGCTGGACTCGTGGCCGCGGGAGTCCAGCACCGCTGCGGGGGGCGCGTCCTCGCCGCGTGCGCGTGCCACAGCAAGCTTGCCTTCGGCAACGGCCGAGGTGGCCCAGTCCATGACCACCGGGCCGGTGCCGGCGGGGTCGCCCGCTGAGTCGCGGGGCAGTGCCCAAGCCAGCGGGTTGGTACCGAGCTTGCGCTCGCGCCCGCCGAACGGAGCGACCGTGGGGTCGGCGTTGCACAGGGCCAGGCCGATGTAGCCGGCTTCGGCCAGGGACTCGACGTACTCGCCGAGGCGGCCGATGTGGTTGCAATCGCGTATGGCCGCGATACCGATGCCGTTGGCGGCGGTGGCCTCGCCGAGCGCCTGGACGGCGGCGGCCGCGGCGACCTGCCCGAAGGAGAGGTTGCCGCGCACGGTCACCACGGCGCCCTCGCGGTCCCCGACCTCCGGCAGCGCGGCGGGGTCGATCCGGCCCTGGTGCACCGCGCGGGCGTAGATGGGCAGCCGCCGGACGCCGTGCGAGTCGTGGCCGACGAGGTTGGAGTCGACCAGGGACGCCGCAACGGCGAGCGCGGTCCCCTTCGGTGCGCCCATGTTCCGCAGCGCGGCCTCGGCGACCTCGGTCAGTTCGGCCGGCGACACGAGGCACGGCGGGCCTTGGTCGCCGGTACCGGGCCGCTCGGACCCGGCGTCGGCGTCCATCCACGCGACCCCGGTAGCGGCCGGGGCCCGCTGGGCGGGCTCGGGTTGTCCCCCGTTCTGCACTGGCGCTCCCGTCCCTTCTGCGTTTCGTTGAGCGCTGCGTTCCACTGAATGTCGTGTTCCATTCAATGAAACGGCGTTTCATCGAGTTCGTGTTTCACATCATAAACACACCTGTGAGGAACTGTGAAGGGGACACATAAGACGTGCACGTAAAGCGTTGAGGTGCGAAAACAGATCGCACGGCCGCGCTGCGAGGTCGGTGGCGACCATGCAGAACCGCCCGTCTCAGCTGTGGAATCCGGGCATTCCTGCACGGTCATCGGTGCACCGGGCGGCCCGCCGGCCGCGGGCCGGACCGGGGACCGCCCGCCCCCGCCGCTACTCCCCCAACGACCCCAGCAGAGTGGAGATCTCCGCAGCCGCCGCCGCGACCTGTTCGCCGCGCCAGGCGGCGGTGCCCTCGGTGGGCATGTGCACGAGCGCCGCCGCGCTCACGCCGCCCACGACCTCGCCGGTGTAGTCGGTGACCGCGGCGCCCACCGCGCCCACGCCGGTCTCGTTCTCCTCGCGGTCCTCGGCGTAGCCCCGGGCGCGGACGGCCGCCAGCTCGGCGAAGAGCCGCTCCTCCTCGCAGATGGTGTTCGGGGTGCGCCGCGGCATCCCGGTCCGCTGGAGCAGCGCGTGCACCCGGTCGTCGGGCATGCGCGCGAGCATCGCCTTGCCCACCGACGTGCAGTGCAGCCACAGCTGCATGCCCACGCGGGAGGCGAGGTGGTAGGGCTTGGTCCCCTCCAGTTTTGCGGCGTAGACGGCTTCGTCGCCGGTCAGTAGCGCGAGGTGGACGGTCCACTCGGTGCTTTCCTGCAGCCGGGACAGGACCGGGTAGGCGTGCTGGGGCAGGTCCAGCCGGCGCATGTAGCGCCCGGCCAGCGATAGCACGCGCGGCCCGCCGATGTAGTGGCCCTGCCCGTCGGTACGCACGAAGCCGCGCGCGACCATCCGCTGCAGGATCCGGTGCACGGTCGGTTTGGGCAACTCCGCCGCCGCAGCAATGTCGGCCAACCGCGACGTATGCGCCAGCGCCTCCAGCACATCCAATGTCCGGTCGGTCACCGTCTCCTTCTCGCGCCCCTGCATACCCCGATTATCCGCAGTCGGCGGGGGCGGTCGCTCCGCAGGGGCGCCCGCGCGTTGCGCACGGGTGCCGCCGCGGCGGACACCGGCTCAGCGGCCCGCAGCGCCGCCGTCACCGCTCCCGTCACCGCCGCCCGGCAGTTCGGCGTCGTGCACCAGCAGCGCGATCTGCACGCGGTTGTTCAGGTCGAGTTTGGCGAGGATGCGCGACACGTAGGTCTTGACGGTCGGCACGCTCAGGTGCACGGCTGCGCTGATCTCGGCGTTGGAGCCGCCCTGGCCGACCGCGATGGCGACCTCGCGCTCGCGGTCGTTGAGCGCGCGCAGCCGCTCGCGTGCGCGGTCGCGGCGCAGGTCGCGGCCGTCGCCACCGCTGGTGGCCCGCTCGACCAGGCGGCGGATCACCGGCGGTGACAGCACCGGCTGGCCGCGGGAGACCCGCCGGACCGCTTCGACGATCTCGGCGGGCGGGGTGTCCTTCAGCACGAACCCGGCCGCGCCCGCGCTCAGCGCGCGCAGCACGTGCTCGTCGGCGTCGAAGGTGGTGAGGACGATGACCTCCGGCGCCGAGGCACGGGCGCGCAGCGCCTCGGTGGCCGAGAGGCCGTCCATCGACGGCATCCGGATGTCCATCAGCACCACATCGGGCTGTTCGCGCTCGACCAGCTCGGCGACCCCGGTGCCGTCGCCGGCCTCGCCGACGACGTTCAGGTCGGGTGCGCCGCCGAGCATCATCGCCAGTCCGGCGCGCAGCAGCGGGTCGTCGTCGACGATCAGCACGCGGATCTCCGGGGCAGCGGGGGCCGTCATACCCGCAAGCTTAGGCCGGAGCCGCGGACGGCCGCGCGCGGCCGGTCCGGGGCACCGTAGACGCCGGACCGGTGGAATATCGTTGAATCTTCAACGGTTATCGCGGAGTGAACGCAGCGCCACCACGCAAGGGAAGGCCCACCATGGATGTGCGTCCAGCGGGGATCCACCACGTCACCGCCATCGCGAGCGATCCGCAGGCCAACGCCGACTTCTACTTGAACGCGCTGGGCATGCGGCTGGTCAAGAAGACCGTCAACTTCGACTCTCCCGAGACGTACCACCTCTACTACGGCGACCGCGCCGGCAATCCCGGTACCGTCATGACGTTCTTCCCGTGGCCGGGCGCACCAAAGGGCCGCTTGGGCGCCGGGCAGGCCACCACCACGTCGTTCTCGGTGCCCGAAGGCTCCCTTAGCTGGTGGCAGGGCCACCTCGCGGCGCTCGGGGTCGAGGCCACCCGCCCCGTCGAACGGCTCGGCGAGGACGTGCTGAGCCTGCGCGACCCGGACGGGCTCGTCATCGAACTGGTCGCCGGCGCCGACCACCACGACACCGACCCCTGGGACGGCGGCGCGGTGCCGGTCAAGCACGCCATCCGCGGTATCCGCGGGGTCACGCTGACCGAGCACGACCTGGACCGAACGGCGGGCATGCTCAACGGCAAGCTCGGCTTCGAGCCGGCCGGCGAACTGGGCAACCGCTACCGGTTCCACACCAGCGAAGCCGCGGCCGGTGTCGGCACCGTCGTCGATGTCCTGGCCGACCCCGGGGCCCGCAACGGCCTGGTCGCGGCGGGCACCGTGCACCACGTCGCCTACCGCTCCCCGGACCAGCCCACCCAGGTCAACTGGCAGCAGCGGTTGGCGGGCGACGGCGTGGACATCACCGAGGTCCGCGACCGCTCCTACTTCACGTCGGTGTACTTCCGCGAGCCCGGCGGCGTGCTGCTGGAGATCGCCACCGACGGCCCCGGCTTCGACTACGACGAGCCGCTGCTCCAGCTCGGCCGCGCCCTGAAACTTCCGCCGTGGCTGGAACCCAAGCGCGAGCAGATCGAGCGGCACCTGCCCGACCTGGTCGTCGGCGGGCACGACCGCCCCGGCGCCGATCCGGCCGCAGCTGCCGGGCGGCCGGCGGCAGAGGGGACGGGGCAGTGAGCGCGATCGGCGGCTTCCACCACGTCCGCGAACCCGCCGAGGGCCAAGAGCGGCTGACACTGCTCCTGCTGCACGGCACCGGAGCCGACGAGTACGACCTGCTCGGGCTGGGTCGGGCGCTGGCGCCCGGGGCGGGACTGCTCTCGCCCCGGGGCCGGGTCAGCGAGAACGGCGCCAACCGCTGGTTCCGGCGGCTGCGCGAGGGCGTCTTCGACGTCGACGACGTCATCGCCCGCTCCGGCGAGCTGGCGGAGTTCGTCGGAGCCGCGGTCGCCGAGTACGGGCTCGACCCGCGCCGCGTGGTCGCTGTCGGCTTCTCCAACGGCGCCAACATCGCCGCGGCCACCCTGCTGCTGCACCCGGGGCTGCTGGCGGGCGCCGCCCTGTTCGCCACCGCCGCTCCGCTGCAGGACCGCGAGCCCGGCCCGGCCGATCTCGCGGGCACGCCGGTGTTCGTGGGCGCCGGCCGCGCCGACCCGGTGACCACCATCGACCAGGCGCGGCTGCTGGCCCGCCAGCTCGAACAGCGCGGCGCCGATCTGCGGTTGCACGAGCACCCCGGCGGCCACACACTGCCCGCGCCGGTGCTGGCCGGGGCACGCGTGTGGTTGGCCGGAACCGGTCTGGCCGGCGGGGCCGCAGGCCCCGGCGAAGACCGGACCGGGTGAGGGCGCCTTGAGTACGATTGCGCCCATGGGCGATGAGGTGCGGTGGCTCGACACCGAGGAGCAAGCGGTGTGGCGCAGCCTGCTCACCGCCCAGTCCCGCATCGAGGAGGAACTCGACCACGACCTGCAGGCCCGCAACGGGCTCAGCCTGGTCGAGTTCGGCATCCTGGTCACGCTGTCCGAGGCACCGGGCATGCGGATGCGCATGCGCGTGCTCGCCGACAGCGTCATCGTCTCCAAGAGCCGCCTGTCCCACCAGATCGCGCGCCTGGAGCGCACCGGGCACGTGCGCCGCGAAAGCTGCGAGGAGGACCGCCGCGGCTCGTGGGCGGTCCTGACCGACCACGGCCTCGCCCACCTGCGCGAGGCGGCGCAGGGCCACGCCAACCGGGTCCGCGAACGGGTCTTCGACCGGCTCACCCGCGATCAGATGCGCCAACTCGGCGCCATCATGGCCGCCCTGGAGCCGGCCGGCGGCAGCGGAGGCTGACCGCCGGACCGTGTGGGAGGTGCACGGTCCCCGCAGCGGCACGGCGGGGACCGGTGCCGGCACTGCGACTACGGGCGGCGGCCCAGGTAGCCGAGCATCCTGTCCTGCTCGGAGGCGGTTTCGGGCACGCTGACCTCGGGGCCGCAGACCTCTGCGTGGCGGATGTTGTCGCCCATGCCGCGGGCCAGCTCGAAGACCCACGACACCTCCTCGGGCGGCAGGGTCTCGTCCTGACCGGTTGCGCGCGCGAGGTCCCAGCAGTGGACGACCAGGTCGAAGCCGAGATAGGTGTCAACGGTCTTGCCCACACTGGTCCGCCCCATGGCGCCGTCGTACTCCCGGCCCGCCTTGGCGGGGTCGTCCAGCAGCCGCTGCATGGTGTCGCGGGCCTCGTACCAGGATGCCACCGGGTCGTCCTCGACCGTGTGCGACGGCTCCACCGGCTGCCCGATCACCTTGGGCATCCGCGCGTGGACCTCGACGATGTGGCGCATCAGGTCGCGGGCGGTCCATCCCTCGCACGGTGTGTCGGCGTCCCAGCCGCCCGCGGGCACCCCCTCGACACGGCGGGTGAACTCGGCGGCCCGATTGCGGTAGTTCTCTGCGATTTTCGCGGTGTCCATGCTCGCGAGTCTGCCAGCGCGATCCCGGCGCAGCGCGCCGGGTCCGGGTCCGCATCCGGACATCCGCACCGCCCCGCACCGGGAACCGCCCGGGCCGGCCCGCGGCCGCCCGGGCGTTGCGCGCGGTCCCCCGCCACGGCGTAGCGGCGGCACGTCACCGGCCCCTATCTCCAGGGGCGGCTGTGCCCGCGCGCACCCGGTGTCCCAGACTGGTCGGCATGCGCGAGAAGCCGACCACCAAAGGAATGCGGAGGGCCGATGGCTGAACCGACCGCTGCTGGAGACACCGCCGCTCGGGCCGCCGCCGAGGGCGCTGCGGAATCCGCCGCCGAGCCGCGGCTGCTCGCGATCAGCGACCTGCACGTGTCCCATAGCGGCAACCGGGAGATCCTGGAAGGGCTGCGCCCGTACAACGAGGGCGACTGGCTGATCGTCGCCGGCGACGTCGCCGAGACCCCCGAGGACATCGAGTCGGCGCTGCGCCTGCTGCGCGACCGGTTCGCCGAGGTGGTGTGGGTGCCAGGCAACCACGAACTGTGGACCACACCGCGCGACCCGCTGCAGCTGCGCGGTGTCCAGCGTTATGAACAGCTTGTGGACATCTGCCGCGGCCTGGGCGTGCACACCCCTGAGGACGAGTTCCCGGTGTGGCGGGGCGCGGGCGGCCCGGTGACGGTCGTGCCGCTGTTCACCCTCTACGACTACACCTTCCGCCCGCCCGGCACCTCGACCAAGGACGAAGGGCTGGCCTACGCCCACAGCACGGGCGTGGTGTGCACCGACGAGTTCATGCTGCACCCCGACCCCTACCCCACCCGCGAGGAGTGGTGCGCCGCCCGGCTGGACTACAGCGAGCACCGGCTCTCTGCCGTCACGGGACCAACCGTGCTGGTCAACCACTACCCGCTGGTGCGCGACCCCACCGACGTCCTGTACTACCCGGAGTTCGCCCAGTGGTGCGGCAGCGTGCACACCGCCGGCTGGCACACCAAGTACGACGCCGCGGCGGTCGTCTACGGCCACCTGCACATCCCGCGGGAGACCCACTACGACGGCGTCCGGTTCCAGGAGGTCTCGGTGGGCTACCCGCGCGAATGGAAGCGCAGGCCCATCCCCGACAACCGCCTCTACCAGATCCTGCCGGCCCCGCCGGCGGTCTGAGGAGCCCCGCGCGCGTGCCGGCCCGCGCGGGCCGGCACCGTGCAGCGGCGCGGCCCCGCGGGCGCGCCCGCCCCGGCGGTGCAACCGCGCCAACCCCGACAGCGTCAGAGACCCGGACCGCCGCGCGGCTCCATCCCCTCACCCTGTGGGACCTCCCCACCACACGGCGGAAAGCACACCCGACATGGACAACCGAATCGAGCACCTTCAGGCGACCGTAAAGGGGACCCTCGCCGAGAACGCCTTCTACTTCGACACCGACCGGGGCACCGTCCGGGTACCCGGCCTGTTCACCAGCTGGGCGGCATCGACGCTGATCGTGCTGCTGGCCGGAATCGCCGGCCTGGTCGCGGCGCTCATCGTCGCGTTCCTCGGGCCCGGCCCGGTCGCCGCGGGGCTGCTGGCCGCGGGGATCGCCTTCCTTGCGCTGTTCGCCTGGGCCAACCGGCGGCCCGGTTGGGAACTGCGGCTCATCCAGCAGGCGGTCGCCCACAACCGGGGCAAGCTGCCCTTCCACGCCATCCGGCACGACCACCTGCTACTGGAGCGCGCCGGCAGCGGACGGCTCACGCTGGTGTTCCGCGGCGGCGGGGTCGACAAGCCGCTGGCCGCGTTCCGCGCCCACGAAGAGGCGGCGGCGATGCGCCTGCGCCAGCAGTTCTGGGAACTGATCTCGGCCTCCGCCACCGCTTCCGGTGCCGCCCGCAGCCCCCGCGCCGGCACGCACACCCCGCTCACCCCCGTGCAGTCCTGGATCATGGGGTCCTTCGCGATCTTCGCCGAGGTCAACGGCCAGCCGCTGGACCGGCTGGGACCGGAGTCGGCCGCCGAGCGCGCCGCCGACCAGCGCAGTGCCCACCGGGTCCTGGCCGACGCCTGGGACACCGCGGGCCGCGATCAACTGCTGGCCAACATCGACGCCCTGGTCACCGCCGGCCACCGCGAGGACTTCGCGCACAGCGCCGCCGTGGCCGCACTGCCCCGGACCGCCCAGGACACCTACATCCAGCTGCTGCGGTGGGCCGACGACTGTGCCGCCAACGGCGGCCGGATCGGTGCGCCGCCGCTGGACGACGCGCTGCGCCGCATCCTCTTCCTGCGCCACGGCCCCCAAGGCGACCGCTACGCGCGCCTCTACGACGCCTACGCCGCGGGCACGGCCCCCACCGGAGCGGGCCCCGACACCCGCGCACTCGCCGAGATCGAATCCTTCACCGCCCAGTTGGCCGCCGGCCGCGGTTTCGGGCAGGAGGAGGCCGACCGGGTCTCGATGCTGGCCGGGGCCCCGCCGGAACAGGTGCAGCACAAGCACCTGGTCTGGGACTACGCCCGCGCGATGATGCTGTACCGGTGGGGCCACCTGGCCGGGTGGCTGGAGGCCGACTTCTGCTGGGACCGCATGCTGCCGCTGGCGCGCGAAATCCAGCGCGCCTACGGCTCCTGGGTGGAGATGGGCGAGTACTACCTCAGCGGGCGGCGGCTGTGGGCGGGCGGCGTGCCCGGCGATCAGGACCGGTTCGAGGAGGCGGCGGCCCGGCTGCGCGGCAGCCCGCGCAGCCCGTGGAACACCCTCGCGTGGTCCCACCCGCTGGAGCGCGACTGGTAACCCGCGGCCCGCCGGCGGGCCGCGGCTGGCACCGGTCGGTGCGGTCGGGCGGTTCGGGCGGCCTTAGCCGGCCCCGACCCCCGCACACGTGCCGTGGACGTGGTCGGGGTGGCCCTTCGGGAGCACGTCGACATCGCGCAGGACGACCGACACCCCCGCGTCCGTGTACGAGCAGGCCGCGTCCATGTCGGCTTCGCGGTACTCGACATCGAGCACCCGGCCCGGGTAGGCGTCCGCATAGGTCCCGCACTCGTCCCAGCGGCCGCACTCCTCGGCCACCGCGAAATCGAACCCGGCCACCGGCCCCCCGCCTGCGCCCTCGATGAGTTCGGCGGCGTTCTTCTGCCCGGCGGCCAGACCTTCGGCGTGTGCGCGCTCGGTTAGCAGCTTGGCGAACTCCACCGCGTGCCGCTGGGTGAGCTGCGACCGCGAGCGGGACCAGGAGTCCAGGTTGTCCAGTTCCACGGCGTCGAACCCGGAATCCGCGCACCCGGCCATCCAGTCGCCGACAATCCCGGCCGCCGCCTCGCGCTTGTCCGCGGTCGAGATATCGATCAGCGCCTCGTCCCAGTCCGGGTCGATGACCACATCTCCGCCTGCGTCGCGCAGCAGTAGATCGGGGTGGTTCTCTTGCCACCAGTCCAGCTCCTGGGGCTGCACCTGGTAGCCGTTGACATAACAGACGTTGTAGACCCCGGCGGCGGGCGTGTCCGCACGGTCGCGGATCACCGCCTCCGCACCCTGCGGCGGGGTGTAGACGCCGCCGATCTGGTAGTCGAATTCCGCGTTCCGCGGCGGGAGGACCACATCCGCCGCCGCGGCGGTCGCGGACTCCCCGTCGGCTACGGGCCGGGCGCCCGCGGAATCCGGGGTGCCGCAGGCCGCGAGGGCCAGCAGGGCGGCGAGCGGGAGGGTGCGCAACAGGCTCCGTGCTGTCATGGCGACAAAGCTACCGACATTCTCCGGCAGCCGCGCACGCAGGGCCCACCGCCCGCCGGTCGCCTCGGCTCCGCGGTGCGCGCGGGCGGCGCGGTCACCGCCGCGCCGGACCGAGCGCGCCCCCGCCGCCGCAACCGAACGGCAGGCGCCGCGGCTCACCCGAACAGCGGCAGGCGGCCGACGATCTTGTCGACCTTGTTGCGGGGGCCCACCAGGGCCACACCCTGGTAGCGGATGTCCGCGGGTTCGGTGTCGGCGAGGGCGTCCAGATAGCCGCCGTAGACCCGGCAGACCTGGGCGAGCGAGGGCATGTCCACCACCAGCAGACCCGTCTTGGCCATCGCCGAGTCGCGCACCCGGGCCACCGCGTCGGCGTCGCCGCTCAGCACGGTGCAGCCCGTCCACGGCAGCCCCCGGTGCACAGCGCCCGATGCGTCGGCGCCGCCCGGCCCGATCAGCCGGGGCAGTTCCCGCCCCACGGCGGCGGCCAGGCAGCCCGCGGTGTTGGCGGCCAGGCCCGCGTCCAGGCCGCCGTCGATCACCATCACCCACTTCACGCGCGCACTGCGGGTGGGGGCGTCGATGGTGATGTCGTCAGGGCCGAGTTCAACGGGGTCGGGGAGGGCCTCGGCGGGGTCCGGTCGGGGCAGGTCCCGTTCGGACCGGGTCAGCTGGTCGGTCATGGGTGCTTCCTCCGCGTCGGGCACCGCTGCGCTGCGTTCGGCGGCGCCGTGAACATGAGATATACGCGTACGCTGGCCGAAGCTAGTCATCCGTGCGCAATATGGAAAACGCCGCCGAACTTTGTTCGGCAAAGGGGTGGAAAAGGTGGATCTGGACGAACTTGATCGCGCGATCCTGCGAGCGCTGCAGCAGGACGCCCGGCGCACCAACCGCGACCTGGCCGCGGCCGTCGGTGTCGCGCCCTCCACGTCGTTGGAGCGGGTGCGGTCGCTGCGGGAGCGCGGGGTGCTGCGCGGCTACCGGGCGGAGGTCGATCTGGAGGCGATCGGGCGCGGGGTCCAGGCCATGATCTCGGTACGGATCCGCCCGCCGTCGCGGCGCAACATCGAGGCGTTCCGCGAATGGGCGGCGCGGCTGCCGGAAACCGTGGGGTTGTTCGTCACCTCGGGAAGCCAGGACTTCCTGGTGCACGTGGCCGTGCCCGACACCGATGGGCTCTACGCGTTCGTCATCGACCGGCTGACCGAGCGCCCCGAAGTGGCCGATGTCGAAACCAGTGTCGTCTACGAGCACGTGCGCGCCCCGGCGGTCGAACCCGTGCGCCCCCGCACCGGATCGGCACAATCCGCGCATCCCCGTCCGGAACGCTGATCCGCTGCCCGAAGACGGCACGGGGAAGCCTTGACCTGGGCTACTTTGCCTTCGTCGGCACTACGGCACCAACACAAGCGGACGATCGGCCGCCCCGGCCACTGCCGCCGGGGGGTCGGCCGGTGCGGCAAGCACCGTAGGGTAGCCGGTCACAGCCAGCGCGGATAAGGAGGCCGACGACCATGACGACACCCGCTGCCCGGCGGCGCGACGACGGCGAGGCGCACCCGGCCGGCTCGCCCCGGCCGCGGCGCCAACCGCTGCGGCTCGGTGCGATGGCCGCCACCCTGAGGGCTTGCGCTGCCGTACGGCTGAGCGAACCCGAGATCCGCGGATTGGCGCAATTGGTGCCGCCCGGCGGAATCTGCTTCGACATCGGCGCCGCATACGGCATGTACACGTTCCCGTTGGCGCAGCTCGTGGGCCCGCACGGGCAGGTGCTGTCCTTTGAGCCGCTGCCCAACCCTTTCCGCATCCTCGCGGCGGGGGTCCGTGCGTCGGGCGCCGGCAACATCCGGATCCACAATGCCGCCATGGGCCCCCGCAGCGAATCCGCGCAGCTCACGCTCCCCCACCGGTTCGGGCTGCCGATTCACGGCTGGGCCTATCTGCGGACCGGCATGGAGCGCCCCGGGCGGGACTTCTCGTTCGGCGCCGAGCGGATCCTGCACACACGGGTGCGCACCGTCGACGAGATCTGCGCCGAGCAGGGCATCGACCGCGTTGACTTCATCAAGGCCGACGTGGAGGGTTTCGAGTCGGCGGTGCTCGACGGCGCCGAAAAGACCATCGAGGCCCGCAAGCCGGCGCTGCTGCTGGAGATCGAGGACCGCCACCTCGACAAGTACGGCATGACCGCGGAGTCGATGGCCGGGGCCCTGCGGGAGCGCGGATACACCATGTACCACTGCCGCGGCGGACGCTGGGTGCCCGCCGCGGCAGTGACCGACCAGTGCCGCAACTACCTGTTCGCGGCCGACGGCGCCTTCGGCTGATACCGCCTGCTGCCCCGTTGCGCGACCGCCGCACCCGGATCCCGTGGGGCGGCCGCGGCATGCGCAGGCGGGCGCTTAGCATCGTCGGTGTGGACCCTTCGCGACCGGCGGCCCCAACGGCGAAAACCGATCTGTTCACCGAGCAGCGCCCCCGCCTGCTGGGGCTGGCCTACCGGCTACTCGGCTCCGCCGCCGAGGCCGAGGACGCCGTGCAGGATGCGTTCCTGCGCTGGGACGCGGCCGACACCGCCGCCATACGGGTGCCCGAAGCGTGGCTGGCCAAAGTCGTCACGAACCTGTGCCTGAACCGGCTCACGTCGGCGCGGGCGGTCCGCGAAAGCTACATCGGGCCGTGGCTCCCCGAACCCGTGCTGACCGACAACGGCGCCCTCGGCCCGTTGGAAACCGTCGAGCAGCGCGAGTCGGTGTCGGTGGGGGTACTGGTCATGCTGGAGCGGCTCACCCCGCCCGAGCGCGCGGTGTTCGTGCTGCGCGAGGCGTTCGGCCACACCCACCAGGAAATCGCCGAACTGCTCGACGTCGAAGAGGCCCACTCGCGGCAGTTGCTGCGCCGCGCCCGCGAGCACGTCGGCACGGCGCAGCGCCGCTTCGCCGCCGATGCCGCCGAGCAGCGGCGGATCGCCGAACGGTTCACCGCCGCCGCCGTACAGGGCGACGTGGGCGCGCTGGAGCGCATGCTCGCCGAGGACGCCGTGGCCTGGACCGACGGCGGCGGCCGGGCCCGGGCGGCGCGCCGCCCGATCTTCGGCGGCGCGAAGCTGGCGCGCTTTGTGGCCGGCGCCTTCGCCAGGCCTGAGGCGGCCGTAACACAGGCGGAGTTCCGGGAGGTCAACGGCGAAGTCGCCGTGCTGCTCTGGCAGGGCGGCGACCTGACCTCGGTCGTATGGCTGGAAACCGCGCCTGATGGGCGGATCACGGCGGTGCGTGCCGTGCGGCCGCCGGAGAAACTGGCGTTCGCCGCGCAACAGGCGGGCTGAACCCGGGGCGTGGCGACCGTGGAGGTTGCCGTCCGCGGCGGCGATAGTGCAGAAATGCCCGTCTCACGTTAAAATTTGGGCATTTCTGCATGATCATCCTGTCGGCGGTGCCGCGTCTCCGGTGTCCGCGTGCCCGGTGGTGCGCCAGTACTGGGCCTTGCGCTCGTCGCGCACCACGAGCCCGAGTTTGGCCAGTTCCGCGCGGAGTTCCTCGGCGTCCCGAGCGGCCTCGGAGCCGTCTTTGCGCAGTGCCCGCGCCCGCGCGGCGAACAGCGCGTGGGCGCTCGCGGAGAGTTCCGGTAGCCCTTCCACCCAGCGCCGGTACTCACCCGCGTGGGGGTCGCCGTCGGCGCACCACGGGTAGCCGTGGGCGCGGAAGGCCGCGGCCAGCCGGGCCGCGCTGAGGTCGGTGGGTTGCCCGGCCAGCTCCGCGGAGCCGGGTCCCAGCGCCACCAGCCGCTTGCCGTCCTTGAACACCGCGCCGGTGTCCGACCGCGCAAAGGCGGTCCGCTGTTCGTCGCGCTCGATGGTGGCCGTGTCGTCGGTGATCGTGACCTTGACGCTTTCGCTCTCGCCGATGGCGGCCAGTACCAGCCCGGCGACCAGGCCGAGCGCGGCGCCGCCGATGCGGGCGGGCGTGTCGGGCAGCGAGGCGATGAGCTGCGCCGGGCCTTCGAACGGCGCCCACGGCCAGGCGACCATCCAGTCGGCCAGGCTCTTGAGCAGGGCGCCGAGCACGATCCCCAGCAGCGGAAATCCGGCCCACATCAGGGCCCGCTCGCTCTTGCGGTTCGCGACGATGGTCGTCCCGCCCGCTCCCGGCGCCTCCGGTTTCATGCCGACCCTCTCCTCTGCTGCCGCGTCCTGTCGGAACCGTCCCCGGCACGGACCGCGGTCAGCCGCCGCGGATGCGCGTCGCGGCCACCAGCACCGCGATCCCGGCCACAAGTAGCGAGGCGTTGGCGAAGACCAGGTACCCGCCCAGCCACTGCAGCCCGTCCAGGGCCGACAAGCGGTCCAGGACCGACAGCCCGCCTGCCCACCGCGTCCATCCGGTACCGAGGGCACCGGCCAGACCGGCGGCGGCCTGCAGGCAGATGATGAGGCCGGCGGCCTGCGCAATCCGTGCCATGCCCCGACGGTAGGCCGCCGGTGCGCCGCGGCGCGTCGGCCGCCGGTATCGGACTGCGCGACCGGGGTCGCCGGTCTGCCGGGGGCCGTCAGCCGAAAGTATCCATCGCTGCGACTCCGGTCGCGGGATCGGCGGCGCGGGTCCGCGCCGACCGGGCCGGCGAGTAGGTTCGGGACCATGGACGGCGCACCGACCGGCCCCGATTCGCGGACCGGATCCCCGGCGGACACCTCGGCCGGAACCCGCACCGCCGACCGCAACGACGACCGCAACGACGACGGCGGCAGCGGCCCCGCCGGCCGGACCGCCGGGTCCGCAGGGCTCCGCCGCAAACGCGGCCCGCGCGAGTGGGCCGTCGACATCGGCCTGTTCCTGGCCGCGGTCGGCTACGGGCTGGCGTGGGCGGTCGCGCTGACAGAGGATCCCGAGGTCACGCAGCAGGCGCTCCTGCGGGAGCAGCTCGTCTGCGCGGCCGCGTGTGCCGCGGTGTGGCTGCGGCGCCGCAGCCCCGTGGGACTGGCTTTGGGGCTGATACCGCTGTCGGCCTACGCCGCGCTCGCCGACGGCGCCCAGTTCGTCGCCCTGTTCACCGTCGCCATCCATCGCGGCGCGCGCCCTACGGCCCTGTGCGGCGCCGCCGTGGTGGCCGGCCAGATCTGCTACTTCGCACTGTTCAACACGCTCGTCCCGCCGGAGCGCCAGGCCGACCCGAACGAGCTGCAGTGGATCACGGCGTTCACAGCGGTGATGGTCGCGGCGGTGCTGGGCTGGGGGACTGTGATCCGGCACCGGCGCCGGCTCGTGCTGTCGCTGCGCGAGCGGGCGGCGCGCGCGGAGTCGGAGGCGCGGTTGCGGGCGGAGCAGGCGCAACTGCACGCGCGCGAGCAGATCGCCCGCGAGATGCACGACGTGCTCGGCCACCGGCTGTCGCTGCTCAGCGTGCACGCCGGCGCCCTGGAGTACCGTCCGGACGCTCCGGCCGCCGAGGTCGCCCGCGCCGCCGCGGTGATCCGGGGCAGCGCGCACCAGGCGCTGCAGGACCTGCGCGAGGTCTTCGGGGTGCTGCGCGCCCCGGTGGGCGAACTACCGCAGCCGACGCTGGCCGACGTGCGCGGGCTGGTCGCCGAGTCGGTGGCGGCCGGGATGCGGGTGGAGCTGCACGAGGAGGTCGCGGAAGGCAGGGCGCCGCCCGACACGATCGGCCGCACGGCTTACCGGATCGTGCAGGAAGGGTTGACCAACGCCCGCAGGCACGCAGCGGGCGCGCGCGTGCAGGTGCGCATCTGCGGCGGTCCGGGCGACGGGCTCGCGGTGGAGGTGCACAACACCGCCGCGGAGCCGGAAGCGGGTCGGCCGGATTCCGGTGCTGCTCCGCCGGTGTTGGCGGATGCCGCGGCATCCGCCAACACCGGCGCGGAACGCCCCTCGGGCGGCCAGGGCCTCATCGGCCTCGCCGAACGCGTCTCCCTCTCCGGCGGCCGCCTCAGCCACGGCCCGGACGAATCAGGAGGATTCAGCATCACGGCCCGGCTGCCCTGGGGCGACTAAGTCCTGTTTAATAGACCATGATCGGTCAGGACTGCCCGCATGCCGGTGCCCGCGCAGCAGCGAGGTCTCCGGTGGACCGATCAACCCGGAAGAAGCCGACCCGCACCCGGACACCGGTGGTGGACCGGCCATGGCGACCAGTGCGTTCGGGGACCGGGGCGGACACGGGTCCGCTCGGCGGCCTTGTCCGCTGCCGTCAAAAGGCGGCCTGGGGCGGAAAAGCAGCGGCAACGGCCGCGGGCGGCGGGGGCGGGCGGCGCACCGGTCCCACCCGCAGGCAGCCGGGGCGGGCGACCCACCGATGACCATGCAGAAATGCCCAGATTTCAAAGCTGAGACCGGCATTTCTGCATGATCATCAATAGAAACCCGACATAACGGGTGCACGGCCACCCGGTAATCCGACTTAACGGACACACACGCGCCCGCCCGGCCGACCTCCGCCCCCGGTGCCGCTTTTCCGTGCAGGCCACCCGCCGCCCGGCAGGCCACAAGGCCGCACAGCGGACCCGGGCCGCCCCTCCGGCCACGAGGAGCCGCCCGTGCCCGCCCACCCACCCGGGCCGACCGCCGCCCTCGGTGCCGCTAACACACACTTCCTAAACAGGGCTTAGCCGAACTGCAGGTCGGCCGCGCGCTTCATTCCGCCGGCGGTCCCATGTTCCAGTCGGTGACTACCGGGCGGCCGTGTTCCTTGCCCAAGCGGGCCATGCCCGCGGTTTCCAAGCGGAACAGTGCGCCGCGGTCGGCCGGCAGGCCCAGGCGGCGGGCCGTCAGGACCCGGAGCAGGTGGCCGTGGGCGACCACGGCGGCGTCGGCGGCGCCGTCGTCGTCCAGGATCGGCCGGAGCCGCTCCAGCACCCGGTCGGCCCTGGCGCCCACCTGCTCGACGCTCTCTCCCGGGTGCGGGGGTCCGCCGGGAACCACACCGTCGCGCCAGATGTACCAGCCCGGCCGGTCGTGCTGGATGCCGGCGGTGGTGCGGCCCTCGTAGCCGCCGTAGTCCCACTCCATCAGGTCCGGTTCGGTTTCGGCCCCGCCGCGGAGCCCGGCCAACTCGGCGGTGCGCCAGGCCCGCTCCAGCGGGCTCGCGAGCACCTGCGAGAGTCGCCGCTTGGCCAGCAGCGGCCACAGGGCGCGCGCCTGCTCCTCGCCCTTGGCGGTCAGCGGCACATCGGTGCGCCCGGTGTGCCGCCGCGACCGGCTCCACTCTGTTTCGCCGTGGCGAATCAGCAGCAGCCCGCCCATGTCACTCCTCCCCTGTGGTCCGGTCGCCCCCATGGCCGCCGCGGCCCGCGCGGCCCCGCCCGCAGCCCGTCACCCGTTCAGCGTCCGGTACCGGTTGACCAGGGCCGATGTCGACGAGTCCAGCCCGGGCACATCGGCGCCCTCGGTCAGAGCCGGTTCGATCCGCTTGGCGAGCACCTTGCCCAGCTCGACGCCCCACTGGTCGAAGGAGTCGATGCCCCAGACGGCGCCCTGAACGAACACCTTGTGCTCGTAGAGCGCAACGAGCTGGCCCAGCACCGACGGTGTCAGCTCGGTGGCCAGGATGGTGGACGTGGGCCGGTTGCCGGCGAAGGTGCGGTGCGGCACCTGCTCGGCCGGCACCCCCTCGGCGGCGACCTCCTCGGCGGTCTTGCCGAAGGCCAGCGCCTGGCCCTGGGCGAACATGTTGGCCATCAGCAGGTCGTGCTGGGCGATCAGTTCCGCGGTCATGCCGGCGGCGGGCCGGGCGAACCCGATCAGATCGGCCGGGACCAGCTTGGTGCCCTGGTGCAGCAGCTGGTAGTAGGCGTGCTGCCCGTTGGTGCCGGGCGTGCCCCACACAACGGGGCCGGTGGACCAGTTCACCGGTCGGCCGGCGCGGTCGACCGACTTGCCGTTGGACTCCATGTCCAGCTGCTGGAGGTAGTCGGGGAAGCGGGCCAGGTACTGGCTGTAGGGCAGCACGGCGTGCGACTGGGCACAGTAGAACCCGCCGTACCAGATGCCGAGCATGCCCATCAGCATCGGCACGTTGGCTTCGATCGGCGCGGTGCGGAAGTGGTCGTCGACCAGCCGGAACCCGTCGAGCATCTCGCGGAAGCGCTCCGGGCCGATGGCGATCATCAGCGACAGCCCGATCGCCGAGTCCAGGGAGTAGCGGCCGCCCACCCAGTCCCAGAACTCGAACATGTTGGCGGTGTCGATGCCGAACTCGGCGACCTTTTCGGCGTTGGTGGAGACGGCGGCGAAGTGCCGCGCCACGGCCGCGACGTCGCCGTCCAGGCCCGACAGCAGCCACGCCCGCGCGGAGGTCGCGTTGGTGATGGTCTCGACCGTCGTGAACGTCTTGGACGACACGATGAACAGGGTGCGGGCCGGGTCCAGGTCGCTGACCGTCTCGTGCAGGTCGGCGCCGTCGACGTTGGAGACGAAGCGGACCTCGATGCCGCCCTCGCCGCCGGGCCCGGGGCGGGCGAAGGGCCGCAGCGCCTCGTAGGCCATGGCCGGGCCCAGGTCGGAGCCGCCGATGCCGATGTTGACGACGGTGGTGATGGGGTCGTTGTAGTGCCCGACCCAGGTGCCCGAGCGCACGCGCTCGGCGAATCCGGCCATCTCATCCAGCACGCGGTGCACGTCGGGCACCACGTTGCGCCCGTCGACCTCGACCACCGCGCCGCGCGGCGCCCGCAGGGCGGTGTGCAGCACGGCACGGTCCTCGGTGACGTTGATCCGCTCGCCGCGGAACATGGCGTCCCGCAGTTCGGCAACGCCGGTGGCCTCCACGAGGCTGCGCAACAGCCCCAGCGTTTCGTCGGTGACCAGGTGCTTTGCATAGTCCAGGTGCAGGTCGCCGACCTGGAGGGTGTAGCGGTCGCCGCGCGCGGGGTCGGCGGCGAACAGCTCGCGCAGGCCGGTCTCGCCGAGCTGCGTACGGTGCTTGCCCAGGGCCGCCCATTCGGGGAGGCGGTCCAACGGGGTGCGGGCGTTCGGTGTCGTGTCGGGCATCGGTTTCGCTCCTCGCGTGTCCATTCTCGATGTGGTGCGCATCGTCGCGGGCGGAGGCCGACCGCCCGGCGCAGGCGCGCCGCACCGGCCGCGCGCCACCGGAGCACACCCCTACCCGGCATCATGCCGCGCTGACCGGAACGCGCGTGCGGACGGCTTACCGCCGAGCGGTTCCGGCTCGGCTCCGGCTTGGTTCGGGTTCGGATCCCACCGGGTCCGGCCGCGGCTTCCCGTTGCCGGTTCCAGGTCGCCTCCAACCCGAACCGGGGTAGGAGACCACCGCCGGCGACGGCGTGTCAGGGCCCGCCGGTGCAACCGATCGTGCCATACCGGACGGCGGGCCCCCGCGTCCGCGGTGGCCCTGTCAGCGCCCTGTTCCGGAGCTCACACCGCAGCCCGGCCAATCCCGCGACCGAAAGGCAGAGGATGCACATGGACGCCCAGTACGACGCCGTTGTGATCGGCATGGGACCGGGAGGCGAGGTCGCAGCGTCCCAACTGGCGCAGCACGGCAAGCGCGTCGCCGTGGTCGAGCGCGAGCTCATCGGTGGAGAGTGCGGCTACTGGGCCTGCATCCCCTCCAAGACGCTGTTGCGGCCATTGGAAGCCGCAGCCGGAGCCGCCGCGGTGGCGGGGCTGGGCTCGCCGGTCGCCGACTGGGCGGCCATGCGCGCCTACCGCGACACCATGATCCGCCATCTGGACGATTCCAAGCAGGTCGAGGGCTACCGGTCCCAGGGTGTGCCGGTGTTCAAGGGCACCGCCCGCCTCGTCGGGCGAGACCCGTGGGTGGTGGCCGTGGACGAGCACCGGCTGACCGCCGGCAACGTGATCGTGGCCACCGGCTCGGCGACGATGCGCCCGCCGATCGAGGGACTGGAGGAGGTCGAGGTCTGGACCAACCGGCAGGCCACCACGCTTGAAGAGATTGCCGACCGGGCGGTGGTCGTCGGCGGCAGCGCGGTCGGCGTGGAAATGGGCCAGTTCCTCGCCCGCATGGGGTGCGAGGTGACGCTGGTGCAGCGCGGCCCTGCCCTGATGGACCGCGAGGAGCCGCGGGTGGGCGAGCTGGCCGCCGAGTTGCTGCGCCGCGACGGCGTGGAGGTGCGCACCGGGACCGAACCGCGCCGGGCGCACCGGCGGGGCCGCGACAGCGTGCTGGAGCTGGACGACGGCTCCGAGGCGGCCGGCGACGTGGTGCTGCTGGCGACCGGCCGCACCCCGCGCCTGGAGGCGCTGGAGCTTGAGGGGGTGGGTGTCGAGGCCGGCCGCAAGGGGCTGGCCGTGGACGGGCGCTGCCAGGTCGCACCGGGGCTGTGGGCGGTCGGCGACGCCACCGGTACCTCCCTGTTCACCCATGTGGCCAAGTACCAGGCGGGCGTCGTCGCGGCGAACATCCTGGGCCGCCACCGCACGGCCGACTACACCGGCGTGCCGCGCGTCGTCTTCGCCGACCCCGAGATCGCCGCCGTGGGGCTGACGGCCGGGCAGGCGCGCGCCAAGGGTTTGGACACGGTGTCGGCGGAGGTCGACCTGACCGCGGGGCTGGCGCGGCCTTGGACCTACGAAACCTCGCCGTCGGGGCGCCTGGGCGTCCTGGCCGACCGGTCGAGCCGCACACTGGTCGGCGCCTGGGCGGTGGCCCCGCTCGCGGGCGAGTGGATCCACACCGCCGCGTTGGCGATCCGCGAGGGGATCACCGTCGACCGGCTCCGCGAAAGCATCATCCAGTTCCCCACATTCAGCGAGGGCTACGTGCTGGCGGTCAACGAGCTGGACCTGTAGGGGCGCGCGGCGGGCGCCGGGCTCCGGCGGGGCCGGACGCTGGAAATGCGCGTGTAACAGTGCCAGAGTCGGGCAGGGGGAACACTTCCGGGTCCGGCCGGATGCGGTGCCGCGGCCGGCGCGGCCGTCCGCGCAGCCGGATGCGGCACGGCCTACGTCCTGCGGCCGAGCCGGGGCGGGCGTGCTGCGCCCGGCGCGGTAGGTGCGGTGCCGCCGGCGGCACGACGACATGCGCACGCAAACCGAGCAGACTCGGCGGCGATACACCCACGCATACGAGGGGCGGTCCTCATGGGAGCCGATGCAGCTTGGCGCGCGGGCCTGCAGGCTGCGCGCGACCAGGACCCGCGCACCGCACCGGACACCGCCGCGCCGCCGCGGTCGCCGGTTCCAGTGGCCGCGCCGGTGCCGCCCGCGCCGCCCGTACCGGCGCTGCCCTCGGCACCGCCCGGGATCCTGCTGCCCCACCCGCCCGCGCCGCGCCCGCCGTCGGACGCCCCCGCCGCGTCCCCTGATCTGCCGGGGAGCGAGCCGGGCGGCGCGGCCCGCTCCGGCCTGCCTGCCCTGCCCGCCGGTCGGGCGCTGCCGCGCGGCGGGGGCAGCGCCGCACGTCCGGCCGCGGCGCGGGTGCCGGCTCCGATCGCGGTGCCGCTTTCCGCGGGTGCGGCGGGCGTACGCGCCGCGGCCGGTGCGTGGCGGCCCGCTGTGCTGTGGACGCTGCGCCTGGCGGTGCTGGTCCAGGTCGCCATTGTGCTGCTGCGGTCGGCGACCGGCGCCGTCGCGTCATCCGGCCCGCCGGACGCCGCCACCGCCGCCGCGGGGCTGCTCGGCGGCCTTGTGCTGGCAGCCGGCCTCGCACAGACGGCGGCGGCCGCGGCGATCGGGGCCGCCGCGCGCGCCTCGTGGAGCCCGGCGGTGTTCAGCGCCGGGCTGCTGGTCGGCGCGTTGGTGCAGGCGGGTGTGGCCGCCACCGCCGAACCCGCCTACCAGTTGCTGCTCGGCGCGGTGCTGGTCGCTCCGGGCCTGTGGGTGGCGCTGTGGGCGTGGGGCTGGCAGTGGCCGGCTCCGGCCGGCTGACCCGGACCATGCGCAGGCCGGGGGTGCTGGGCGGCCTGCTCTCGGACCGGCCACCGCGGCCGACTCGGCCCGCCGGCGTTTTGGGCCCAACAGCGGCGGCGACGGCAGCGGACGGCAGCGGGCGCTCGATCGGCCGCGGTCAGCTCTTCCAGGCCGTGTCGTAGTCGGGGTGGGCGGCGTAGACGGCCGCGAGGTGTTCGACGGCGCGGCGCCAGGCGTGCAGGGCCGACCAGGCGCCGTCTTCGGCCGCGGCGGACGTTGCGCCGTTGTTCAGGGTGTCCATGCACTCGTGGTACGTGGCGGTGTAGGCGTCGACGATCCCGCGTTTGGCGTGGACGTCGGCACGGGCGCGTTCGGGCCCCCCGGTGCCCGGCGATGCCGCGTGCGCGGCGCTTTCGTCCTCCGCCAAGCGCGCGTTGATGAACTCCACGATCGTCACCCTGTTCCGCTCCTTCCGCTGGAGTCCACTCACAACCGACGCCCCCGCCGCGTGCCGGGTTCCGGGTTCCCTGGTGCGGTTGATCCGCCCGCGCCCACTGTGCACCGGATGCCCCGATGCCGCCACTCGGCGGCGGCGCCCGCCCGCGGGCAGCCCTGCGAGGCGCCCCGGCGATGCTCTCACCCGGCCGCCCGACGGGCCGCCCGGGCCGGCTCCCGCCTCAGCCGCACCCCTCGTACTGGGGCACGCTGGTGTTGACGTCCAGGCCGGTGTCGCCGAACCACTTGCGCAGCAGCCACGCCGCCGTCCCGTTCTGGTACATGCGGGTGATGGCCCGGTTGACCGCCTCGCAGCCGCCGATGTCCCACTTGGCGATCCCCACGCCGTACTTCTCGTTGGTGAACGGTGCGTTGACCAGCCGGAACGAATCCGGGGAGGCCTCCAGGTAGCCGGCCAGAATGAGGTCGTCGGTGGAGACCGCGTCGATCTCGCCGTCGGCGAGCAGTTCGATGCAGGCGCTGTAGTCGGGGCGCTCGACAACGGTGGCGCCGACATCGACCTCCTCGGTCACCCGGTCGCCGGAGTTCGACCCGGCGCCCTGGCACAGCCGCTTGCCCGCCAGGTCCGAGACGTTGTCGACCGAGGCGTCGCCCGCGCGGACCAGGATGTCCTGGTGGGCCACGTAGTAGGGGCCGCCGAACGCGACAACGGTCTTGCGCAGCTGGGTGACGGAGTAGCTGGCCAGTATCAGGTCGACCTTGCCGTCCTGCAGCGCCTGCTCGCGTTCCTCCGAGGTGACCCCGACGAACTCCACGTTGCCGCGCTCCACACCCAGGTGGTCGGCGATGTAGAGGGCCACGTCCACTTCAAAGCCCGCATGGTCGCCGTCGCCGGTCCGCAGCCCCAGGCCGGGCTGGTCGGTCTTGATACCGATGCGGAGCTGCTGCGCGTCCGCGATCGAGATTCTCCCGGCGGCGTCGGTGCAGCCCGCACCCGCCGCGAGCACCACTGCCAGCGCCGCCGCGGTCGCAGCGGCGCGGGCCTTTCGGACCGGTCCCATCGGCGTTCGCCTCCTGTCCCTCCCCCGGCCGTGCCCGCCCCCGGGCCTTGCGCGCCCCGCTACCGGTACTCCGCCAACCGCGGGCGCACGCCCAGCACCAGCAGCGCCGCAAACGCCAGGCAGCCCGCCGTGAGCGCCGTGTCCCAGCCCAGCAGCCCGTCCTCGGCTTCGGCGACGGCCGAGTCGAAGGTGTTGGAGTGCAGCGCGGTGAGCCGGACCAGCGACCGCTCGTACTGGCCGAACAGGTCCTCCACGGAGTCCTCGCCGGACATGTGGGCGTCGACGGCCGCCTCGATGTCACCGTCGGCCGCCAGTTCGCGCATCTCCTGGTCGGCGCGCAGGAAAGCCGTGTAGGTCTGCAGGGTGCGCTGCTGGGCCTCCTCCCTGCCTTCGATCCCGCCGGTGTGCACCTCCTGGCCGAGCAGGCCGAGCACCTGACCGGGGTAGTCGGTGTGGTCGCGGACGGCGTCGGCGACCTCGGCGGTGTAGGAGTCCAGGTCGCCCGGTGGCCGCCCCTGTTCGGGGACCAGGAACAGCACGGTCTTCGCGTCGTCCAGGAAGTTCTGCTCGTAGGCGTGGGCACGGGTGGGATCCATCAGCCACCGGCTCTGGTCGGCGTTCATGCCGGTGCTGATGGCCCGCGCCCGCGACAGCGCGAGCATCGAGTCGAGCCCTTCCTCCTTTGCGGTGCGCAGCAGCGCCGACTGCTGTTCCAGCGTCGAGACCGTGCCCAGGCCCAGCAGGAGCACGCCCGCGGTCGCCGCCGCCAGCGGCAGGTTGTAGCGGCGCCGGAACCGGTTGCGCAGGAACAGCTGGAGCCACAGCAGCGCGCCGGACAGCGCCGCGGTTGCGGCCGCGACCAGGGCCAGTCCCTGCGACGCCGCCGCGCTCTTCTCCTCGTAGGTGCTGCGCACGGTGGCGCCGCTATCCAGGGTCAGGTTGTAGGCCTTGGGCAGCAGGTCGCGCTGCATCACTTCGGCGGCCCGCCGGTACAGCTCGACGACCTCGTCCGATGGCTGCCCCGCCGGTCCGCTCTGCTCGTCGTTGAGCAGGCGCGCCTCGGCCGCCAGCCGCTCGTAGGTGTTCACCCCGTCCATGACGGCGCGGACGTTCAGTTCCTCGACCCTGTCGCCCTCGGCGAGCTGGGCGGCGTGCAGCAGCGCCCGGTTGGCGTCGGCGCGGCGCTGCTCGTAGCGGACCATGGCGGCTTCGCGGCCGTCTCCCAGCGAGTGCTGCGAACCCATCAGCAGCACGTTGGCCATCTGGGCGTCCATGTCGCTCAGCGCGAAGTACAGGTCGGCGGTCGCCACCACTTTGGGGCCTTCGCCGCCGCCGATCACCTCCAGGCCCTCGCGGGCGCTGGACAGCGCCGTCTGGGCGGTGGCGAACAGCAGCCCGGTCAGCACCAGGCACAGGGTGCTCAGCAGCCACACGCGCTCGCGGGTACCGGGCCGTGTCACCCACGAAGGCAGGCCCATCCGGTGGCGCGCCCGGTCGGCGGCCGTGGTGGCCAACCGGTCGGCGATCTCGGGGCGGTCGGAGCTGTGCTTCACCAACTGCGCTCACCCCCGCTGCCGGTGCAGGGTGATGACGGTCCAGGCGCCGACGTAGATCCGGTCGGCATCGTGCAGCCGCACCTCCGTGTCGCGGGCGATCGGGTGGTCGGTCCCGTTGACGGTGGTGCCGTTGGCGGACCCTTCGTCCACGAGCGACCACGCGCCGCCCGGCCGGGCGAGCAGCATCGCGTGCGTGTGTGAGACGGCCGGGTCCGCGGGCGGTCCGGCCAGGTCGATCTCGGGGTGGATGCCGCGGGAGGTGCTGCGCCGCCCGATGCGCACGCGCGGCCGGTTCAGCGGCACCCGGCGCTGCGGCGCGTGCGCCGGGAAGGCGATGGCGGCGGTGTCGAGCACACCGCGGTCGGCCATGGCCTGGTAGAAGGCGGGGTCGGCGGCGACGATCGCCCACCAGGTGGCCGTGTCGTCCGCGGCGCCGGTGCCCGTCCCGCCGGCCGCGTGCTCCGGGCGCGCGCCGGGGAGCGCCGGGTCGGCCGCGGCGGGCACGTCCGGCGCCAACGGGACCGGCGACGCCTCGGTCCGGTCGGCGGCGGCGAAGTCGTGCCCGCAGACCTCGCAGAAGCGGCCTACGCGTTCGGCGGCGCAGTCGGGGCACCGCTCGTCGGGAACGGGGCGGGCAGCGGACGCGGTGCCGGCGGCGTGCTGCGGGAAGCCGGTGCGCAGTCCGGTCGGCGGGGTGGGAATGGACAGCCCGCAGATGTCGCAGTTGGTGTAGGCGGACGAGCGGTGTCCCCGCGGACACGTGGGCATGGTCGCCCCCTCCTCGCTTTCACACGGCCCCCGGTTCGCGGTCGCCCGCACGTGTTCGCACGGTTCTGGTCGAGTGGGTGTCCAGGGTCATCTCGTCGGCGCGGGAGACCTCGGGCCGCAGCCGCACCGTCCCCGTGGCCGCGTCGACGACCTCGACGACCCGGTGCAGCAGCTCGGCGGTGGCCGCGTGGCGGGACCGGTGGGCCAGCGCCACCGCACGCCCGAGCCGGGCGGTGGCCGTGTCGTCGTCGCCGTCGCGCCGCGCGCGCAGCCCCTCCTGCACGGCGCGGCACAGTTCGGTCTGGCCCGTGTAGTGGGCCACCACCGGGTCGATGCGGGCGGTCCGGTCGGGGTCGGCGGTCCATTCGGCGAGGATGTCGCCGCGGGCGCCGGGCTGCTCGGGGGTGCCGGGCGCGACCGGCCGCACCCGCGCCGCTCGCATCCGCCGCCCGGCGGCGCCCGGCGGCACCCGCAGGTGCAGGTGGTAGGCGCGGCTTTCGGCGCCCCACGCCCCGGTGGGGAACTCGCAGCTGAGCGGCCCGGCCGGGGTGCGCCGCGGCGTGAGGTCGCACACGCCGGGATCGACCTGCACCAGCGAGGCCACCGCAGCACCGCGGGGAGTCCACAGCCGCAGCGTTACATCGGCGACGGCCTTGGCCATGGCGGCGCGGGCCGCGGCGCGGAAATCCGCGGCCAGCTCAGCGGGGTCGGTGACGATCCCGACGGTGCCGAGCATGGCTTCGGCGATCCGGCGCAGTTCGCCCACGTCCACGTCGGTGCCCACGCCCCGGCAGTCGCAGACGAACCGGCCCGCCAGCGTTTTCAGCACCGGGTCGAACACGCCGGGGTGCTCGTTGTTGCGGCCGTCGGTGAGCAGGATGGCGTGCTTGAGGGTGCCGGGGTCCAGTCGCGCGAACAGCTCGCCGGCCGTGTTCAGCCATGCGCCCAGCCGGGTGCCGCCCGCTGGGGCGAGGCCGTCGACGGCGGCGCGCGCCTCGGCCCGGGTGCGTTCGCAGACGCAGGCCAGGCCGGGTTCGGCCGGGTAGACGACTCGGGCGGTGCCTGCGCCGGCCACGACCGCGAAGCCGACCCCGTCGTGGAGGGTGTCGACCGCGGCGCAGGCGGCCCGCTTGGCCGCGGCCAGTTTCTCGCCGTACATCGACCCCGAGGTGTCGACGATGACGATCTCCGCCGCGGGCGCGGGCCCCGCCGCGGCGCCGGGGGGCGGCCGGGCGGTGACGCGCACGATGGCGTGCACGTCGCCACCGCCCGGGGGCAGGCAAGGGTTCTGGTCGATGTGGACGGCAAAGTCCGGCGCTGCGCCGGCGTCCTGCGCGGTCACGGCACCTCCCCTGCTGCGGGCGGGCCGGGTACGTCGACCAGCACGGCGGTCACGTTGTCGTGGCCGCCGTGCCGCAGCGCATAGCGGATGCAGGCGCGCGCCGCGGCGAGCGGGTCGGGGCCGCAGCTGCGGATGAGCGCGGCGATCTCCAGCGGGTCGGGCAGGTGGTTCCACAGCCCGTCGCTGCACAACACGAGCGTGCCGGCGCCGCCGGGGTCGAAGGCGGCGACCTGTCCGGCTGCGCCGCCGTAGTCGGCGCCGAGCCAGGCGGTCAGGGCGTGGGCCCGCGGCGAACGCGCGGCCTCCTGCGGGCTCAGCACGTTCATCGCGACCATGGCCTCTCTCCACGAGTCGTCGCGGGTGAGCAGCGCCGATGGCGCGGCCGCCGACTGGCCGGACACCCAGTAGGCGCGGCTGTCGCCGGCCCAGGCCAGCCCGATCGGGCCGCCGGCGGCGGGCACCGCGGCGGCCAGGAAGGTGCAGGCGGGCGCACTGGTGGCGGAGTCGGCCAGTGCGGACACGGCGCGGCCCGCCCGGCGCAGGGCCGCGCCGGCCGCCTCGGTGGTGCCGACGCCGTCCCGCAGGGACTCGGCCAGTGCCGCCGCCCCGGCGTCGGCCGCTGCGGCGGATGCCGCGGCGGGGCGAGGCGAGGACGACACCCCGTCGCAGACGATGGCGGCGACGGCGGACGCGGGCGCGGGCGCGGGTACGGGTGCGGCGGGGCGCGTAGCAGCACCGGCGGCGGTGCGGGCAGAGCCGGCGGTGCCATCTGCAGGGGGCACGGTACGCAGCGCCATTGCGTCCTCGTTGTGTTCGTGGCGCAGCCCCCGGTCGCTCACTCCGGCGGCGGGGCCCAGCCGGAGTTCGGTGTGGTCGCCGGGTGCGCTGCGGCGCAGCCCGCACTCGCCGCAGAATCCCGCGGTCACCGGCCCGCCGCAGCGCGCGCACGGCGCGTCGGCGCCGCTGAGCGGAGTCGGCGCGACCGGTGCGGCCGGTGCGGTCTCCGTCCGGGACCCGGGCGGGTAACCGCGGTCGCCGTTGCCGGTACCGCGCAGGCTGCAGCCGCAGCGCTCGCAGAAAGCGTCCCCCGCGGCCACTGTTTCACCGCACACCGGGCAGGTCAGCACGCCGGCCTCGCCTCCCCTCTGCCACCGCTGCCACCGCCGCCGCAAGGCCGCCATTGGCACGCTCGGTCCGCCGCGGACCGCCGCGGACGCCTGCAGGCCCCGCTGTCCCACCCCGGGTGCCGGTCGGCGCTTCGCCCCGCCGCGTGCCGTTGGCTTCGGTTCCCCCGCGTACTCCCCCGTTGGACGCACTACCCGTACCGGGCGGTGCGGCTAACGCGTGCGGAGGCGCCGCGGCGGAGCGGGCGGTCATAGCAGTGTCCTCGGGCGTACCGCGTTGGCGCGGTCGACGAGTTCGCGGCGCCGGGGGCTGTCGGTGGTCATCCGGGCGCGTTCGCGGTAGCTGCGTTCCAGGTTGGCGCGCAGGCCCTCCTCGGTCAGCGGGGCGTCGAGCAGCCGGATGCCCGCGCCGTTGGCGGCGGGGTCGCCGGCGGACGGCTGCGGGCCGCATCCGGCCAGCACCCAGTCCAGCGCGGTGCGCAGCACCCGCGCCTTGAGCCGGTCGGCGGCCTCGCCGCGCAGGCCCAGTCTGTCCAGGCGCGCCTCCGCGTCCAGGAACACCGACTCCGATACTTCGCGGGGGTCGCGGTCGGTCACCAGCACGCTCACCGCCGCCATCTGCGCGGCGATGTAGACACTGGACAGCTCCGGCACCCGGTCCAGCTCCCGCACCGCGCCTGCGGGGTCGCCGCGGGCCAGGCGGATGCGGGCCAGGCCGAAGCCCGCGCTGACATAGGAGCGGTCGGTGGCCCACACGGTCCGGTAGAGCTGTTCGGCGCCGTCGGGGTCGCCGGTCAGTTCGCAGGCGGCCGCAAGGCCGAGCTTGGGTGCGGCCTCGCCGGGCACCTGGTCGAAGAGTTGCTCGAAGCGTTGCCGGGCGTCGTGGCACCCGCCCACGCCCAGCACCATGACCGCCCAGTACCAGAACGGCCGCCAGTCGTCGGGCGCCTCGGTGCCGAAGGCCCGGAGCTGGACTACCGCCTCGTCGCGGCGCTCCAACCCGATCAGGGCGCGCGCCAGCATCAGCCGTGTTTCCGGTGTGGGGTCGGTGTCGCCTTCCAGCGCCGCCGCCAGGTCTTCGTCGGGTAGTGCCGCGAGCCCGGTGAGCTGGGCCGCCGCCGGGTCGGCGGGGTCGATCAGCGGAAACGGGAGCGCGGCGGCGACGCGTTCGGGGGCGGGCGGGCCCAGCAGCCGGTCGGTCTCGTCGACCACCCGGACCAGGTTGCCCGAGCTGAACAGGGGGCGCTCGGCGCCGAACAGCGCCGACTGGGCCGGGTGCGGGCGGCCGCGCAGCTCCGAGAGCACTTCGCGCAGCACCCCGGTGAGCTGGTCGGCCATCTCGGCGGCGTCCTGGAACCGCAGCTGCGGTTCCTCCTGCAGGGCGCGGCGCAGCAGCCGGTCGTAGGAGGGGAAACGGTTCAGCACCGGCACGCTGCCGGCGTCGGGCAGGGAGTGCTCGTAGGTGCCGGTGAAGTCGAAGCGGAAGCTGAGCACGGCCAGGCAGCGCGCCACGGAGTACAGGTCGGAGCTGATCGAGGGGCCCCGCTCGCGCAGCTCCTGTTCGGGGACCCGGTAGCCGAGCGTCGTGTAGACGGGGCTTACAAGGTCGTCGATACGCCGCACCGCGCCCACGTCGATGAGTTTGATCTGCTCCTCGCTCTGGATGACGTTGTCGGGTTTGAAGTCGCAGTACAGCAGGCCTTTGCTGTGCAGATGGCCCAGTGCGCGCAGCGCTTCCAACCCGTAGGCGATCACCTGGTCCACCGGCAGCCCCGCGGAGCCGCACTCGCTCGAACGCTGTTCGACCAGCAGGGCGCGCAGCGACTTGCCGCCGACGTACTCCATGACGATGTGGCCGGCCGGTACGCCGGTGCGCGGGTCGGGGTGCTGCACGAAGTTGTAGATCTTGACGACGTTGGGGTGCTCCACCTCGGCCAGGACCCCGCGTTCGGCGGCGGCGGTCTTGTGCGCCTCGGCGTCGCCGACGTTGAGCAGGCCTTTGAGCACCACCCACCGGTCGTTGACGTTGTGGTCGCGGGCGAGGTAGATCCAGCCGAGCCCGCCGTGGGCAAGGCAGCCCAGCACCTCGTACTGGCCGGCGACCAGGTCGCCGGGCGCGAGTTTGGGGGTGAAGGAGAACTCGGTGCGGCAGGAGGGGCAGTAGCCCTCGGTGACCCCGGGCCGGCCGTTGAGGGAGCGGCCCACGGTGCCGCCGCAGTGGCCGCAGAGCCGGTTCTTCTCGGCGACGACCGGGTTGGTGAGCACGGCGCTGGCGGGGTCGAGGTAGGGCACCTGCGGCACCTCGACCATGCCCAGGCCCAGCAACCCGCGCGAGGAGGGCGCTCCGGGGCCGGCGCCGGAGCTCGCCCGGGGGACCGAGGGTGCCGACAGCCGCGGTGTGCTGAGACCGGTCATGCGCCCGGGCCCCGAGGCTTCGCCGCCGCCATCCGGAGCGGGCGGCGGCACACCATCCGGGGCGGCGTGCGGCACCGGGGTGCGCGGGGCCACTTGCGAGAGGGCGGGCGCGTCGCGCGGCGCCGGCACGATCTGCTTGGAGATCGTCGGCGCCATCCCGCACTCGTTGCAGTAGCCCTCGTCGATCACACCTGTGCAGTCGGCCTCGGTGCACTCGGTCATCGGCACGCTCCGCAGGGCTGGTCGGCGCGGTTCGGCGGGGTTCGTGTTCGGCACAGTGGTGCCCCACCGCACAGGCGGCAGCCGGCTGCGCCGCTGTACCCCTGCGGCGGAGGCAACGGTCTTCGCTTCCGAGTCTTACCCCGTTACGGACCCTCCACAAGGGAATCGGGAATCGGCGACCGTCTCTGGCCGGTAATGGGTGCGTCACCGCGTGGTGAGTTACCATGCCGGGCGCTGTGACCGCCGCGAGTCGCGCGGTGCGCCGAGCCGAACAGACGCGCACGGCTGCGCGCGCGCCGGCTCACCCCAGGCGAAGCGGCGATCGGGCCGCCCGCGTGGGCCGGGGTGGGCGCGTGTGCGGCCGAACCGCCGCGGGCCGGGCGAGTGGGCGGATGGCGCGCAGCCGATTACGGACGCTCACAAATGGGGCACTTCTCTACAGAAGCGGGATTTCAGCCGAGCCAGCCCGGCCGCACCATCCCGGTCTCGTAGGCGATGACCACCAACTGGGCGCGGTCGCGCGCCCCCAATTTGGTCAACACCCGGCTGACGTGCGTCTTCGCGGTGGCAGGGCTGAGGGTCAACCGCCGGGCCAACTCCTCGTTGGACAGGCCGGCGGCAACCTCGGCCATGACCTCGCGCTCGCGTTCGGTGAGGGAGTTCAGCCGCGGCGACGGCGGCGGCTCCTTGATTCGGCCGGCGAACTCGCTGATGAGGCGGCGGGTGACCGAGGGCGCCAGCAGCGCGTCGCCCCGGGCGACCACCCGCACGCCGTGGATCAGCTCGGCGGGTTCGGTGTCCTTGACCAGGAACCCGCCGGCGCCGGCCTTGAGCGCGCCGTAGACGTACTCGTCAAGGTCGAACGTTGTCAGGATGACGACCTTGACCCCGCGCAGCCGCTCGTCGGCGGCGATGCGCAGGGTGGCCTCCAAGCCGTCGAGGACGGGCATGCGGATATCCATCAGCACCACGTCGGGGCGCTCGGCCAGTGCGGCCCGCACCGCCTCTTCGCCGTTGCCCGCCTCGGCGACGACCGAGATGTCGTCCTCGCCTTCCAGCATCGAGCGGAATCCGGCCCGCACCAGTGTCTGGTCGTCGGCGAGCACCACCCTGGTTGTGCGCGCATCCGGTTCGCTCATGCGCCCGCCTCCTCGCCGCGGCCCCCGGCCACTCGTCCCTTTCTTACCAGTCCGAACCGCCGCCGTACGCTGCGCGGACGGCTCCGGGGCAGAACAGGGGCAAAGAGGCCGGGTGGCACCTCAGTCCGGAGTGGTGGTGGCACGGTCCCCGGCGGCGGGCAGCGGGAAGGCGGCGCGTACGGCGAAACCGGCACCGTCGGCGCGCGGCCCGGCGCTGCACGTACCGCCGACGGCGATGGCGCGTTCGCGCATCCCGCGCAGGCCGTTGCCTTCGGGCGGCGCACCGGGACCGGTGGCGGGACCGTCGTCGGTCACGGCCACGCCCAGCTCCGCGTCGCCGTAGACCACCGACACCCCGGCGTCGGCCGCACCGGAGTGCCGCAGCGCGTTGGTCAGGGCCTCCTGGACGATGCGGTAGGCGGCGAGGTCCACCGCTGCGGGCAATGGCCCCGGGGTGCCGGTGATCTCCAGCCGCACCGGCAATCCGGCTGCCGCGGTCTGCTCGGTCAGCTCCGCGACCCGCGCCAGTGACGGGGCGGGGGCGACGGGCGCGCCGGCGCCGTCGTCGGCCTGGCGCAGCACCCCCAGCGTCGAACGCAGTTCGCGCAAGGTGTTGCGGCTGGCGTCCTTGATGTGGCCGAGTGCGGCGAAGGCGGCTTCGGGGTCGTCGCGGCGGTGCGCGGCGGCGCCCGCCTGCACGTTGATCAGCGAGATGCTGTGCGCGATCACGTCGTGCAGCTCGCGGGCGATGCGCAGCCGCTCTTCGGTTGCGCGGCGGCGGGCCTCCTCCTCGCGGGTGCGTTCGGCCTCGGCGGCGCGGCGCTGCACCTCGCGCACGTAGGCGCGGTGGCTGCGGGCGATCTCGCCGGCCAGCAGCACCACCAGGGCCCAGGCCAGCACCGACAGCGTCCGCCACAGGTCGAACGCGATCGCCTCGCCGATGGTGGCGACCGCCAGCAGCGCCGCGGTGGCGATGGCGGCGGCCGCCCGGTTGCCGGTGGCGCCCAGCCGCACCACGCTCACCGCGAACGGCAGCCACGCCGCCCAGGAGTCGGCGACGCTCGTCATGTAGTACAGCGGCGTGCACCCCCCGATCACCGCTGCGGCGGTGCGGGGGAACCGCGTCAGCGCCGCGACCGCGGCGGTGCCGACCATCAGCACCGCGAGCCCGGGTTCGATGCCGTCCACTGAGTAGGCCACGGCGTAGCCGCCCAAGGCGAGCGCCGCGGCCAGGATCACGTCGGTGAGGCGGGCCGGGATCCGCAGGCGCCCGATCAGCAGGCTCCCCTCGCCCGCCGGCGCCTCGGTGCGTGTTCGCAGGGCGGCCAGGCCGCGCCGGATCACCGGCCGCACTCCGCGGCCGGCCCCCGCACCGCCGCCGCGCGGACCGCGCTCGCCGCCGGCAGGCATCTCAGGCCCCATCCCCCCATTCAACTACGCGCCCGCCGCACAGCGGCAGGCCGCACTTTGGCCAGGGTGGACCACGGCCGCGGCCGGCCGCATCGGCCGCCGGATGCAGCCGTGCCTGCGACTCGGGATGTAGGGCGTGTCCGGAGTGTTCGGCGGGCCGCCTCAGGCCGGTGCCGAGCCCGAACCGGGGCCGGTCCCGCTCGGGCCTGCGGTGCCGGCGCGGGCCACGCCGCGCAGGCGGATGCTCAGCGCGATCAGCGCCGCACCGAAGATGATGGCGTAGGCGCCGATGGCGAAGGACATGGCGACCGCGCCGCCGAACGGCACGATCCAGATGACCAGGCCGAATGCAACGGACAGGGCTCCGCTGAAGATATAGAGCCATTCGCCGCTCAGCTCGCTGCGCAGCCGGTAGGCGGTGAGGATCTCGAAGCCGCCGGTGACGATCGCCCATAGGCCCAGCAGCACGGTCAGCACGATCACGGTGGCCAGCGGCCAAGCGAGCACGATCAGTCCGACCACCACGCCCAGGACGGCCTCCCAGATCAGCGGCGGGCGGTCGCTTCCCTCAGCGCGCATCGCGGCCCAGCCGGCGAACACCCCGTCGACGAGGGCGTAAACCCCGAAGACGGTCGCCAGCGCGATCGCCGTGATGCCCGGCCACAGGAGGGCGACGAGCCCGAAGACGATCGCCGCGGCCCCGCGCACGGCCAGGACCCACCAGTGCTGTGCCAGGTAGTCGAGCATGTCTCCCCCGATCGATCGACCATTGCTGGGGCCTTGCCCGCGGGCGGGCGCGCTGATGGTCGCGGGGGCGGAATTATTACCTGCACTGGAGCAAGCCGATACCCGGCGGCTGCGGGTACCGGCTCGCCCGGGAAAGCCGGCGGCGGCGACGGCGCCGCGGGGGTGCTGTCGCCGCCGCGTAGGGTCGGCGGGGCCTGCTCAGCCGTTGTAGGAGCGCTGCGCGGGGCCGACGTAGAGCTGGCGCGGGCGCGCGATCCGGGCCGCGGGGTCGAGGCGCTGCTCGCGCCAGTGGGCGATCCACCCGGGCAGCCGGCCCAGGGCGAACAGCACAGTGAACATGGAGGTGGGAAAGCCCATGGCCCGGTAGATGACGCCGCTGTAGAAGTCGACGTTGGGGTAGAGCTTGCGGTCGGTGAAGTAGGGGTCGGCCAGGGCGCGGCCCTCCAGCCGCAGCGCCAGCTCGAACAGTTCGTCGGGCTGCTCCTGGCGGTCCAGGATCTGAGCGGCCAGCTCCTTGATCTCCTTGCTGCGGGGATCGAAGTTCTTGTAGACGCGGTGCCCGAACCCCATCAGGCGGGTGTGGCTCTCCTTGTCCTTGACCTTGGCCAGGTAGGAGTCGACGTCGCCGCCGATGCCGCGGATCTCTTCGAGCATCTCCAGTACGGCCTGGTTGGCGCCGCCGTGCAGCGGGCCGAACAGGGCGTTGATGCCGGCGGAGACGCTGCCGTACAGGCTGGCCTGCGAGGATCCCACCACGCGCACGGTGGCGGTGGAGCAGTTCTGCTCGTGGTCGGCGTGCAGGACCAGCAGCAGGTCCATGGCCTTGGCGTAGAGGTCGTCGAGTTCGGGGGTGCCGGTGCGCCCGCCGAAGGTCATGCGCAGGAAGTCCTCGACGTAGCCGAGGTTGTGGTCGGGCTCCAGGGGCTCTTCGCCGGCGGAGTTGCGGAAGATGCGGGCGGCGACCGCGGGGAGCTGCGCCAGCAGCAGCGTGGTGGCGCGGTCGACCTGCGCGGAGTCGCCGGGGTCGGTGGTGTCGGCGTAGAACGCGGCCATGGCGTTGACGGCGGAGCCCAGCAGGACCATGGGGTGGCCCTCGCGCGGAAGGGCGTCGATCATGGCCCGCATCCCGGCGGGCAGCGCGGCATTGGCGCGGAGCTGCTCGGAGAAGTCCTTGAGCTCTCCGGGGCTGGGAAGTTCGCCATGGATCAGGAGGTGGGCGACCTCCAGGAAGGAACTCTGCTCGGCGAGCTCCTGAATGGGATAGCCGCGATAGCGGAGGATCCCCGCTTCGCCGTCGATGTAGGTGATCGTGGATTCGCACGCCGCGGTGTTGGCGAACCCGGGATCGAGGGTGACCATGCCTGCTTGGGCCAGCAGAGTCTTGGCCTCGAAGGCGGATTCGCCCTCGGTGCCGGTGAGCAGCGGCAGGGTGTGCGTCCCACCTTCGTACCGCAGCTCTACCGCGCGCTCCTTGCCGTCTTCGCTCATGCCTGAGCAACCTTTCCAGGCGGGGATGCGGGGGATCAGGGAAAGCCGCCGTCCCGGCTCGATCATGTCTTGCGTTCAGTTCTTATTAAACTCCAGTGAAGCAAAACAGTACAATTGTCGCGCATTGGCGAACCGGTGACATGGGACACACCCTAAAGCGGGCGAATACTTTCCCTATCGGCAAAGAAATGCTGTTTTTCACACCTTTGATGAGTGTAACTGTTCACAGATCGGACACACTGCCGCCCCCCGCAAAGACACGCCGCCCGCCCCGACCACACCCGCTCCCGGCCCCCGCTACCCCGGAAAGCCGGCCCGCCTACCGCGCCGCCGTGCGGGACGGGGACCACGGGCGCAGCCGCGGCAGCCACGCTGGGACGTTGCGGCGGTACTCGGCGAACTCCGCACCGAAGGAACGCCGCATCATCGGTTCCTCGAAGAAGCGGACACCCAAGGCGGCGGCCGTCCAGCAGACCAGCGTCCACACCAGCACGCCGACCGAAGCGAACAGCAGCGCCTCCCCGATGAGCACGCCCACCAGCGCCACGTACATGGGGTTTCGCACGTAGCGGTGGAAGCCGTCCACCACCAGGTGCTCGGTCGGCGCGAGAGGCGCGGGCGTGCCCAGCGCGGCGGCGAACCTCGTGAAGGCGTGCACGCACACGAACAGCCCCGCGCAGATCAGCAGGGCCCCGGCGACCTGGGCCGCCTCCCAGTAGGGCAGCGGCCGGCTCAGCTCCCATCCGGTGATCAGCCACGGGATGATCCCGACCACCGTGCCCGGCGCCACCGCGAAGAACACCGCACTGCCCGCGGCGGCCGACTTTCGACTACGCATCGTTCCAACTCCTTGTCCGCTTCCGACCCCCGAGCCTCCGGACTTCCGGGGTCCGGACTTTCTCGGCCTTCAGGGCTTTCCTTCGTGCCCAGCCCACTGGGGCCGTCCGGTCGTCCGGTCGTCTGCTGCCGCATCCGAACGGCACCGCGGCCCGCACCGGCGTTTCAGCAGCGCTTCAGCAGCGCTTCGCGCAATCAGCGTGAGCCACTACCGAACAAATATCTGGAACGATTCCATATGTACAGTAGTATCGAGTTCCATGATGGGTGAGCGCACTGGCTACAACACACCGCAGGTACCGCCCGGCCTCGTCGACGCGGCCCTGGCCGCCGCGCGCGAACGCGGGCAGGATGTTGCCGAGGTCCCGCTGACGGCCGTCGCCGCAGCGGCCAACGTCTCCCGCAGCACGCTGCTGCGGCGGCTCGGCGGCACCCGCGCCCCGCTGGACGCCGCCGTGCTGGCCTCCGGGGTCGACCCCGGAGGCCGCCCGCCGGTGCGCGAACGCGCGGTCGCCGCCGCCGCGCAGATCATCGGCGACCACGGCTTGGGCGCGGTGACCCTGGATGCGGTCGCCGCTGCCGCCAAGTGCTCCGTGCCCAGTCTGCACACCGTCTTCCAGGGCCGCGACGGCCTGCTGGCCGCGGTCTTCGAGCGCTACGGGCCGGTGGCCGACATCGAAGAGATCGCCCAACATCCGCCGGTGCGCTTCGAGGACGCCGTCAGGAACATCCACCGCGCCGTCATCGACGCTTTCAGCCGGGAACCGCGGGTGCTGCCCGCGATCATCGCCGATATGCTCGGCCGCCCCGACGGCCCGGGATCACGCCTGCTGCAGACGGCGATGCCGCGCATGCTGGAAAACTTCGGCAGCCTGTTCGCGGCCGAAATCGCGGCCGGGCGCGTGCGACCGCTGCCGCTGCCCGTCCTCATCCAGATGCTGATCGGCCCGACCGCGGTGCACATGATGGCGCGTCCCGCGATGGAGCGGGCGCTCGACCCGGGGCTGCCCTCGGCCGACGCGGCCTGTGCGATGTTCGCCGACGGGTTCCTGCGCTCCATCGCCGCCGATCCCGGCGGGGACGGCGGGGACGGCGGCTGATCGGCACGCCGCAGGGCGCCCGCGGCACCGGTCCGGCTCAGCGCTCTCCGGGCTCCAACGCTGCGCGCACGCGGGCCAGCACGTCCTCGCCGGAGACCTCGGCCCCATAGACCGCCACCAGCACCGACTCCCCTCCGCGGCCGCCGCCTTCTGCCGGCGCAGTGGCGGCACCCGCCCCGCTGTCCACGCCGGCGCCCGGACCCGCAACGGCGGCGCCGGGATCGCTCAGCAGAGCGCCCAGCGAGTCGCTCACAAACGCCATCGCCTCGTCGAACCGCCGCCAGGGCACCGGCTCCTCCGGGGCGTGCAGCCACGACCGCAGCACATGGTTGTGGGCGGCGATGACCGACGCCGCCAGCGCCTCTCCCGCCAGCGCGCGCGGCCCCGCTGTCTCACCGCGGGTTAGGAAGCGGCTGAAAGCGGTCTGGTACCGGGCGGTCATGGCGATCTCCCGGTCGCGCAGCCGGGGGACGGCGCGCACCAGGCGGAACCGGGGCACTGTGACCGCCGGTGAGCGCACGTAGGCCTGGAAGACCATCCGCGCGGCCGAGCGGACGGTGGCCGCCGGCTCGTCGTCGGGCGCCGCCTCCAGGAAGCGCTCGATGGTCTCGAACAGGTCGTCGTGTTCGGCAAAGAGGATGTCCTCCTTGGAGCCGAAGTGCCGGAAGAGGCTGCGCCGGCTCATGCCTGCTGCGGCGGCGATGTCGTCCATGGTCGTGGCTTCGTAGCCCGACTCGGTGAACAGCCCTACCGCGACCGCCACCACCGCGCTGCGTGCAGGTGCGTGCCCACGGCCAGTCTCGCCGTCCGTGCTATCAGCCAACTCGGCCCTCTCCTCCGCTTCCGCGCCGGTCCCGCGACGACCCGCGACTCTCCGTGTCCGGTGTCGAGTATCCGCGCTCTTTCCCACTGCCGCACACACGCCGTACCATGACATTCAACGGGGTGGCACTATATGCCACACTTGGACACGCAGTGCCAGATTCAACCAATGCCAATGCAGTGCCAGCAGTGCCAGCAGTGTTAGCGGTGCCAACGGTGCAGGTAGTGGCCGAAACAGGTCAGCGCGACGCACGCGGTGCATGCGGCGGTGCATGCGAGTGCCGGAACCGCCTCCAGTGGCGGGCCGGAGGCCGGAACCGAGCAACCAGGAAGGGCGGGCAGCGGCGATGAGCGACTTCGACCTATTCAGCATCAGCGAGGACCACCAGGAACTGCGCGAGGCGGTACGCGCCGTCGCCGACGACAAGATCGCGCCGCACGCGGCCGAGGTCGACGAACGCGCCGAGTTCCCCAAGGCCGCCCACGACGCCCTGGTCGCCACCGACTTCCACGCCGCACACATCCCCGAGGCCTACGGCGGCGCCGGTGCCGATGCGCTCGCGACCTGCATCATCATCGAAGAGGTTGCGCGCGCCTGCGCGTCGTCCTCGCTGATCCCGGCGGTGAACAAGCTCGGCACCATGCCGCTGATCCTGGGCGCTTCCGAGGACGTCAAGCAGCGCTACCTCACCCCCGTCGCCCAGGGCGAGGCGATGTTCTCCTACGGCCTGTCCGAGCGCGAGGCCGGCTCCGACACGGCCAACATGCGCACCCGCGCCGAGGCGGACGGCGACGGCTGGATCCTCAACGGGCAGAAGTCCTGGATCACCAACGCGGGTGTCAGCAGGTACTACACGGTCATGGCGGTCACCGACCCCGACGGCAAGCGCGGCGCCAACATCAGCGCGTTCGTGGTGCACGCCGACGATCCCGGGTTCACCATCAGCGAGCCCGAACGCAAGCTCGGCATCAAGGGCTCACCCACTCGCGAGCTCTACTTCGACAACGTGCGCATCCCCGGCGACCGGCTCGTGGGCGGGGTCGGCGAGGGCCTGAAGATCGCGCTGCGCACGCTCGACCACACCCGGGTCACCATCGGCGCCCAGGCGGTGGGCATCGCCCAGGGGGCGCTCGACCACGCGGTGGCCTACGCCAAGGAGCGCAAGCAGTTCGGCAGCGCCATCGCCGACTTCCAGGGCATCCAGTTCATGCTCGCCGACATGGCCATGAAGCTGGAAACCTCGCGCCAGCTGGTCTATACCGCCGCGGCCAAGTCCGAACGCAACGACCCTGACCTCCCGTTCTTCGGCGCCGCCGCCAAGTGCCACGCCTCGGACGCGGCCATGGAGATCACCACCGACGCCGTGCAGCTCCTCGGCGGAGCCGGCTACGTCAAGGACTTCCCGGTGGAACGCATGATGCGCGACGCCAAAATCACCCAGATCTACGAGGGCACCAACCAGATCCAGCGCCTGGTAATGGCCCGACAGCTGCTCAAGTAGCCGCCGGAAAGGACGCGGGACCTCTGGACCGCGGAAACACGGCGGCGCTGTCCCGGCCGGCAGCTGGCAGGGCCGGGCGCGCCGCCCTCACTCGGGTTGGGGTAAGCCGCGCGAGCCGAAGGTGCGCCGGTAGGCATGGGGGCTGACACCGGTCGTCTTTTTGAAGCGGTCGCGGAAAGCGGTGGCCGAGCCGAAGCCGACCTGGGTACCGATGCGCTCGACCGAATGGCAGGTGGTTTCCAGCAGGTGCTGCGCGCGCCGGATACGTGTGTGGTGCAGCCACTGCAGCGGTGTGGTGCCGGTCTGCTCACGGAAACGGCGAATCAGAGTACGGGTGCTCATACCGGCGCGGGCGGAGATGCCGTCCAGGGTGATGGTGTCGGCGAGGTTCTCCCGGAGCCAGTCGAGGACGGGCTCCAGCTCCGAGCCGTGCGGGGTCGGCGGCCCCTCGTGCAGAATGAACTGGGCTTGGCCGCCCTCGCGTTCCAGCGGCGTGACCGATAGGCGGGCGGCGTCGGCGGCGACGGCCGAGCCGTAGTCGCGGCGGATCATGTGCAGGCACAGGTCCAGCCCGGCGGCGGCGCCCGCCGAGGTGAGGAATTGCCCGTTGTCGACGTAGAGGACGTTCGGGGCGACCTCCAAGCGCGGATGGGCGGCGGCCAGCCGGTCGGCGGCGACCCAGTGGGTGGTAACCCGTAGACCGTCCAGCAGTCCGGTGGCGGCGAGCAGGAATGCGCCCGTGCAGATCGACGCGATGCGCGTGCCGTCGGCGGCCGCCGCGCGCAGGGCGTCATGGACGGCGGCGGGCAGCGGGGCGGTGGGGTCGGCCGTCCCGGGCACGATGACCGTGTCGGCTCCGGCGAGGCCGTCCAGTCCCCAGGACGGGCGCAGCATGAACGTACCCGTGTCGACTTCCTGCCGGTCGCCGCATACCCGGATGCGATAGCCCGGGCGCTGGTCCGGCAGCCGGGTGCGGGTGAAGATCTCGATCGGCGCGGACAGATCGAATGGGATCACCTTGTCGAGGGCCAGGACGGCAACGGTGTGCATGGCGGAAATCTACCTGCCCGCCCCGGGTACCGGACGTGCGATGTCCTTTGTCTCAGCAGGCCAGAAGAGTTTCCGCGGGATGGCGTTTTTCCGTTGAAAACTGTCACCCGCGCCACTGGGAGCCGCCGCGCCCCGCACCTACCTTCGGCAGTGGCCCGGAGTCGAACCGGCCGCCTCCCTACGCGATGGACCGCCCATGCACGCTCGGATCACCCTGCCCGAAGGCTTCGACCCACTCGGCGCGATCGCCCCACCGCTCCATACGAGGTCCCGCACGCCGGAGACCCCGCATCCCGGCGCCCGGTGACCGGCCATGACGAAGCTTTTACCTCCCTGCACGTGCTGGCCGCCATCGTGGCCATCGGCCCGGTCACCGTCGCCACCACCAAGGCCGTCGCCCTCCTACCCGGGATGGGCGGCCTGCTCGCGGTGCACCGCCTGCGAGCCGCCGCCCCCGATAACCGATAGCCAACGGCCAATAGCCAACAACTCGGGAAACGGGCCATGGAATACCTGCCGTACATCGCACCGATCGGCGTCGGAATCGCCTACGCGCTGCTCATGTCCCTCATCCGCGAACCGCACCGGCGCCGCTTCAACGCGATCATGGTCGCCGGGGCCGGCGCCGCCTACCTCAGCGGTGGCGGCATGGGCGCATGGGAACTCGCCGCCACCGCGCTGATCACCTACGTCGCCTACCGCGGCCTCGACTCGTGGACGTTCATCGGCATCGCCTGGCTCCTGCACACCGCGTGGGACATCGTCCACCACATCCAAGGCGAGCCGATCCTGCCCTTCGCCCACGACTCCTCCTTGGGCTGCGCGATCTGCGACCCGGTCATCGCACTGTGGTGCTTCAGCGGCGGCCTGACCCCGCGCGAACTGCTCCACCGCTTCAAGCGCCCCGCCGAACCGCAGCACGCCCCCGGGTGAGTGGCAGCTGCGGACGTTTCCGCTCGCTTCACAACACGGGCGCGGGATGTGCCGCAGCGGTCAATTCACGAAGCGGCGCACGGTCTCCGGGTGGATGACGATGCGGACCTGGTCTTCAGCCAGCATCCCGGCGAGGTCCTCGGCGCGGCCCGGCTCGTCGGGGCCCCAGTAGCGAGCGGCCAGGCGGGTCACCAGGTCGTGGGCCCCGTCGGATTCCACCGTGACGGGACCGGCGACCGACAGCCAGCGCTCGCGTTCGCCCACCGGAGCGGCGACCACGATCGAGGCGCGGGGGTCGCGGCTCAGCCGCCGCACTTTGCGCGATTCCGGGCTCGTGAACAGCTGGATCGTGCCCTCGGCAGTGGCCTCGAACCACACTGGCCGGGGCTGCGGCGGTAGCGGCGCTGCGGCAACGGTCAGGAAACCGTGCAGGGGGCGGCGGAGGAACTGCAGGTCCTCGGTGGTCAGCGAACCGGCGCCGGTGCTCGGGCGGTTTGGCTCAGGCATGGCAAGTCCTTTCAACGGGTGGTGCGGTGCACAGAGCGGGAGCGCAAGGGTGCCGCCGCGCGGTCACCGCCGCCAGGCTCCCGCCGCCGCGGCCCGCAGGGCGTAGTCCTCGAAGGTCCGGGGCGCGCGCCCCAGCAGGGTGGCGATACCGTCCTCCGGTTCGGCGAGCAGGCCGCGTTCCATCAGCCCGAACATTTCGGTGATGTGGTGGGCGTCATCCTCGCTCAGGCCCTGCGCGACCAGCGCCGCGGTGTTCTCGGCGGCGGAAACCTGCTTGTAGGCGATGGGCAGCCCGGATGCCCGGGATATCAGCTCGACGGCCTCGGCGAAGGTCAGCGAGCGCGGCCCGGTCAGCTCGTAGATCCGCCCGGTGTGCCGGCCGGGCTCGGCCAGCACCGCGGCCGCCGCATCGGCGACGTCCTCCAGGTCGATGAAGGGCTCGGGGACCGCACCGGCCGGAAGCGACAGCTCCCCGGCGACCAGCGGGGCGTGGAAGGGGCCCTCGTCGAAGTTCTGGTTGAAGTTCGCCGGCCGCAGCACGGTCCAGTCCAGTGCCGAACCGCGCACGGCGTCCTCGGCCGAACGCATGTCCAGCCCGAACGCGGAGTCGCCCCAGGTGTCGGCGCCGTGCCCGGAGAGCAGGACCAGGTGCCGCACTCCGGCGGCCTCGGCGCGGGACACGAACCCGTGCACCGGCCCGGGCACGAACGGGGGCACCACATAGGCGCTGGTGATGCCCTCCAGGGCCGCGTCCCAGGTGCCGGGGTCGGACCAGTCGAAGGGGGTGGCGCTGGATCGGGAGGCGGCGCGCACCGGCGTGCCGCGCAGCCGCAACCGGGCGGCGACGCGCCGCCCGGTCTTACCCGTGGCGCCGAGGACGAGCGTGGTGGCGCCGGTGTTGGCGCTGTCGTTGTCGTTGCTCATGGCAGCGATTCAACGGCATCGGCTTGGACGAATCCATGGGTGAGAAGCCGGATCGCCTGTGTCATCGTCTAACCTCAGTGCATGGATGTGTTCAGCGACCTGATCCGCGGCGTGCGGGCCAACGGCTCCCTGTTCGGCAGTTCGACCCTGTCCCCGCCGTGGAACCTGCACTTTGTGGACGGCGCGCCGCTGACCCTGTGCACCGTGCTGTCCGGGGCGGGCTGGATCGTGCCGGAGGACCGCCCGCCCGAACCGCTCCGCAACCGCGACACGATCGTCGTACGCGGCCCCGCGACCTTCACATTCGTCGACGAAGTCGGCACCCGGGCCGAACCGATCGCGTGCGGCGAGCACTGCGCGGTGCCCGAGCAGGGCGGCACCCGGCACCGGCGCGGCTGGCACGACACCTGCGGCGGCACCGGCGCAGACGCGACAACGCTGATCGTCGGCGCCTACCCGGCGCGCAGCGAGATCAGCCGCCCGCTGCTGGAGGCACTACCCACCGTGCTGCGCGTCGGCGGCGGCGACACGGCCGACCCCGTCCTGGACCACCTCGCCGCCGAGGCCGCAGCCGACATCCCGGGCCAGCAGGCGGTGCTGGACCGGCTGCTGGACTGGCTGCTGGTCTGCACGCTGCGCGAGTGGTTCGACCGGCCCGGCGGCGACGCCCCCGCCTGGTGGGCCGCCCAGCGGGATCCGGTGGTCGGCGACGCACTGCACCTGCTGCACGCCGAACCCGCGGCACCGTGGACAGTGGCCGAACTGGCCGAACGCACCGGGGTGTCGCGTTCGACGCTGGCCAAAAGGTTCTCCGACCTGGTCGGAGAACCGCCGCTGACCTACCTCACCCGCTGGCGCATGACCCTCGCGGCCGACCTGCTGGTCGAGCGGGCGTCCGCGACCATCGCCGACGTCGCCCGCACCGTTGGCTACTCCGACCCGTTCGGATTCAGCGCCGCGTTCAAACGGGTCCGCGGCACCAACCCGAGCAATTTCCGCCGCGCCGCCACCGCGGGAGCCGCGGGAGCCGCGGGAGCCACCGGGAGCAATGGAGGCACCACCGCCGCTGCACTCGGCGGTGCGGCCCGGACCGTTGCCTCTTCCTCCTGACACCTCCGCACGCCGAACCGGCCGCCTGACGGCCTTTCGCTAGGCGAACGACCAACCCGACCAGCGGGTGATGTCGATGAGAATGACGGGGCCGCCCGGCGGTGTGTCGCGGTACTGGGAGTAGCGCTCCTGCAGGTGGCGGACCGCGGTGCGGTGTTCGGGCGGGGCGTCCTGGCTCTCGGTTCCGGGCTCGATGGTGCCGGCGCGGCCGTCCGCGCGCACCCACCACAACCGCTCCCAGTCCTCGGCGTACTCGTCGGCGAGCAGCGACACCTGCGGGTTGGCGGCGATGTTGGCCAGCCTGCGCACGCGAGTGGTGCGTTTGGGTTTGTGGTCGATGGCGATGACCACGGTGTCCGCGGTGCCGGCGGCACCGGTGTGCTGGCCGGCCCAGCCGCCTGCCCCTGTCCCCGAACCGGTGCCGGTGCCGGTGCCGGTGAGCAGGGCGAACGTTACCGGCACCAGGTGGGGCCGCCCTTCGGAGTCTGCGGTGGCCAGGCGGGCCACCCGAGCGCGGGCGAATCGCTCGCGGCACTGCTCGGTGTTCCAGCGCATGCTCCGACCCTGCCACGCGCGCCGCGGGCGCGGGTGGTCACTCGCCGGGGTCGAACGACTCGCCCACCTCGTCCAGGATCGCGCTGTTGCGGGCGAAGTTCTGTTCCGTGGTGACCAGGAACAGCGCGTATCCCGTCTCCTCGGTGTGGAAGGCCCGGTCGATGGCGTGCATGCGCGCGCCGCCCGATCCCCGGAAGGTGAACTCCCAGTCGGCGGCGCTGACGTAGTCGTCGGTGTAGGGCTCGCCGAGCGCCCGGATCTCCACCAATTCGTACTCGGGGAAGTTGGCGGAGAGCTTGGGTTCCTGGCGCTCCCAGTCGGCCAGGGCGTTGTCCTGCGGGTTCGGGGTCTGGTCGATCTGCAGGTAGCCCTCGTCGGGAATGTCGAAGATGACGCTGCGGCCGTCGTGGTGGTCGAACGTCCAGTTCTGCGGGATGTCGACGGTAAAGCCGGTGTTGGGGTCCTCGTAGTCCGTCATGTCGGGATCCGGCTCTGGTTGCTCCCCGTTGCCGTCGCCGCCTGCATCCCCCATGTCCTGCTGACCGTCCTGGGCCCCTTGGCCGTTTTGGCCGTTCTGGCCGCCCTGGCCCTCTGCCGCGCCGCCGTCCGCAGCCGCGCTCTCCTCCGGCGAGGGATCGGCGGTCATGTCGGACGAGGCGCCGGCGGTGCCGCCCTGGTCGGACATGCCGTTCTGGCTGCCCAGCCACATCACCAACCCCGCGACCAGGACCAGCGCCACCAGGCCGCCGAGGACCGCCAACGGCGTGTTCGAGCGCCTGCCGCCACCTGCGGCGGCGCCCATCGACGTGCCCGTGCCGGGGCCGGGCGGCATCGTACCGCCGCCGGCGTAGGCGGCACCGGTGTACTGGTTCGCGGGCGGTGCCGGCGCCGCGGAACCCGTCGGTCCCATCGGCTGCGGGGGTCCCGCCGACCCCGTCGGTCCGGTGGCCCCCGCTCCGCCGGACGCGGCCGGGCCCGAAACGGTCGCGGCGGGCGGGCCGGACCGGGCCGGCGGCTGCTGCACCGCGGTGGTCGACGGCTCCCGCTGCTGCGCATCCTGCTGCTGCGTGCCCTCGGCCGCCTCCTGGAGCAGGGCGACCGCCTCGTTGACCGAAGGCCGGTCCTGGGCGTCCTTCTGCAGGAGCCGCTCCAGCGCCGGAGCCAGCACCCCGGCCGCCTTCGGCTGCGGCACGTCGGCGGTGACGATCGCGGTCAGCGTGGCCATGGGCGTCGACCGGCTGAACGGCGTGCTGCCCTCGACCGCCTGGTAGAGCGTCACCCCCAGCGCCCAGATGTCGCTGGCCGGTTTGGCCGGATAGCCGTGCGCCTGCTCGGGCGCCAGGTAGCTCGGCGACCCTACGAGCAGCCCGGTGCTGGTGAGGTGGGTGGAGCCCTCCAGGTGGGCGATGCCGAAGTCGGTGAGGACCGCACGGTCGCCGCGGGCGATCAGTACGTTGCCCGGCTTGATGTCGCGGTGCACGATGCCGTGCTCGTGGGCCACCGCCAGCGCCCCCGCGACCTGCACACCGATCTTGGCGGCGCGCGCAGGGTCCATGCGCTCCTGCCGGACCAGGTCGCCCAGCGACGGTCCGCGCACCAGCTCCATGACGATCCAGGGCCGCTCGTCGATTTCGACCACGTCGAAGACGGTGATGATGGACGGGTGGCTGAGCTGGGCGGCGCTGCGCGCCTCCCGCAGCATCCGGGTGCGCAGGACCTCGACCTCGGCAGCGGGCAGCTGCGGCGAGATGGTCAGCTCCTTGATGGCGACGGGCCGGTCCAGGAGCTCGTCAACGCCCTCCCAGACCCGTCCCATCCCGCCTTCCCCGATCAACTCAGCGAGGCGGTAGCGACCGGACAGCAGGCGACCTTGCTCGCTGTTCTCATTCGTCATGGGTGGGGGTTCCTCGGGGTCGGTAATAGCGGCAACAAGGCGGGGGAGCGCCGTCAAGGCGAGTGTAGGAGCATGCGCCGGGCCCCAGGATCGCCGCATACCCCCCGCAGGGGGCGACTTCGGGCACGCCGCGCCGCAGCACGGTCGGCGGCTCGGTATACCGCGGCGGGCCGCGGACAGCGCACCGCGGTGTGCTCTGCGGCGACAACGCAGGGGGCGGCCCGGCCCACCCGCATCGGGCCTACGCAGGAGTGCTTGCGGGTGCGGTTACCGGGTCCGGACACAGGCGGGCGGGTTTTACCCGTACCACAGCCCGGGCCGCTATTCTTGTGGCGTGATATGCCCTAAGTGCCAAGGCCAGATGCAGACCTTTGACCGTATGGGGATCCACCTTGAGCAGTGCGCGAACTGCCGAGGCATCTTCCTTGACCGCGGTGAGCTTGAGCAGATCCTTTCCGCCGAGCAGCGCCACTACGGTGGTGCGCCGGGTGCGATGCCGGGTGCCCCCGTACCGCCCGCTGGGCCCGGTGGCTACCGCGACTCCCCCGCCCCCTACCGCGGCGGCGCTCCGCACGGCGGCCACCGCGACTCGCCCCGGCCCTATGGCGGCCACGGCGGCTATGGCGACTCCCCGCGGCCCTACGGGGGCCACGGCGGCGGCTACGGCGACTCCCCCCGCCCGTACGGCGGCCAGAAGCGGCGCAAGAGCTTCTTGGAGAACCTCTTCGACTAGCGGGTCCCGTCCCGCCTACTCGCGGCGGGACGGTGCCGCTGTCGGTTCCGCCGGCCGGTTCCACCGATCGGCCGCCCATGGCATGGCCCTGTCCGGCCATCGCACCATGGGGTGCACGTGGCGGCCGCCCTCGGCGGCGGCCGACGACCACAGGACCGGGGGCCAGTGTGAACCCGCTCATCTGCGCGCGCTGCGGCGAGCACACCGACCATCCTGCCGTTGAGACCGCCGGCTCCGCCGATACGGCAGGGCTGCCGGTCCTGCGCTGCGCCCGGTGCGACCACCGCGAGCCGTTCCAACGGCTTCCGCTGTTCTGCGTCACCGGCCCCAGCGGCACCGGAAAATCCACCATCGCGCGGCTGCTGCTGGAACAGCTGTCCGACCGGTTCGTGGTGCTGGAACAGGACCTGCTGTGGACCGGCGGCCTGCGCGACTCCGGCACCGAGCACCACCTGTTCCGCAGCACCTGGCTGCGCACAGCGGCGATGATCCAGCAGAACGGCCGCCCGGTGGTCCTGTGCGGGACCGTGGTGCCGCCGGAGTTCGAACAACTGCCGGAACGCGTGCTGTTCTCCGACGTGCATTACCTGGCGCTGATGGCCGACCCCGACATACTCGCCGAGCGGCTGCGCGCCCGGCCTGCGTGGCGCGAGTGGGACGAGCCTCGAATCGCCGAGATGCTCGACTACACCCGATGGGTGCAGGAGACCGCACACGAGATGGATCCGCCCGTGACCCTGCTCGACACCACCGACACCAAGCCCGCGGCCACCGCCGAAGAGGTCGCGGCCTGGGTCACCGGCCTGTAGTGCCACCCCGGCCAGTGCCGAGCGCGGACCGCGGGACCGGCCGAGCGCGCGACGAGCCGCCGCGGGTCCGCCGACCGCCGGCAGACCCGCCGGACCGCACCGGACCGCGCCCGCGGCTACTCCCCCGCGTTCAACCGCACAGGCAGCGCAGTAACCCCGCCGGACACGATCGAGGGCAGGTCCTCTGGCTCGTCCCCCGCCGGTTCCAGGTTCGGGAAACGCGCGAAGAGCAGCGGCAGCACGATCTGCAGTTCCAGCCGCGCCAGGTTGGCGCCCAGGCAGTAGTGCGGGCCGTGGGAAAAGGACAGGTGCGACTTGTCCTCGCGGGTGATGTCGAACAGGTGCGCCGTGTCGCCGTAGCGCTCCGGGTCGCGCCCGGCCGAACCGTAGCCCACCAGGATCGCCTCGCCGGCACCGATACGGACGCCCGCGATCTCCAGATCCGCGGCCGCGTAGCGCAGCGGGATGTTCTGGATCGAGGTGTCCCAGCGCAGGGTCTCCTCGATCACGTCGTCCCAGGTGTACTCGCCGCCGGTGACCAGGCGGAGCTGGTCGGGGTGGGCGAGCAGCGCCCGCACCGCGTTGGTGATGAGGTTCATCGTGGTCTCGAACCCGGCGCCGATGATCAGGATCAGCGTCCACACCAGCTCCGACTCGCTGAGCCGGTCCTCATCCTCGGAACGCGCCTCGATCAGCGCGCTGGTCAGGTCGTCGGCCGGCTCGGCCCGTTTCTGCTCCACCAGCCCCGACAGGTAGGCCTGCACCTCCAAATGGGTGCGGCCGGCGACCTCGGGGCTGATGGTCTGGTCCAGGATCAGCCCGATCAGCCGCGCCAGCTCGGTGCGGTCCGCGGGGTCGGACACCCCGAACAGGTCGGCGGTGACGGTCATCGGCACCGGCCGGGCCAACGCCTCTTTCAGGTCCACCTCGCCGTCCGCGGCCGCCATCTCCTCCAGTAGCGAGTGCACCAGTTTGGTGACACGGTCGCGCAGGTGCTCGACCCGGCGCGGGGTGAACGCCTTGGAGACCAGTTTGCGCAGGCGGGTGTGGTCGCCGTCGTCGCGCGCGAGCATGTTCTCGTTGGCCACCCAGGAGATGAGCTGCCAGTCGGGCGGGATCTCGCCGTCGCGCCACGCCCGCCAGTGCACGGGGTTCTTCTTGACATCGGAGTGGGCGAGCACCTCGGTGACGGCCGAGTGGCGGGTCACCGCCCAGGCAGGAACCTCGCCAGGAAGGAGGACAGGGACGATCGGACCGGCTTCGCGGAGGTCTGCGGCTTGCTGGTGGAGGTCTCCGGCGTTGAGGACGGTTGCTGCTGCCATGGCGTGCCTTCCTGCGTGGGGGCCTGGGGGGCGAAGGTGACCGGTAGCTGAGCAAGTGACCGCGAGAACGGCGAGGCGCGCCACTCCAACTCCTCGGGGGCCACGCCCAGGCGCAGCTCGGGGAGCCGCCGCAGCAGCGTCTTGATCCCGGTGGTCGCGATCATGGTGGCGAAGTCCTGTGCGGGGCAGCGGTGCGGGCCGACCCCGAAGGCCAGGTGGGCGCGGTTGGCGGAGCCGCCCATCTCCGCGGCGTGCTGCTCGGCGATGGCGTGGTTGGCGGCTCCCAGGCCCAGCAGGACGGGTTCGCCTTCGGGCACGACTCCCCCGTTGGGCAGCGGCACATCGGCGGTGGGGTACATCACCGGGTAGCCGATCAGCGGTGGGTCGCGCCAGAGCACCTGCGCGACGGCGTCGCCGACCGCCAGCCGCCCGCCGGCGATCTCGTCGCTGAACGCCTGGTCGGTGAGGACTTGCCGGATCGCATTGCCGATGAGGCTGGCGGTGGGCTCGTTGCCCGCGCCCACGATCAGCACCAAATGCTGCACGACCTCTTCATCGCTGAGGCCCGCGCGGTGCTCCATCAGCCAGGTGGTGACGTCGGAGCCGGGTTCCTTGCGCTTGCGTTCGATCACCGAGGAGATCACACGCTCGACCTCGGCGTTGGCGCGTTCGGAGTCGGTGGCGTCCATCAGGTCGGCGAGGGCGGTCATGAACCGGCGGCCGCTGTCCTCGTCGAACCCGAACATGTGGTTCATGACCAGTAGCGGCAGCAGGCGGGCGTACTCGTCGAGGATGTCGGCGCGGCCGCGTTCGCAGAACGCGTCGATCAGCGTCTCGGCTGCCTGCGCGGTGTAGGCGCCGACCGCGGCCGAGTCGACCCTGCCGAGGCTGTCGGTGACGGCGCGGCGCAGCCGCTGGTGGTCAGCGCCGTCGGCGAAGAGCACGTTGGGGCGGTACTCCATCATGCCCAGCACACCGGCCTCCTCCGAGACCTGCCCTTCGCGCCAGGCCCGCCAGCGCCGGGAGTCGCGGCTGAACAGGGCGGTGTCGCGGCACCAGGCGATGGCGGTGGTGTAGTCGACCACCATCCAGCCGCGGATGCCGGGTTCGAGCATGACGGGGATGACCGGGCCGTGCTCTTCGCGCATGCGCTGGTACACCGGCTGCGGGTCCCGGTGGAAGTCGGGCTTGTACAGCTCGGCGTAGGGGCATCCGTCGGTCACTCGGTCCGTCCTCGGGTTCGTCAGGCGCTGCGCGGGGGCGGCGGAGCGGGAGCGGGTGCTCCGCCGGCCTTCGATTCGCCGAAACCCCCGCGGTCCGGGCTGGGTCCGCAACGCTCACCGGTGTTCTGGTGTGCCCGCAGTGCCCGCAGTGCCCGGACTGAAGGAGTTTCGGCGATGAACCCTAGCGTTAACCGCGAACCGGGGAAAGACGTAGTGATGCCGATGGAGGACACGATGTCAGCCGATTCGCACTGACACCGGTCAACAACAGCTGCTCGGTGCCAACCGGTTGATGTCAGCCGATTTCCACTGACGCCGGTCGGCACCGCTCGGCGCAGGCCGCGTTCGGCCGTGCGCCGTTCACCCGCTGAGCGAGTCGCCCCGCACCGCCGCCGTCCGCTCCGCGTCCGCCGCCGGTGCCTGCCCGGGCGCCCCGGTGCGTCCGCCGCCGGCACCGCCGCCCCGCCGGCCGCGGGCGTCCTCGGTGCCCGCCAGCGGGCGGAACGCGCGCAGCCGCAGGCTGTTGCTGACCACGAAGACGCTGGAGAGCGCCATCGCCGCGCCTGCGATCATCGGGTTGAGCATGCCGGCCGCAGCCAGTGGCAGCGCGAGGACGTTGTAGCCGAACGCCCACACCAGGTTGCCGCGGATGGTGGCAAGCGTGCGGCGGGACAGGCGGATGGCGTCGGCGGCCACCCGCAGGTCGCCGCGGACCAGGGTGAGGTCGCCCGCCTCGATCGCGACGTCGGTGCCCGTGCCCATGGCCAGGCCGAGATCGGCCTGGGCGAGCGCGGCGGCGTCGTTCACGCCGTCACCGACCATGGCCACCGAGCGGCCCTCCTGCTGCAGCCGCCGCACCTCGGCCGCCTTGTCCTCGGGCAGCACCTCGGCGACCACCTCGTCGATGCCGACCTCGGCCGCCACCGCCTCGGCCACCGCGGCCGTGTCGCCGGTCAGCAGAATCGGGCGCAGGCCCAGCTTGCGCAGCCGGGCGACGGCCTCAGCGCTGGTGGGCTTGACCGTGTCGGCAATGGCGAGCACAGCGCGCGCCGCGCCGCCCCAGCCCACGGCGATCGCGGTTCGGCCCAGCGCGCGCTCGCGGTCGGCGGCCCGCTCCAGCTCGGCCGGCAGTGCCATGCCCCGCTCGGCCAGCAGCGAGGGCCGCCCCACCAGCACCCGGCGGTCGGCGACACTGCCCTCGACGCCGCGGCCGCCGATGCTCGCGAAATCGGCGACGCCGGGCAGTTCGCCGGCACGCTGCACGGCGGCCTTGGCGACCGCGCGGCCGATCGGGTGCTCCGATGCATCCTCGACCGCCCCGGCCAGCCGCAGCACCTCGTCCTCATCGGCGCCATCGGCGGTGCTCACGCCCACCAGCGCCATGCGGCCGGTGGTGACGGTGCCGGTCTTGTCCAATACGACGGTGTCGACGCGGCGGGTGGTCTCCAGGACCTCCGGGCCCTTGATGAGGATGCCCAGTTGGGCGCCGCGCCCGGTGCCGACGAGCAGCGCGGTGGGCGTTGCCAGGCCCAGGGCGCACGGGCAGGCGATGATCAGCACCGCCACGGCGGCGGTGAACGCCTCGGCGACGCCACCGGTGGCGAGCCAGACTCCGAGGGTGGCCAGGGCCAGCACGATGACCACCGGCACGAACACGCCGGAGACGCGGTCGGCCAGGCGCTGGATCTCGGCCTTGCCGCTCTGGGCCTCTTCGACCAGGCGGGCCATCTGCGCGAGCTGGGTGTCGGCACCCACGCGCGTGGCGCGCACGAGCAGCCGCCCACCCGCGTTGACGGTCGCGCCCGCGACCTCCGAACCCGGCCCGACCTCCTCGGGCACCGACTCGCCGGTGAGCATGCTGCGGTCGACGGCCGAGGTGCCCTCTTCGACCCGGCCGTCGGCGGCGATCTTCTCGCCGGGCCGGACTGCGAACAGGTCGCCGGCGGCGAGCCGTTCGACGGGCACCCGCTCTTCGCGGCCGCCGCGTATGACAGCGACGTCCTTGGCGCCGAGTTCGAGCAGGGCGCGCAGCGCGTCGCCGGCGCGGCGCTTGGAGCGGGTCTCGAAGTAGCGGCCGAGCAGGATGAACGAAGTAACCCCGGCGGCGACCTCCAGGTAGATGTCGCCGGCGCCGCCACCGCGTTCGATGGTCAGCGAGAAGGCGTGCACCATGCCCGGTTCGCCGGCCGTGCCGAGGAACAGTGCGTACAGCGACCAGCCGAACGCGGCCAGCGTGCCCACCGAGACCAGCGTGTCCATGGTGGCCTGGCCCAGCCGCAGGTTCTTCCAGGTCGCCCGGTGGAACGGGAGCGCGCCCCACACGACCACGGGGGCGGCGAGGGCGAGCGAGGCCCACTGCCAGTACGTGAACTGCAGCACGGGGATCATGGCCAGGGCTATGACCGGGACCGACAGCACCAGGCTGACGATCGTGCGGGTGCGCAGCCCGCGCAGCGGGTCGGATTCGCCGCCGGAGGCGCCGTCGGCCGCGGCGGCAGCGGGGGGTTCGGGCAGGGCGGCGGTGTAGCCGGCCTTCTCGACCTGGGCGATGAGGTCGTCGTCGGTGATCCCGTCGGGACGGGTGACAGTGGCTTTCTCGGTGGCGTAGTTGACCTCGGCGGTTACACCCTCCAGCTTGTTCAGCCGCTTCTGCACCCGATTGGCGCAGGAAGCGCAGGTCATGCCGCCGATCGCGAGTTCGATCCGCTGGCCGGCCGGCGCCGGATCCTGCTTCAAGTCCGTGCTTTCGCTGCTCATATCGGTTACGGCCTCCTCCGCGGGCGTCGCCGGAGGGCGACGGCGCTGGTCAGAGTGCTGGTGGGCGTCCGCCAGCCTACTTCGGATACCAGTCTGGGGTATCCCTCAACACGGCAATACTGTACCCCCCTAGGGTATATGGAACGCAAGGGCGCACCCTTTCGGGCACGCTGCCGGACGCCGCCGCGCGGACTGGGAGGCGCGCGGGCGGCGGGCGGGCCGTGCAGGAGGCGGGGCGAATGGAAAAGCCGGGAGGACGGGCGGAAGAGGTCAGGAGCCGTTGCGGCCGGATAGGCGAGCGGCCGGTCGGGTGGTCGCAGGCCGGCCGATCGGCTGAGCCGCTAGTCGGACTTGAGGGTCAGCCGAGCGATGGGACGGCCGCTGGTGGGATGCGGCGTGCAGGAGAATCCGGCCTTCTGGAACATGCGCACGGTCCCGGTGTAGACCTCGGCGCTGGGGGCGCGCCCACCGACCGTGTCGACCGGGTATGCCTCAAGGACCCGGCCGCCGTTGGCGCGGGCGTGCTCGACGGCCGCGTCCAGCAACTGCGACCCCATCCCTTTGCGGCGCCGCCGCGGCGGCAGCCAGAAGCACACGAGCGACCACACGCCGGGCTCGTTGGGATCGGCCGGGCGCAGCGACCTGGACCGCGCCAAGCGGACGAAGTCCTCCCGCGGCGCTACCGACACCCAGCCGCACGGTTGGTCGCCCTCGTAGGCGATCAGTCCCGGCACGCTGCCGTCGAGGGTCACCCGGCGCAGCGCCTCGTGGTTGGTGCCGCCGCGCTCGGGGGGCGCGCACGACACGCTTGCGGTGAAGTCCTTGGCTCGGCGGCGGAAGTAGACGCACCAGCAGTGGCCGTAGGCCCCGGTCGGGCCGAAGAGCCGTTCCAGGTCCGCCCACCGTTCCGGGGTGGCGGGCTCGATCGCGACGATGGTCATCTGGCCCCCTCGAACACGGGCGTTTGTGACCTAGAACACTAGCGACTCGTGTCGCCAGAAGGCACCCTTACAGGGGCTGACTTGTGATCCGCTCCGGCAGAAAAGCCGAACCCGCAGCGCACAGCGGCCACCCTGCGCACTGATGGTCAGGCGGAAATGCCTGGGTTTTACGGCTCAGCCGGGCATTTCCGCATGATCATCGCCGGTCTGGCACCGATCCGGACACTAGCGGCCCGGATCCGGATCGCCGACCTGCGCCGAAGACCGGATACCGCGGCTGCCGGCCCAGGACGCCAACTGCGTGAGGGCGCGGTGGTCGGCGGTGTCGGGGGCGGCGCTGAGCAGGCCCACGAACTGCTCGTCGTCCTCGATGACGGTGAGCACCTCCCACTCCAGCGAGAACTCGCCGACCGCGGGGTGGTCGAAGCGCGCAGCGCCGAACGGGCGCAGCGAGACCAGGTGCTGGTTCCACCACCGGCGGAAGTCGTCGTCGCGCAGCGAGAGTTCGCCCACCAACTCCTGCAGCCGCGCTTGGCTGCTGCGGGCGCCGCTGTTCATCCGCAGGAACGACACCACTTGGCGCGCCTGATCGCTCCAGTCGACGAACACGTCGCGGGTCGCCGGATCCAGGAACACCATCCGCACGTAGTTGCGGCGGTACCGGCTCATCTCGGCGAGGTCGCCCAGCAGCGCCGCCGCAAGCGTGTTCCAGGCGAGAATGTCCAGGTAGCGCCCCAGCACCAGAGCGGGCATCGCGACCAGGCTGTCCAACAGCCGCTGCACCCGGACTCCGACGCGCTGCTCGTCCTCCGGTGCGCTGGTGTCCTTGTGGAGAGCGGCGAGCTTGAACAGGTGCCCACGCTGGTCCGCATCGAGTCTGAGCGCCAGGCCGATCGAGTTCAGCACGGCTCGCGAAGCCGTACGCAGGCGCCCCTGCTCCAGCCGGCTGTAGTAGTCGACGCTGATCCCGGCCAGTTGGGCGACTTCCTCGCGGCGCAGGCCCGGCACCCGCCGGGACAGCCCCAAGTCGTGGATCCCGGCCTCGCGGGCCGAGATGAGCGCGCGCCGCGCGCTGAGGAACTCGCCCAGCGGCCCCCGGCCTGAGTGCTGGTCATCCTGCATACCGACCGATTATGGCAGCAAGCCGACGCACACAGGGGGAAAATTTTTCCCTGGAACAACCTGCCCTTCTTCTACTCCGCGAATCAAGGCAGTCTCTATGACCGAGGGGGCGGACCCGGTCCACGGTCCAACCGCTGGGGCAGCGGTGAGGGGAAAGGGCCGCGGAACCGGTTCCGGAAGGCGGTGTGGCCCATACGCCAGCGCGGGGCCACACCGCCTTATCTCGGTCCCGGTCGGGACCGGCCAGCCACGAACGACCGCGGCGCTGCCGCACGTTCGGGCCCGGGCGGTCCCACCGGCGGCTACCGGTCGGCCTTGCCTGCCATGTCGGACTGACCGGGCTGCTGGTCGGGCTCCCAGCACTGGACACCGCGCAGCTCCGGTACCCGGTCGCGGGTGAAGACCGGGTCGAGGCCCTGCTTGCGCTGGGCCATGTAGTCCTTCAGCACCAGTCCCACCGCGCCGGCCAACGGCGCCAGGGCGAGCAGGTTGACCAGGGCCATGAAGCCCATGGCGGTATCGGCCAGGCTCCACACGATCTGCACGGTGCCGATCGAGCCGAGGAACGTCGCGATGAGGAAGATGACCTTGAATCCGGTCATCACCCCGCGGCTCTCGGTGAGGAAGGAGACGTTGGCCTGCCCGTAGTAGTAGTTGCCCAGGATCGAGCTGAACGCCAGGAGCAGCAGCACCACGGTGAGCGCGTGCAGCGACCAGGAACCCAGTCCGGTCTGCAGGGCTTCCTGGGTGAGCTGCGGGCCGCGCTCGGCGCCGTAGGTGGGGTTGGTGGACAGGATCAAAAACGCGGTCATGGAGCAGATGACCAGGGTGTCGAAGTAGACGCCCAGTGTCTGGACCAGGCCCTGTTTGACCGGGTGGGTGACCGCTGCGGTGGCACCGGCGTTGGGCGCCGAGCCCAGCCCGGCCTCGTTGGAGAACATGCCGCGCCGCACACCCTGCACGATCACGGTGCCCACTGCCGCACCCGCGAACTCCTGCAGGCCGAACGCGCCCTGCACGATCTGGTTGAAAACGGCCGGGATCTGGTCGGCGTTGAGCACCACGACGGCCAGCCCCATCAGCACGTAGAACACGGCCATGAAGGGGACCAGGGTCTCCGCGACGTGGGCGATGCGACGCACGCCGCCGAAGACGACCAGCCCGGTGATGGCCACGAGCACCAGGCCGACCCCGGCGGTCACCCAGCCCGCGTAGGTGTACCCCAGCGCCTCGGAGGAGTTGGCGATCGCGTTGGCGATGGTGTTGCTCTGCACGGCGTTGAACACGAAAGAGAACGTCACGATGATGGTGATGGCGAAGATGATCCCCATCCACCGCGCGTTGAGGCCGTGCTGCATGTAGTAGGCCGGACCGCCCCGGTAGCCGGTGCGGTCGCGCACCTTGTACAGCTGCCCGAGGGTCGACTCCACAAAGCTCGCCGCTCCGACGAGCAGGCCCATCACCCACATCCACAGCACCGCGCCGGGGCCGCCGACTGCAATCGCGCCCGCCACGCCGACCACGTTGCCGGTGCCGATGCGCGCTGCAGCGGAGATCGAGAAGGCCTGGAAGGAGGAGATCGCCCGCTTGCCGTCAGGGGCGGTCTCGGGCTTGCTGCGCAGATTCCGGAACATCTCCGGGATCAGGCGCACTTGGACGCCCCCCAGCCGCACCGTGAAGTAGATGCTGAGGATCGTCAGGAGGGGGATGAGCAGCCAGGCCCAGAACGCGTCCGTGAACGTCGTAACGAGGTCGTTGGCTAGTTGGTTCAGTTCTTCCACGGCCCGTGGTGCTCCTTTGCTACGGGGGACGGACCCGTTGGGCCTACCCGATATGGGCACTTGTTCACGATTCGGAACTGGTTGTTACTGGACAACCATCGTTCCGTTATCGGATGCGGTTGCCCTGGCCATCCGGCACCGTACGCTGCACCGCCCGGTGCCGGAGCCCTGCCGGGCCGCAGCGGTGGCGGCTTGGGCGCCGCCGACCCGCCCGACCCGCCCCATCCGCCGCCGGCGTCCGGACCCGCGCCCACCGACCCGCCGATCGGCCCTGCGCAACGCCCGGTGCTCAGCTTCCCCCGGAGGGGACGCGGTTGCGGGCGGGACGCGCCGAGGCGGGCGCGGGCGCGGGCAGTGTGCCCGCGGCACCGGCCGCGGCTCGGCGCGGCCAACCCGCCGGCCGGCGGGTTGGCGAGCCGGCGGTCGACGCGGGTCAGTAGCGGGCGGTTCGGGCCGCGGGCGCGCCCGGGCCGCCCATGCCGGTGGTGCGCGGCCCGCCCAGTTGCCTGGGCACATCGGGGACCGGGCCTTCGGCGACCGGCCGCCCGGCGACGGCACCGCGCCGGACGCCGGGATCGGCACCGGCGTGCCCGGTCGGCGGCAGTGTTGCGCACACCGCTTCGAGCACCGGCGCGTACGGGCTGCCCACGGCCGCGGACCGCCCCACCAGCTCCGCGTGGAGCCGCTCCAGACCGGCCCGCAGGCGCACGAGCAGCCACTCGCCGCGCTCGGGGTCGGCGCAGGCGGCGAACTCCAGTAGCACCGCCAGGTGATCGGGACGCTCGGCGGTCGCCACCCGCCAACCGCGGTCGGCATAGGACTCGGCGATGCGGGCACGGACCCGGCGGCGGCGCCGGGCGTCGCCGCAGGTGTGGTCGAGCAGGTGCAGTGTGCGCCGCCGCGCGTCGAAGGCCTGCGCGTGGTCCGTGCGCAGCTCGCGTTCAGGTGCAGTGGCGGCGTGGTCGCAGAACCCGGCGAGCGCCCGGCGGGCGGTGATGGCCGGGAGTTCCAGCAGTGCACGGCGGACCAGCGGCAGACGCTCGTAGAAACGGGCGCCGGGCGGACCGAGGAGCACCGAGGCGGCGCGGCGGAGCGCGGCCTCGGCGACGGCCTCGTCCAGCGGCCCGCCGGACGGGACACGGCCGCGTTCGGTGCCGCCGGAGCCCGGCGCGGCGGCGGCCGGGGCGCCGCACAAGCAGCCGCCCGGGAGCCGGGCCGGGTGAGCGTTTCCGTCGGGCCGTGGACCGGAATCCGGATCGCGGGTTCCCCGGAACGGGGTCAGATATGCATTGAAACGAAGCAGAAGTTCGGCGGCACAAATATTGTGACCTGCGCTTTTACTGGAAACATCCACAATTACCACTCGCCTTTTACGTGCTCGCTTTTCGCCCTCCTGCGACCGGACCCAATCCATTAGCGGGAAAGATACCCGAGAACGGCACCCGCCCTCACCTGTTGTGCATTATCGGATTTTCCGCCGGTGGCGGCGGCGCAGCGGGCAGCGCAGCGGCGGCCGGGCCGAGTCGCAGGCGTGCGGGGCCCCGGGCGTGCGAGCGGGCGCCGGCTACGGGAGCACGGAGGAACCGCGCAGCAGCAGCACCGCAGCAGGGACCGGCGGCAGCCGCCGAACGCCCCCGCTCCCTCGTCAGCGGAGCACGTCACCGGCCCGCACGAGCACGGCGGCGCGGTTGCCCACCCGCACCCGCTCCAGTGCGCGCACGTCCGCGGGCAGCGTGACCTTGCGGGTGCGCGCGGTCACCGCGAGCACGGCGTGCGCCGGCAGGACCGCTGCGAGCGCACGCAGCAGCGCGCAGACGGGCTCTCCGGCGGGCGGCGCGCCCGCGAAATGCGTCAGATCGCCGTAGGGGATGTCGGTGAGCACGACATCGACCGGGCGATCGGGCGGATCCGGACAGAAGACGTCGCCCGCGGCGACCCGGTGGTCCAGGCCGCCGCCCAGGCTGCGCAGCCGCTCGGCCAGCCGCGCTGCGGCGTCCGCCCGCTCCAGCAGGGCGGGCTTGGCGAATTCGGCGGCGCCGGCGCGCAGCTCGCGTTCGCGCTCGGCCAGGCCTTCCGGGCCGAGCAGGGCGAGGTTGCGTTCGGCGATGGACAGCGCGGCGGGGTCGGTGTCGGTGGCCAGCAGCCGCGCCAGCCGGTCGCGGTGCAGCAGGCCGACCGTTGCGGCGAGGTGGCCGCTGCCGCAGCAGGGGTCCCACAGCGCAAGCGGTGGTTCGGGGGCGTGTGCGGCGGCGCGCTGGAAAAGCTCGTCGGCCAAGCGGACCGGGAACCCGGGGTGGCCCGGCGCGGAACGCAGCACGGTCCCACCGGCCAGATCGGAGTGGTCGCGGCGTTCGGTGGCGTAGCGGTAGGCCACGGAATTCCTTCGCGACGCGGGCGCACGGACCGCTGATGCGGTAGGCGGTGCGGGGGCGGTCCTGACGGGATTTGAACCCGCGGCCTCCACCTTGACAGGGTGGCGAGCACTCCTAGCTGCTCCACAGGACCTGGGTGCGGCGATCCGCTCAGCGGCTGCGCACTCGCACCACTCTAGCGGTTGTCGGGAGCGGTTGGCACCACGATTACCGCCTTCGCCCCCTCCCGCCGGGGTGCGTCCCGGCGCCGGCGCAGCGTTCGGGCAGTTCAGGCCCCTTGCCCCGCAGATATCGGTTCCGTGGGCCGCGCGGACTTCCGCGGACTTCCCCTGACTTCCGCGGCCGCTCCGCCGCATTGGCGCTCCGAAACCCGGGACCCGGACGCTCAGAGCGGGCTGCGGCGCACCCGGCCTTCGTCCCACACCGGCGTATCCGAGTCCTCGACCCGCCCATCGGCGCCGAACACCAGGAACCGGTCGAAGGACCGCGCGAACCACCGGTCGTGGGTGACCGCCAGCACAGTGCCCTCGAACGCTTCCAACGCCGACTCCAGCGCCTCGGCCGACTCCACGTCCAGGTTGTCGGTGGGCTCGTCCAGTAGCAGCATCGTGGCGCCCGAGAGTTCCAGCAGCACCACTTGGAAGCGCGCCTGCTGGCCGCCCGAGAGCGTGTCGAAGCGCTGGTCGCGCTGGCGCACCAGTTCGTAGCGGTGCAGCAGCGGCGCCGCCTCGTCCAACTGCAGCGCGTGGTCCTCGGCGAGGATCGCGGTGAGCGTGCGGCCCTGCCATTCCGGGTGGTGGTGGGTCTGGGCGAAGTGGCCCGGCACCACGCGCGCGCCCAGCCGCGCCTCGCCGGTGTGCGGGACGCTCGCGGGGTCGGCCAGCAGGCGCAGGAAATGGGACTTGCCCGAGCCGTTGGCGCCCAGCACGCCGACGCGCTGGCCGTAGAACACCTCGGTCGAGAACGGCTCCATCAGCCCGGTCAGTTCCAGGTTGCGGCACCGCAGCGCGCGCACCCCGGTGCGTCCGCCGCGCAGCCGCATGGTGATGCTCTGCGGGCGCGGCGGCTCCGGGGGCGGGCCGGCCTCCTCGAACTTGCGCAGCCGGGTCACGGCGGCCTGGTAGCGGTTGGACATGGTGTCGTTGGCTGCGGCCTTCTGGCGCAGGGTGTGCACCAGTTCGCGCAGCCGGGCGTGGCGTTCGTCCCAGCGGCGGCGCAGCTCGGCGAAGCGCGCGTGCCGGTCGGCGCGGGCCCGGTGGTAGTCGGCGAAGCCGCCGCCGTGCACCCAGGCCGAGTTGCCCGCGGCGCCGCCTTCAACGGTGATGACGTGGGTGGCGGTGCGCGCCAGCAGCTCGCGGTCGTGGCTGATGAACAGCACGGTCTTGGGGGTCGCGCGCAGCCGCTCTTCCAGCCACCGCTTGCCGGGCACATCCAGGTAGTTGTCGGGTTCGTCGAGCAGCAGCACGTCGTCGGGGCCGCGCAGCAGTGCCTCCAGCACCAGCCGCTTCTGCTCGCCGCCGGAGAGGGTGCCCAGCTCGCGGTAGCGGACCCGGTCGAAAGGGGCGCCGATGGCCGCCACGGTGCAGGTGTCCCACAGCACCTCGGCGTCGTAGCCGCCGGCGTCGGCCCAGTCGGCCAATGCCTGGGCGTAGCGGAGCTGGGCGGCTTCGTCGTCGCGCTCCAACAGGCCGGTTTCGGCGGCGCCGAGCTCGCGGGCCGCCGCCCGCACACCGGGTGCGGAGACCGACACCAGCAGGTCGCGGACCGGGGAGTCGGCGCCCAGCGGCGCGGAGACGCCATCGGCCCGCTCTGCCGCGTCGGTGGCGGCGTGCGACCCGACGAACTGGCGCATCACACCCAGGCGCCCGCTGCGGGTGACGGCGCCCTCGGACGGTTCGACGTCGCCGGCGGCGATCCGGAGCAGCGTGGTCTTACCGCTGCCGTTGGCGCCCACGAGCACCGCTTTCATGCCGTCGCCCACCCGGAATGACACGTCGTCGAGCAGGATGCGGCCGTCGGGCAGGTGGTACGCGGCCCCGGAGACATCGATATGGCCCATGCACCGCAACTATGCCGGGGGCCCGCTGATGGCGTCGAAGGATTTTCGCAACCGCGAACCGGGGCCCGGGTGCGGGGCAGGGCCGGGGGCTGTGGAGCGGGCGTGCGGCTTCCGGATGCGGCACCGGTGGCCGCTGCCGCGGCGGCGCGCAACCGCGGTGCCGGGCTACAGTGCGGGCAGAGGGTGCGCGCGGGCTCCGGCTACCGGGCACCGGTGCCGGCCCGGACCAGCCCGGCCCGCCACTGCCTTCGCAACCACCAACCGCCGACCGTCAGCGCCACAGGCGGCTCCGCAGGCGATCGGGCCGTTTCGCCGGGGCCGCCGGAGGGATCGCAGGTGAACGAGGACCCGCATCGCAGCACGCCGCCCGCGCAACCGGACCCGGAGCGGCAGAACCGGCCGGACGGACAGGTAGGTCCGGACGGGCAGGCGGCACCGGACGGCGCCGCTCAGCAGGGCGAGCCCGCTGCTCAGTCCGATCCGAAGATGCCGCCGACCCACCCCAGCGGCCGGGTGGACCGCTGGGTCTGGGCAGTGCGGCTGGCCAAGACCCGCGCCGACGCCGCCCAGGCGTGCCGGGGCGGGCACGTGCGGGTCAATGACCGGCCCGCCAAGCCCGCGACCACCGTGCGCGCCGGCGACGAGGTACAGGTGCGGTTGAACGGGGTGACACGCATCGTCGACGTCGTCCTGGTGATCGACAAGCGTGTCGGCGCGCCGCTCGCCCGGCGCTGCTACACCGACCGCAGCCCCGAACCCGCTCCCCAGCCGCGCGGCACCATCCTGCGGCGCGACCCCGGCGCAGGGCGGCCCACCAAGCGCGACCGGCGCCAGATCGACCGGCTGCGGCGCGAAGGTTTCTGAGAGGCGGTTCTCCCGGCCGGGCGGCGCCCGTAGCAGGTCAGGCAGGCGGCGGAGCGACACCGGGCGGAGCGGGCGGGCCGGGCGGCTGCCGCTCGCCGAACGGGTCGGGCCCGAAGATGTCGATCGGCGGCTTGCGCCCCAGCCGCTCCTGCCAGTCGGGATCGTGGTCGGGATGGTCGCGGTAGGGCTGGGTGAGCAGCAGCAGCGTGAAGCACGGGAACGGCTCGGGCACTGCGGTGCCGTCCTGCCAATCCACGCATTTGGGGCAGGTGAGTTCGCCGCGCGAGGGGCTGCCGGTTGCCGTGTGCGCCGCCACCGTGCGCCGCTTGGCCTCGATGTCGGCGACCACGTGCATGGGGTCGTGGCGCACCACGTGGTCGGCGACCGCCTGCTTGACACGCAGTGTGCCGCGCACGTGCAGGACATGGGCCGGGGAGTTGCCGAACCCCGAACGCATCGGATACTCCTGCACGCTGCGCAGCAGCGCTCCGTGCTCGGTCCGCAGCAGGTCCTGGTGCAGATTCCGCGGCGGCCGCTCGCCGGTTTCGGCGTCCACCCACACCCAGCGTTCCTGCCCCGATGAGACGAAGGCACCGTCGGGCCTGCTGCGGTAATCGGCGGCGCGGTGGGCGGTGATCTCGTCCTCCTCCAGGCGGCGGAGCAGGAACTCGACGATGCTCACCGGCGGCCACCGCCGCGGACCGCCTCGTTGCGTGCGGGTACGCCGGCACGCAACCGCCGTCCACAGGCTGGGGACACCGCGCTCCGCCCGAACTCCGCAGTCACTCCCCGCCGGCCCCGTCCCCGGAACCGCGGCCGGCACCGCGCCGACGGTGCCGGCGGCGCGAGATACGGGTGAACACGAACGCGGTGTCGAGCATCACAAAGCACACGATCCCCCACAGAATCGTCGTGGCGGCCCAGCCGTCGGCGCGCCAGGCGATGAAACAGAGGTACCCCGCGACGGCCCCGCAGAACAACGCGATCCACACCGTCCAGCGCCCGATCACCTGCCACCTCCTCATCCGCCCGCGGGCGGCCCGAAACCCGGGCACGCCAACACCCGGAAAGCCAAGTCCACCCGCCTCGGCCCCGCAGCGCAAACCGGCACCTTGGCGCGGCGGCCGGCGACCGGCCCCTAACGGCCTCCGCCGCCGCCGTTGTCCGCTGGACCGTTCGGGGGGATCGGCGGGCTTGCCCGCATTGGCAGGTTCGGCAGGTTCTCCGGCGGCCGCACCGGAAGCGGTCTCATCCCGGTTCACACCCTCGCCCTCGCCCGGAGCAAAACCCCATCATGCCGACAACCGCTGGTAGTTGCACATGAGCGAAAAGTGCGAGCTCAGGCGGTGCAACGCCGTGCGGACGAGTGCCGGTACCGCAACGGAGTCGTGCCGAACGCGCGCTTGAACGCGGTAATGAAGGCGCTCTCCGACAGGTAGCCGATGCTCAGCGCCAAATCGCCCACCGATACGTCCCGGTGGACCAACGCGTGTGCCGCAAGACGCATCCTCCAGTCGTGCAGATAGGCCAGTGGAGGAGCATCCGCCACGGCGCGGAAACGAGCGGCGAATCCCGTCCGCGACATCGCGGCGACGCGAGCAAGTTCGTCGAGCCGCCAGGCGTGTCCCGGGTTCTCGTGTATCGCGCGCGCAGCCGGAGCCAGCCGAGGGTCGGCGATCAGGCGCAACCAGCCCGCCGGCAACGCCTCCGGCTGCGCCAGTTGCCGGCGCAGGACCTGCAGAAAGAGGAGCCGGGCGATCTGGTCCCGCGCGAAACCGCGACCGGCCCGGCCGCTGCCCATCTCCGCATGCAGTTCCTGCAGCAACCAGTGCAGTGCCTGGGACTGCGGGCTCGCCCCGGTGATGTGTAGCAGCGGGGGCAGCGCCCGGGTGAGTAACGCCTCGCCGCCGTGTTCGACGTCCAGTTCCCCACCCACACCCGAGAACTCCGCCCCCGCCCCGATCCGGTGAAGGGGCACGGTCATCGCGGACGCGTCGATCGGCGTGAGCGCGGGGTCGGTACGGACCACGAACGGGGTGTCCCCGTTCACGGCGATCGCTTCGCCCGCACGCACATCGATGTCGCTGCCGAGCAGCCCGGAGGAGAACGTGCAGGTTCCGCGCAACACGGTGATGATCTTCAGGCGGCCGGGCGCAGGAAACCGGATCGACCACGCACCGCTCGCCTCCAGCCTGCCGGTGACGTGGCACCGGGCCCCGGCGGAAGCGAGGACCTGCGACAGAAGGTCAGACTCGTGTTCGCCAACCAACTTTGGACTCTCGCGAAGGAATTTGGGACGATTCAGCTTTCATCCTACAGTTGCGCGGCACAAGACTGATGGGCATGGATTCCACACACCTCGACTCCTACCGCACTCTCGGCCGCACCGGTCTTCGCGTCAGTCCACTGATGCTGGGCACGCTGCTGTTCGACGACCCCGGCTGGGGTTCCGACCGGGAAACGTCGCTGCGTATTCTGCAGCGCTACATTGACGCGGGTGGCAACGCCATCGACACCGCCAACGGCTACGCCGGTGGCCGCTCGGAGGAAACCATCGCGGAATTCCTCCGCCGGACCCCGTCCGCGCGGGACGGTCTTGTGCTCGCCACCAAATTCGCCGGCAACATGCATCCCGGTGACCCCAACGGCGGCGGCACCGGGCGCAAGGCGATCCTCCGGCAGGTCGACGCTTCGCTGGCTCGGCTGGGCACCGACCACATCGACCTGTACTGGCAGCACTACTTCGACCCGCACACACCGTTGGAAGAAACCATCGGCACGCTGCAGGACCTGGTCGCCGCGGGCAAGATCCGCTACTACGGCCTGTCCGACACCCCTGCCTGGGCGGTCGCCCGCGCAGCAACCATCGCCGAACTCCGCGGATGGGCCCCGATCGCCGCGGTCCAGACCGAGTACTCATTACTCGAACGGACCGCCGAAGGCGAACTGTTCGGAGCCGCCCGCGAACTGGGTGCCGGCGTGACGCCGTGGAGTCCGCTCGCCGGGGGCGTACTGGCCGGCGGGTACACCCGGACGAACCGGAGGCCGTCCGGGCAGGGCCGCGCGGAATGGCCGACAACGCAGGGCAAGCTCACGGACAGCACCTTCGCCCTCCTGGACCTGCTCCAACAGATCGCACACGACCAGGGCGTCCCGGTCCCCGCAGTCGCGCTCGCCTGGGTCCGCCATCGCCCGGAAGTGACGGCCGCGGTCATCGGCTGCCGTACCACCGACCAACTGGAGGACAACCTCGCGTCCCTGACCGTCGCCCTCTCCGATGCGCAACTCCGCGACCTGGACGCCTTGACAGCGCCTCAACTGCCGTTTCCCTTCGCGTTCCTGGAGAACAGCGCGGTCAACCTCGCTCAAGGCGGAGCAACGATCAACGGAGTACCGTCACGAACCTGGCACCCGGCCTGATCCGCCGCGCCGGCAACCGGCCGAAGCAACGCCGCCGCCGTCAAAAAAGCCCGGTGCCTATAGGCTCCGGGCTTCTCTGCTGGTCAGACTGTGTGGCCAGGGACGGGGTCGAACCGCCGACCTTCCGCTTTTCAGGCGGACGCTCGTACCAACTGAGCTACCTGGCCCCAGACACACTGCTGGGTGTGTATGGCGGTCCTGACGGGATTTGAACCCGCGGCCTCCACCTTGACAGGGTGGCGAGCACTCCTAGCTGCTCCACAGGACCTTGCATGTTCAGTTGTACCGCTGGTAGCGAAAATCCACCCGGCCGATCGGGCTGTTGGCCTGTTGACCGGGGAAATCCGCGTTCTGCGCTCTGCGTCTCATTCTGCCAGACCTTCGGCAGTGGTTTGACCGAGCCGTACCCCCAACCGGATTCGAACCGGCGTTACCGCCTTGAAAGGGCAGCGTCCTAGGCCACTAGACGATGGGGGCCTCGACGACGAACGCGGTCGTCATTACCCACTTCGCCAGTCGTCGTTGACGCACTAAGCATAGGGGAGATCGGGCCCCTGTGCCAAAGCGGTTTGTCCGCGGTGCCCGCGACCCGTGTCACCCGGGCTCATCCGCCGGGGACCGGGTGGGCGTTGCGGTGGGTGCCGCCGGGCCCGTCGGTCCTGTGGGCGGTGCCGGCGCGGTGGGCGGCGTCGCCGGGGTGGTGGGGGCCACCGGGGTGGCCGTGGGCGGGGTGATCTCGCGGTCGGGGTTCTCGGCGATGTGCCGTTCGATCTGGGCGGAGGTCAGGCCGAGACCGCCGAGGGTGACGTCGTCCCAGGCCTGCAGCCGCTTGGTCTCGGCGTTGAAGTACAGCACCGACGCCTCGTAGGGGGTGGGCTCCTCGGCGTCGCGGTCGAGGCCGCGCAGGCCGGCGCCGCCGGTGGATCCCTGCACGATGAAGCGGGTTCCGGTGTCCCGCAGCTGGGTGGACCGCTTGTGATCGTGCCCCGCCAGCACCAGCGGGACCCTGCCGGTGAAGGCCCGGCCCTGCAGCGGGTCGTGGAACACCGCGGCGTCGACCGGCGGCTCGGTGCCCTCGATCGAGGCGGCCTGGTCGGCTCCGATCGCCGCGACCTCCTCACCGCTGGGGTTATCGAGGGTCTTGTCCGGGGCGAACCGCGGGTCTCCCGCGCCGTAGAAGACGATTCCGCCGACCTTCTCGGTTTCGTCGTCCAGCACCACGGCATTCTGCTGCTCTTCCACGGCGCGCTGGGTGCCCATCGAGTCGTGGTCGCCGCGCACCCACACGTAGGGGACTTCCAGGGACTCGATGTCGTTGACGAAGGCGTCTTCGGCGGCGCTGCCGCGGTCGCTGATGTCGCCGGAGTCGACGATGATGTCGATCTGGAACTGCTGCCGCAGCGAGCGCAGCACATTCCACGATGCCGGGTTCAGGTGCAGGTCGGAGATGTGCAGCACGCGGATGGTGTCGGCGTCGCCCTCGTAAACCGGCAGGGTCGACGTGGCCTCGTAGATTTGCGAGACGTTTCCCACCAAACCGGCCAGCTGCTCGCGGTACTGCGAGAACCGGTTGACGACGTCCTCGGCCCTGCCCACCACCTGCGGCGCCCCCGCCAGCAGGCCGGTGTAGCGGGGCTCGGCGATGGCGGCCGGGTTGAACGTCGCCGCGCTGAGCCCTCCGGCGCCGGCGAGCACGAGCACGGCCGTCAGCGCGCTGAACCCCGCTCGCCGCCAGTCGCGGAACACCACCAGGCCGGTGAGCCCCGCACCGGCGACGGCCGCCACCGCGGCTTGCACGAACAGGTGGATGACGCCCTGGCGGAGTTCCTTGCCGATGGTTCCGGCCATGCGGTTGATGGCGTCGGGGTTCTGGAACATCTCCTCGGCCGCGGAGAGGCGGATCTCGGAAATGGCGGCGCGGAAGCTCAGCGGCGCCGTGTGCGTGTCGAATTCGAGCTTGCCGAGCGGCGAGACGTCGACGACCGTCTTGCCGTCCCAGTCAGGGGCGACGGTGAGTTCGACGTCGGCCGGGCCGATAGGTGTCACGATCTGCCCGCCGAGGGCCAACCCCAGCCAGCCGCCGAGCAGCGCCGCGGCGACCACGGCCCCGATGCGCCAGGTGCGGCCCCCGCGGACGCGGAGCAACCGGGCCCATGCACCGCGGCCCAGCACCACCAGGCCGGATCCCACGCGCGACAACACCCCTCCATCATGCCCCTACGCGCTGCTTCCCAACGTGGGCACCCGGCCCTGGGCCCGGCCGCATCCGGCAGGCCCCCGGGGCGGCGGAGGGCTCGCCACCGGCCGCGGGGTGGCGCACAATACGAGGCGTGGTCGAACTATCGCGCGCACGATTCGAGGAGCTGGTCGCCGACGCCCTCGACACCATTCCCGAGGAGCTGACCGGCTACATGGACAACGTCGTGATCACGGTCGCGGAATCAGCGCCCGAACCGGGACTGCTCGGCCTCTACGAAGGCATCCCGCTGACCGAACGGGGCGACGGCTACTTCGGTGTGCTGCCCGACCGGATCTCGATTTACCAACGGGAGATCTGCGGCGTGTGCGAAACCCCGGAGGACGTCGTCGAGCAGGTGCGCGTCACCGTGGTGCACGAGATCGCCCACCACTTCGGGATCGGCGACGACCGCCTGCACGAACTCGGCTGGGGCTGAGGGCGCCGGGCCGCGCCGGGCGCGCTCCGCACTTCCGCTCTACCGAAACGGTTGCACCATCCGACCGAATCGGATGTCCCATTCTGCGGAAGGCGCGCCGCACGTACAACGAAACGGCTACGAATCTGGCGGAACGGCTTGCGGAAAAGCACACACATCAGGAACGGTAGGTCATCGCGCAACAACTTAGAGTGACACCACTGTGATCCAGTAAGGGAGTCGCCGAGTGGGCGATCCGCACATGGACAGCCGCGAGGCAAGTGTCCCCCCTCAAGCCCGCGGAGGGACCAATGGGACCAGTCCGCAGCGCCCTGAACCAGGTACCGGCCGAGCCCCCACCGACTCCGGCGCCGTCACCGCCCAGACCACCCAACCCGCTCACTCCTTGCCCGATGGCCCGGCCGGCGCCGCCGGCGGGGCGCCTCCCGGTTCGGGCCCGACCGATCCCTCCGGCTCCGCCGCCCCTTCGGACCCCGCCGGTCCCGCTCCCTCCGACTCCTCTGATCCGCCCGACTCCGCCGACTGGCGGCGCAGCTACCGCGAGGTCGCCGGCGTGCCCGAGTTCCGGGCCCTGTGGTCGGCGCAGGCACTGACCGTAACCGGCGGTTTCCTGCTCAACATCGCGATCACGGTGCTGGTCTACGAGAAAACCTCCTCGGCGCTGGCCGCCGGCCTCACCCTGGCGCTGACCTTCATCCCCCAGGTGGTCGGCGGTCCGCTGCTGTCCGGTCTGGCCGACCTCTTCCCGCGGCGCCGGGTGCTCGTGGTATGCGACATCGTCCGCGCGCTGCTGGTGACCGCCATGGGCATTCCCGGGCTGCCCATCTGGGCCATCTGGGTGCTGCTCTTCCTGTCCATCCTGCCCACCGTGCCGTTCGGTGCCGCCCGGGCCGCGCTGATGACCGAAATCGTGCAGGGCGACCGCTACGTCGCGGGCTCGGCCATCTTCCAGCTGACCTCCCAGGCCGGAACCCTGGTCGGGCTGGCCGCCGGCGGCTGGATCGTCTCGCTCATCGGCCCCAACCCGGCTGTGATGTTCAACGGGCTCACGTTCCTGGTCTCGGCGTCGATCGTCTACTTCGGGGTGCGCTACCGCCCCGCGCCGCACGCCGGCGACGACATCCGTCCCTCGCTGTGGCAGGTCACCCGCGACGGTGCCCGGCTGGTCTTCACCGACACCCGGCTGCGCACCCTCGGCCTGTTCGCGTGGCTGGCGGGGCTCTACATGGTGCCCTACGGCTTGGCCAACCCGCTGGCCGATCAGGCCGGGGGCGGCGCCACGGCGGCGGGGCTCATCATGGCGGCCCCGTCGCTGGGTGCGGTGATCGGCGGGGTGGTGCTGACACGGCTGATCAACCCGTCCACCCGCATGCACATGCTCGGCCCCCTGGCGATCGCCGCCTCTGCGCCGCTCCTCGTCTGGCTGGCCGATCCGCCCTTGTGGACCATGGTCACGTTGATGGTGCTATCCGGTGCCGCGGCGTCCTACCAGTTCGTCGCCAATGCCGCGTTCGTGCTGTGCGTGCCCGCCGAAGGGCGGGGGCTGGCGTTCGGGCTCGTGGTGGCGGGCCTGCAGGCCGCACAGGGCCTGGGGATCGCACTTGCCAGCCTGCTGGTGGAACTCACCAGCATCCAGGTGGTCGTCGTCTCCGCCGGAACCGCCGGCGTGCTGTGCGCGGGCGCACTGGCGCTGAACTGGTCGCGTGTGTCGCACAGCGCCATCGAACTGATGAACGCGCCGTCGCCGGCGGGTGCCTGAGCCGCGAGCGCCCCGGCCGCCGGTACCGTTGCGCGCCGGCCACCCCGCCTGCGCGGGCGCGGGTGGGCGGGCGCGCGGAACCGGCCGTTGCGCTGCCCGAGCACCGCCGCGCCCTCAGCAGGCGCGGCCGGTGCTCTGCTGGGGAGCCGACGCGTCGGGGCCGCTGTGCTCCTGCGGCGATCCCTGCTCGGCTCCCGCGGGTTCCCTGTTGGGCTCCCCCTGCCGCGCATCGAAGGCGTGGGGGAGCCGCGAAACAAACCCTGACCTGGCTCGGAGCGACCACATCAGTAGTCGGACTTCTTGCCTTGGAAGTTGCGGATGAAGTGTTCGAGCATGGAGGACTCGCCGTCCTGCTCGGGCATCACCAGCCACGCGATGACGTAGAGCAGGAACGCGCTCCCGCCGGTGAAGATGGCGGCGGCCACGAGGACCAGCCGGATGATGTTCGGGTCGGCGCCGACGAACTCCCCGATGCCCCCGCACACGCCGGTGAGGAGCCGCTGGCGGCGGCTGCGACGCAGCGTCTTGCTGCCGGTGTTCTCGTTCATAATTCCACCCTGCCCCGCTGAAGCCGGTTTTCCCATCGGGATCGCCCCTGGTGCTCCCCTGACCGCGACCCTGACCGCCGAATCCGACCCCGGCCCGAAATCTCGGGGATCGCCGGGGCCCGCCCGGGGTGCCGGATGCCGGAGGGCCGCGCCGGCGCCGGATGCGGAATGCGTAGGATCCCGGTGAACGCCGCCGAACCGGTCGCGTACGCACGGCGGTCCGCTGCGGCCGAGAGAACCGTTCACAAGTGAGCGCGGCAACGGCCGACGCGTCTGATCGAGGAGGTCCGGTGGCCAAAAAACCGCAGCCCGAACCGCAGCAACCGGACATTTGGTCCATGGCGTGGCGCCAGGCCGTGGACCTGCGGGAAGCCCTGCGGGACGGCTTCCCGCTGCCGTCCCTGCCCCATCCGCCGGTGCGGCTGGCCCGCGGCGAGACCGCCCATGCCGAACTCGTGCTCGACTACTCCCGCTATTACGCGATGGACGTTACTTACCAGCAGAGCAGCGGTTTCTACTTCGGTTCTCCGCTGTTCGTCGCGGCGGGCCTGGCCGGCGACGCCATCGGCAACGCCAACCGGCGCGCCCGCGCCGAGGCCATGGCGGCGCCGCAGTGGCGCGGGTTCCAGCGGGTGGTCGCCTACCTCACCGACCGGCGCGTCCTGGCGCTGGTCGACGGCACGCGCTGGCTCTCCTGGGACCACGACGCGAACATGCAGGTCGCGCCGATGCTGGAGCACTGGAGCGTGGTGCAGATGTTCACCCAGACCGAGCCGTTGCGCTGGCAGGGCACCGCGGCGCCGTGGCTGGCGGTTGCGCTGGTCTACCTGGTCTACGGCGAGGAGCACCTGGAGCAGCACCCCGACCTCCGTGCCCTGCGGTACCTGGACGGCTGAGCCGGCGTGTCGGCTGAGGTGGCACCCTGCCGCAGGCGTCCGGACGTGTCACTGCGCCGAGGGGTCGAGGGCGAGCACCGTTTTTATGTCGCCCTCCTGCGGGGTGAACGCCTCCCGCGCGCGGTCCATGGGGACACGGCGGGTGACGGCGCTCTCCAGCCACGCCCGGTCGGCCGCAGCCAGCGCCTCGGCCGCCTGGCGGTAGTGGCGCAGGTTGGCGTTGACCGAACCCACGACCGCGTCGTTCTCCAGGACGATGTCGCGGTTGAGGCTGCCCGCGTCGACGGTGATCCGGCGACCGCTGGGCGAGACACCGGTCAGGCAGACGATGCCGTAGGCAGGAGTGCCCGCCATAGCCTCGAACACCAGCCGGGCGGCACCGGTCGCCTCAATGACGATGTCGGGGCTCACCTTCGCCATCACGCGCTCGATGTCGTCGGTGTGGTATTCGCCGCCGAGGTCGCGGATCAGCTGCGGCTTGGGCCCTTCGGTGACGCGGTCCAGTACGTGCACGTCCAGGCCGCGCTGCCTGCCCAGCAGGGCCGCCAGCGCGCCTATGGGCCCGGCACCGGTGACCAGCACGCGCTGCGGGGCGAACCAGGACCGCCGCCCCACCCGCTCGACCTGCTCCCAGGCCTTGGCCACCACGGTGGCCGGCTCCATCAGCATGCCCACGCGCTCCAGGGCGGGGGCGAGCCGGACCGCGTAGGCCGGGTCGACGCACCACAGCTGCGCGCCATAGCCGTCGGCGCCCTTGATGCCCCGTTCGGTGTAGCGGCCGTTGCGGCACATGTCGAACTCGCCCTGGGCACAGGCCCCGCACGGGACCGGGTCGGGCCGGCGCACCACGCCAACGACGAGGTCACCGGCCGCGAATCCGCTCCCCTCGGGCGCCTGGCGCACGCGTCCGAGGGACTCGTGCCCGAGCACGATCCGGTCGCGTCCCTCAGGCAGTGCACCGTAGCCGCCTGCGAGGATCTCGCGGTCGGTGCCGCACACGCCCAGCGCAAGGCCCTGCACCAGCAGTTCGCCCGGAGCGGGCTCGGGGTCGGGCAGCTCGCATATCTCCAGGGGGTCGGCGCTGCCGGGGCGTACGGTGACTGCGCGCATGCATGACCTCCACTGGCCGGCTCCGTCGCGGTTCACACCTGTGCCTAGCCGCCGCTCAGCGCCGTAAACCCGGCGGCGGCCCGCCGTACCCAGCGGCGCCGCTCCCGCCTCCATCGCCGTAGGCATTTGTGCGGCATGCGCAGCGCCTGCTCCAGGGTGGCCGCAGGCGCGGATCGCGGATGAGCAGCTCAGCAACCAACCGCGCCAGCGGAGCCGGCGCGGGACGGCTACGGGGCAGCGGACAGGCGGCCGGCGGGGCGGCAGCACGCTGGGGCCCGGGTTTGCGCGAACGCCGCGGTCGGCTAGGAACTGGGGAGTCGGCGGAGAATGCGCTGTGTACGCAGCCAGGCCGGGAAGGGGGCCGGGTGTTAGGATCTTTGGGAGCCGGATGCCCGTTCAACCACCTGGTGGTCGCGTGATCGAGCGACGGCGGGTCCCCGTCGGCACGACCGCCCAGCGTTGGCGGACCCTGCACCAGTTGCGTACCGTCCTGGCCGCGGCGCGGACCCTTACCTCCGCCATCCGGCTGCTGGACGCCCTGGAATGCTTCCGCGCCGACCCCCGTGTGCAGGTCGTCTTCACCGTCGACACCACCTCCGCGTTCAGCACCGGCGCCGCCGCGCTGCTGGAACGCGAGGGCGCGGCGCTGCTCCCGTGGGACCAGGCCGCCGAAACCCCCGTGGATCTGGTGGTCACGGCCAGCGAGAACCTCGATTTCGGCGCCTTCGACGCCCCCGCTGTCGTATTGCCGCACGGCGTGGGGTTCCACAAGTACGTTCCCGACTCCCGCAGCGCCGACCGCCGCCTGTCCGGGCTCGTCGCCGAGGAGCACCTTGCCGCCAAGCGGATCGTGCTCGCCGTCTCCCATCCCGAGCAGGAGGCGCAGCTCGCCGCCGCCTCGCCGCACACCGCCGGCGCGACCGCGTGCGTGGGCGACCTCGCCTACGACGGGCTGCTTGCGGGCGCTCCGCTGCGCGGCCACTACCGCGACCGGCTCGGCGCAGGTGACGACCGGCGGCTGGTCCTGGTCAGCTCCACGTGGGGGCCCGAGTCGCTTTTCGGGCAGCGCCCCGGCATCGCCGCCGAACTGCTGGCCGAACTGCCCGCCGACCGCTACCGGGTCGCCGCAGCGCTGCACCCCAACGTGTGGTCGCTGCACAGCCCGTGGCAGGTGCGCGCCTGGCTGGCGCAGGCGCGCGAAGCCGGACTGCTGCTCCTGCCGTCCGAACGGGGGTGGCAGGCGGCGCTGGTCGCCGCCGACTGTGTGATCGGCGACCACGGCTCGGTGACCTTCTACGCCGCCGCCCTGGACCGGCCGGTGCTGCTGGGCGCGTTCGGCGCCGAAGCGGTGCCCGGCACCCCGATGGCCGAGTTCGCCGAGTCCGCGCCGCGGCTGGGCGGGCCCGGCCGGCTGTGCGGCGAGGTCGAAGCGGCGATCGCCGACCACACGCCGGGCCGCTACGCCCAGCAGGCCGAACGCGCCCTGTCCCGCCCCGGCGAGGCGTTCACGGCGCTGCGCGGGCTGTTCTACGAGCTGCTCGGCCTGCCCGTGCCCGACACTCCCCCGGTGCTGCGGGCGCCGGCCGCCCCCGATTCCGAGCACACCCCGGCCCTGTCGTTCGAGACCCACACCGAATGCCCCGAACCCGGCCTGATCGCCGTGCGGCGCTACCCGGCGGGTGTGCGCTCGGCGGCGCAGTGCCCGCCGGGCGCGATGCGCCACCTGTCGGCGGCCACGACCGAGCCTGACCAGCGGCTCGCGCAGTCGGCGTCGGTGGTCTACCGTCCCGAGCCCGCGGGCAGCGGCCCGGAGGCCGCGGCTCGGGCGGCCGAGGCGCTCGCGGCCTACCCCGGAGCGCTGCTGGCCGCGGCCGCAGGCCCGGACGGCTGCACGGTGGCGCTGCGTACCGGCGGTGTGTTGCAGGTGACCGGCGAGGACGGGCCACCGCAGGCGCCCGCCGCGGTCCTTGCGGCGGCGGTTTACACGCTCCTGCGCACGAGCGGCGGGCAGACACCCGGACCCGGCATACTGCGCATACGTGCCGGCACCCGCGAGCACCGGGTGGTGCTGCACCCCGTCGCGCGCGGCCCGACGGGACTGGCGGGTCCGGCAGGATCACCCGACCCGCAGGCGGCCGACCAACCCGGCACCACCAACAGCACCACCGGCGACCCGCCGGCGTAACCGGCCGCGTCGGCGGGCCGCCCCACTGCGGGGGCGGCCGGATCCGGTCTCCGATGGCGACGGGCGGCGGCGCGCCCGACCGCAACAGGGCAGCGGCGACGGCCACGTCCTGCACCGCGACCTGCGGTCAGTACGCCAGTGCGCGATAGGCGGGCCGACCGTGTCTCGGGCGGTCGTTCGACCAGCGGGCCCTGTCCGATCAGCCCCGGCCTCGTGCAACCGGCCGGCCTCGTGGTGTCAGCCGGCCTCGTTGAGGCGGAACGCCAGCTCGCGGGCGCGCGGGCTGCCGTGTTCCGTGTGCAGGTGCAGCGCGCGTTCCAAGTGCGGCCGCGCCGCCGCGTCCTCGCCTTGGGCCTCCAGCAGGTCGGCGAGCGCCTCGCGGGCCCGGGCCTCGTAGTGCGGGTTGCCGCCGCCCAGGGCCGCGACCGCATCCTCCAGGGTCTGCCGGGCGCGGTCGGCCGCACCGGCGTTCAGGTGCGCCCTCCCGAGCGCCAGCAGCGTGCGGCCCGCCATGCGGGTGTCGCCGGACTCGCGGAACCAGGCCAGCGCCGTGTCGAGGTGGGCGAACGCGTCGGCGTGGCCGCCGGAGCGGCTCAGCGCCGCCCCGAGGAACAGCCGGGCCAACGCGGCGCCGCGCGGCTCGTGCGCTCGCAGGTTCAGCTCCAGCGACTCCCGGTATGCGGCGGCGGCCCGATCGGGTTCGGTGCGGTCGAGGTAGCGCCCGCGGAACTCCGCCACCGAGGCGCGCAACCGCTCGTCCGGGCAGTCGGCCACCAGCGCCGCGGCCCGGCGCACCTGCTCGCCGGCGTCGCCGAGCCGGTCCAGGTCGGCCAGCGGGCGCGACACCAGGCTGCGCAGCCGCGCCTCGGCGCGCGGGCGTCCCGCGCCGCGGGCGGCGTCGGCGCCCAGCAGGCCGGTTTCGGCCCAGTCGTGGACGTAGCGCAGGTTCAGGTACAGCGCGGTCGCGGCCTCGGCGATCGGCCAGGCCAGGTCGGGCAGGCCGGCGCGCACAGCCGCGTGTTCCGCGGCGACGATGCCCGCCCGTTCGGCCTGCAGCCACTCCAGCGCGGCGGTGCGCGAACCGAACGGGTCGCTGCGCCCGGCGGTGATGGCGGCGTGGTCGGCGATGCGCAGCCGATCGCCCGTGACGGCGCGGTCGGCGAAGGCCAACCGCACCAGGTAGGCCTCCAGGAACCGGCGCAGCAGCCGGGAGCGCTCCTCGGCGGATTCCTCGGCTTCGGCGCGGTCGCGGGCGTGCAACCGCACCAGGTCGTGGCGGAACCGGACGGCGTCCGGTTGCCGGGGGCACGGCTCGATCAGTCCAGCGCCTTCCAGGCTCGCGCGGGCGGCGCCCGGATCGGCCGCTGCGGCGGCCTCCGCGGCGATCTCCGGCCCCACTTGCGGCCCGGGCCAGAGCCCCAGTCGGCGGTAGGCGCGTGCGGCTTCGTCGGGCAGCGCCCGGTAGGCGGTGTTGAACGCGGCGGTGACTGTGGCGTCGCCGCGCAGCGACAGGGCACTCAGGCGGCGGTCTTCGTCGGCGAGTTCGGCCGCCAGATCTGCAACTGCCAGGCGCGGGTTCCGGCTGAGCCGCGCGGCGCTGACCATGAGCGCCAGGGGGTGGCCGCCGCACAGGGCGACGACGCGGTCGGCGGCTTCGGGGGCCGCGCCGATGCGGTCGGGGCCGCAGATCTCGGCGAGCAGGTCGCGGCCGGCTTCCGCGTCCAAGGGGTCGAAGGCCACGAAACGGGCGGCGTCGACGGTGAGCTCATCCAGCGGGGTGGTGTCCTCGGTAACGACGACCGCGCTGCCGGGTGCGTTGGGCACGAGCATGCGGACCGGGGCGGGTTCCCCGGCGCCTTCGACCACGACGAGCGTTGCCTCGTGCGCGGTCCGCTTGCGGAACAGTGTCGCCATTTCCTCGACGGTGCCGGGCATGAACTCGTCGGTGACACCGAGCGAGCGCAGCACCCGGGCGATGGCGTCCTTGGCGTCGCGGGAACCGTGCTCGCCGGGGATCTCGGCGAAGTCGACGTAGAGCTGGCCGCCGGGGAACCGGTCGCGGGTGCGGGCGGCCCAGGTGCGGATCGCGGCGCTCTTGCCGATACCGCGCAGGCCGGTGCAAACGGTGATGGCGGTGCCGCCGGCCGCTGCAGCCGCTGCGGCGGCGGTGTCGAGGCACCCGAGCTCGGGCGTGCGGTTGACGAACACCGACGGAGCCGCGGGGACCGTGTAGGGGGCGTCGTCGCGCCGAGGGGCGTAGGCCGGGACGGCCGCCTGGTTGACGGTGATCCCGGCGCCGGTATCGCGGAACTGGAAGACGGTGCCGCCGGTACCGGAGAAGGCGTTGCCGGTGCGGGAGGCATCCGGGTCGTCGGGGTCCGTTCCGTCGCCGTCGCCGGGGTGCCTTGTCGCGTCCATGGGCGATTCCACGCTCTCCATGAGTCCCGTCACACTCAACGCTCGCCACCCAACCGTACGCCACTGCGGGGTCGCCGCGGGGCGCGGCGGCGGGCGGTCGCGGGGCGCCGGCGGGCTCCGGTGAGCGACTGCGCCGCGGGACCTGCGGGAACCCGGCGGCAGCCGCGGGAACGGGCCGGAACCGGCCGGATTCGGCGGGCGTGGGCGGGGATGCGCGTGGTTCGTGCTGCGTCCGCGCAGGGCGCCGGCACCACCCCTATTCCGCGAGGTACCGGTCACACTCATTTTCGGGCGGCCTTATTACCGGCCATACCTGCCACGAGCAGGAAAGTCCGGTGACTCCTGCATTTCAGCGCCCCGGAAACAAACCCGAATCGGTCTCCGCAACCGAACTTGACTGCAGTTCAGGACAGCCCGGAACAGAAGTCGGCGCTTGGGTGGCCTGACCCGGTCGCCTGTTTCCTTCCGGGCTCCACTGAAAACCGTCACCGCCGTGGGTCAGGATGGATTGCACGGATTGCCATACTCCAACGCCACTCCAGCGCTCCCGAATCGAGTGAGGATCTCGCCATGCCCCCGCGCGACTTCAGCAACCGGTTCTCCGACCGGCCGTTTCCAGCGGCCGCGACCGCCGTTTCCGTGCTTTTCCGCCGCACCGGCCCCATCGCGTAACCGGGGCTGCGCAAATCCGCCCGCAGCCGTCCGGTAAAGCCGCCACCAGGGAATTCTCCCTCGAACCGCTTGGAGACCAGCGATGATGGCGCCCTCGCACGCAGCGACCGGCCTGCTGGCCGGTGTCCTTACGACCGCCGCCATGGCCCCCGTAATGGCCGTCGGCCCGATGGAACTACTCGCGGGTGCCGCCGTCGGTGCCGGAGCCGCGCTGCTTCCCGACATCGACCACCCCGGCTCCACCGTCGCCCGCTCCCACGGGCCGCTGACCCGCCTGCTCGCCGACGGTGCGCGCCGGGTCTCCGCCGCGGTCTACTACCGGACGCTCACCCCCAGGGACACGGTCGCCGACGGCACGCACCGGTTCCTGTGGCACACCCCGGCGGCGGCCGCCGCAACGGGGGCCGTGGTCGGGCTCGGCGCGGCCCTGAGCACCGCCGTGCTCGCCGCGGTGCTGTGGTTCACGATCGGCCTGGGCGTACTCGGGACGGCGCAGCTCCTGCCGCGCGGGCAGCGCCGCAAGCGGTTGATGAGCTGGCCGGTGGTCACCCTCATCGCCGCGGTCGCGGCCCTGGCACTGATCTACGCGGGGGTCTCCCCCGGCCCGCACATCGGCGCCGTGGTCGGCACCGGAATGCTCACCGGAGTGCTGGGCGACGCGCTGACCCGCTCGGGGGTGCCGCTGGCCTGGCCGTTCGCAGTCGGCGGCCGGCGCTGGGCGATGCTCGGTCTGCCGCTCCGGCTCCGTTTCTCCACGGGCACCTGGCCGGAGCGGGTGGTCTGCTGGGGCTGCCTGCTCGCCGCACCCGTTGCCGGCCTGGCGCTGGTGTAACGGTGCCGCCGCGACAGGGCCGGCGTAGCCCTGCTGCCGGCCGGTGCTCACGTGCCGTGCGGTCCGGCGCCGTACTTCCAGCCGCCCTCAGCCAGTTCCACGACAGCGGGGTACGCACGCGCATGGCGCTCCGGCCGCGGAGCCAACCGCCGCCAACCGAACCAGCGCCGGCGCACCCCCCACCACAGCCACAACACGGCGAGGGTCCAAAACCACGGAAAAACGATCTGCCAAGAATCCGCCCACGGTTCCCCGTTCAGATAACTGATCACCATCAGCACACTTGGCAACCCGGTGACCAGCGCAGATCCGATCAATATCCAGCGGAGCCCCTTTTCGATTCCGTGCCCGACCCTGCACCGCTCACACCGCGGCACGGGTACCGAAACCTGCTCCCAACGGGATTCGATCACGACGATCAGCGGCGTAAGCGAGTAGTCGGCGTTCCGGTGCATGTCAAAACGCCAGTATTCATCGCGTCGAGTGGGTGCGGCGCAGAACCAGCACTTGTTGGCACTCATGCACGAACGATAGCGACCGGCCCGCCATTCATCGATAGTGCGGCGAGCCGTTCCGGATCCGGCCAACAGCGATCACCATTGCCCATTTCCCGTGTCCGGCGTTCCCTTGAAACGGCAGGGCACAGGCCGGCGAAAGCGAGCTGCGCGGGTGGATCCACCCGCGCCCGGACACCGCGGCCGCCCAGCAGCGGCCACCGCGGTCGGCGCCCCGGCCTTCCGACCGGGGCGGGGCCGATCGCGAGCGGTGCGCCACTGGACGATGTGTCCGGGCCCACCGGCGGTGCGGCACGCTCATCAATCGGTTCCGAGCCACCCGTCCTCGCCGTTCTCCAGGTCGTTCCAACCCACGTGCAAGGCGAACGAGGGATCCCACCGCAGACCTTCGGTGATCTGGCTGTCCTTGACCCGGATGGGCTCGCCGGCCCACGCGAGCCGTATCCAGCCCGAGGTCAGCAGCGGGGCTTCCAATGCCGGAACAACACAGGCCAGTGCATCCCAGTCAAGCCGAAGCGCACGGGGACCGGCATCCAAGGCGGGCCAACCGTCGGGAAGCTCGCCGTCGGATTCCCTGAAGCCCTCCAGTTCCTCAGCGGCCCGCTGCGCGTCCGCGGAACCGGGATCAGCGTCGATGCGGTCGTGCAGTTCAAGCACCCGGCCCAGCACCGGAAGGGTAGGGGCGCAGTCGAAATCGGCAGTTTCCATCACCAGGTCGGCGTCTTCCCAGACCTCCCAATCGCGTTCGGAGGAATCTGCTGCAAAGGCCTTTCGCTTGAGGGTGACAACCCGGGCCAGTGTCCGGTCGCCGGCCGGGGTGCCGCTGCGCAGGTACGGGTGCAGGTCGATGCCCTCAGTGACCGCGCCGCACCGCACCACCCACAGGTGCAGGACGGCTCCGTACCACATCAATAGGTAGGAGTCGGGATCGACGGCGAACCGCGTCTCGAAGCTCTCCCGCGCGGCGGCGAGATCGGGGGCGGCGTGCACGTCGCCGAGCCGTGCACCGCCGCTGCCGACAGAAAACTCGAGCAGATAGCAACTGGGCGCATCGGATGTCATGGCGGGCTCCGGGAACCGACGGCTGGGGCAGGAGCCGGGAGCGTAGCAGCCTTCCCCGGCAAAGCCGGCTGCTCGCCGGTGCCATGGCTGTCCGCTTCCGCACCTGTGTGCAGCAATGACCGGATGTGGCCGATCCCGTGCTCCCTATCGCCGTCCTCCTGAGGTGCCGTGATTGACTGCGGCCATGGCCTCCCCTGATCTCATACTCGGTGACCTGAAAGGCCCCGGCGGCCCGCTGCCCGGCAACTCCGTCGAAGCCCGGTCGGTAAACCTGCGCTGGCGCCGGACCCTCACGTGGACCTCGCTCACGGTGTTCTCGGTCGCCTTGGCCGCGGCGATCGCCATCCGGATGTCCACGGAGGTGGGCAAGCCCTACATCGGCACAAGCGAGATCACCGGGGGCGTCGTGTTTTTCGTCGGCTCGGTGGGGGTCGCGCTGTGGATGGCGTGGGTGGCCCCGCGGGTGTTCACCCGCCAGGCGGTGGCGGCCGACACCATCGGCGTCGCGTTGATCCAGGAGCCCAACCTGTGGTTCCCGGGGAAGACCGTGCGGATCCCGTGGGACGCCATCCGCTCGATCAGCGCAGAGGTGCGCCCCGCAGGCAACAGCGGAGAGCGCAAGACCGTCGACCTGGTGGTGGACACGGAGCACCAGCGCCCCACGGTACCGAGCTGGGCGGGGACCCTGCCGGTACCCGCGTCCGAGGAATCCCCGCCGCAGACCCGCATCATCATCACCCCGGGCAACAAATGGCAGCCGAAGATCCTCCAAGCGCTCGGCGAGGTCCGCCCCGATCTCTGCACGTAGGTTTCCGGGCGGGCGGGTCCGTCCGCGCACTGCAGGGCAAGGGTGAGGAGCAACGGGTGGACGTCGCCTACCGATACGTCGAGGTGGCGGACAACATGCCGCCCGTGCTCGCCGCGGTCGTCGGGGTCGCCTTGCTCGCGGTGTTCGCCGGGACGATGTGGTACCTGACGCGGCTGGACCATACAAAGCTCAAGGATCCGCAGGCCCGTGCACGTGCCCGGCGGCGCAGCCAGAGCCGCAAGCTGCAGGGCAGGCTGCGCGCCCGGCGCCGGGCACTGCAACGCAAGGCCGCACGGCGCAAACGCAGCGGCTAGCAGCCGCCCCGAGACCCCGGACCAGCGCGGCGGTGCCGTGCCGGCGCGAGGCCTGCGCCCCCGCACCACCGGGCAACGGTTGACCAGGCAAGAGCCCACGAATCGTGCGCACCCGCAGAATTTCGGCCATCCCGTACAAGGGTGCCGCCCCCCGGGGGCGCAGCCCGGGCCCGCACGGGGCGATTGCGGGCTACGCCCACCTGCGCAGCCGCGGATACGCGTTCGGGGCGACGCCTTGTGGGGCGGCCCCGGGCACGCTGGCAGGCATGGTCGAAATGAAAACGCCGCGCGTGAGGTCCGGCGCCCTGTGGGCCGCGATCGCAGGACTGCTGTTGTGCGCCCTCGGCATCGCAGCCCTGTGGTCGTTGGGGGCCCCATTTCCCGTCGCGCTGCCGCCCGGGGCAGCCAACACCGGTTCCAGCAGCCGCTCCGAGATTCTGTTCCTGCTCGTCGGCGCCGTGTTCGCCACCGTGGCCCGGTGGCGCTGGGCGCCGGCCGTGGCGGCGGTCCTCGGCGCGGTCTTCACCGTGGGCTTCCTGGCAGATCCGGACGGGATCGCCAACCTCGCCGGCGAAAGGGGGGCCGTCGCGGCCGTCGCCCAGGCGCTGCATCTCGCGGGAGGCGCAACGGCGGCCATCGCAGGAGCCGTCGCCACGCTGGCCCGCTACCGCGCGCCGCGAATCGCTCAGCCGAGCCGCCGATGAGACCGAAGGCGCCCCGCAGCGTGCGGGATCCCCACCACGCAGGAAGAGAGTGATCACCATGCCGCAGCCCCGGACGAGACCGCGTGCGACCGCCGCCACCGCGGCGGCGCTTGTCACCGCGGCGGTCGGGATCGTTGTGCAGATCCTTTCGGGCGCCGACTACCCGGCCGTGCCGCCGGGGATCGCCATCCTATTGGCAGCCGCCGCGTTCGTGTGGTTCGCACCCTGGCGCTGGTGTCCGGCCGTCGGCACGCTCGCGGGGCTGTCGCAGTTGCTGGGGCTGTTCGCGGCGGGCGAGGCAACGCGGTTGGTCGTGCCGGACTCCGCAGGCGACACGGCCGGGCTGTGGCTGCAACTGCTCGCCGTCACAGCGGCCGTGCTAGCAGGGGCCGCCGCCGTCGCCACGAACTACCGACCAATCCGCTCCACGGCGGGGAGACAGTGATGGCCGAGCGCACGGGTGCGGTCCACGCTCGGGAGCTGAGCGTCGGCGTGCTGCTGATCGCGGCGGTGGCCGCCGGGATGGCGCTGGTCGCCCCCTATGCGGTACCGGAGCTGGGCGCAGGACGGCTGGAGGTGCGCAACAGCGCCCACGCCGTTCTGCTGCGTGTGCACGTGCTGACCGCGTTCGCCGCGCTCGTCCTTGGTCCGGCTCAGTTCCTGCCGCGGCTGCGGGCGCGCCGACGCCTGCACCGGCTGGTCGGGCGCGCCTACCTGTTCGCGGGGGTCCTGCCGTCGGCGCTGGCTGGAGTGCCCGTCGCGCTGATGTCCGAGCGCGGTCCGGTCACCCAGGTCGGGCTGTTCATCCCGGCGCTGGCCTGGCTGGTCACCGGTGCGCTCGCGCTGCAAGCGGCCCGCCGACGTGACTTCGTGGCGCATGCGGAGTGGATGGCGCGCAACTACGCGCTGACGTTCCTGGCCGTGACCTCGCGGGCGGTCGTCCCGCTACTGCTCCTTGCACAGATCCCGGTGATGGGTTCCGTCTACGGTTCCGTGGAAGCGGCCGTCGCAGCCAGCATCCCTGTCGGGCAGTGGCTCGGCTGGATCGTGAACCTGGTCGTTGCCGAGATGTTGATCCGCCGGCAGCGCGCGCGGGGTCGGTGACGACCATACAGAAATGCCCGTCCCAGCTTCTTGAGTTCTAGTGGTCGTCGCAACACCCCGCCTCTGGAAGGGTATTGGACCACTTCGAGATCCGCGAGAACCGGAAACCACAGGGCCGCAAGGCTCGACTCCGTAGGACCCCACATCCTCCAGGGTGATCCGGTGGATACCGGAGGCACCCCGGTTGTCCTTCACCCCCCGCCATACCGCCCGCAGAACGTCATCCCTGCAGATACGGTCGAACAGGGCATTGAAGCGGCGATCCGGGGACCGCTTGGCCGCAGCCCATAGCTTGCGTTGGAGTCGTCGCACCTTCCCGATGGGCGCGGTGCCCCGGGCGCGGCAGCCGTGCCGCCGGGGCTGTTGGACCGGGCGGTCCCAGCCATGCCCTGGCGCTTACCTCGCTGCGAGCGTGAGGGGCTCCGTTCTGGTCCGACAGGATCAAGGAGGAGGCGATGCTCCGGCGACCAGCGGGGCGCCGGGAGGACCGCTGATTTGCGCAAACGACTGGGTACCGACATAAGAGCACCGACGGAGCAACATCCGCCTCGGCAGCGGGCACTCCGTGGGGCATGCAGGCTGTTGACCTGCGAAGACACGGTAGGCCGCCCGGGGCTCGAACCCGGAACCTACTGATTAAAAGTCAGCTCAATCGGTACCGTCGAATACCGCGAAATGTTGTGACCTGCCATTCCATCGACTCGGCATGGTGGGTGAGTGCCGTTCTGTCCCGCCGTGTGCCGGGCGCGTCCCCAACATACGAGCACCGACGGAGCACCACGCTCATTGAAACCGATGTCTCCTCTTGTGAGGAGAGCCGCCTGTATAGCCATCGTGGAACCAGGCTTGAGGCGCCACACCGTTCGTCCGGATCGGTGAATGTTAGCCTCGGGCTTTCACGGCGGGCGTGACCGCAGACCCCTCTGGACATGCGAAAGGTGCTT